>JASUSO010000032.1 GCA_030446015.1 Methanobacteriota archaeon
CGTCGACCTCCGCGACCGGACGGGGCTTTCAATCCTCGGCGTCGGCTACACGGTCTACCTCGGGAGCGAGTACGAGCCGATGATGCTCTTCCAGGCGGCGCAGATCATCAACAACGCGCACGCGAACGGGCTCATCACTGTGCTCTGGATGTACCCCCGGGGCAAAGCGGTCAAGGACGAGCGCGACCCGCACCTGATCGCGGGCGCGGCGGGGGTCGCGGCGGCCCTCGGGAGCGACTTCGTGAAGGTGAACCCGCCGAAGGTGGGCGGCACGATGGACGCAGCGCTGCTCCGGGAGGCGGTGGCGGCCGGCGGCAGGACGGGCGTCGTCTGTGCGGGCGGGTCGCACGCCGCCGCGCCGGAGTTCCTGCAGCAACTCTACGACCAGATCCACGTCGGCGGCACGGTCGGGAACGCGACCGGGAGAAACATCCACCAGCGGCCGCTCGACGAGGCCGTCCGGTTCTGCAACGCGATATCGGCGATCACCCTCGACGATGCGAGCGTCGACGAAGCGATCAGGATCTACAAGGGAGAAGGGAGGGCAGTGAGGGTATGACGACGGTCGGCATCCTCACCGGGGGAGGAGACTGCCCGGGCCTGAACGCAGTGATCCGGGCGGTTGTGCGGACGGGGGCGAAGTACGGGTTCGACGCGATCGGGATCCGGGACGGGTGGCTCGGTCTGGTCACCGGGAACGTCGAGCCGCTCACCGACTACTCGGTGACGGGGATCCTCCCGAAGGGCGGGACGATCCTCGGGACGTCGCGGACGAACCCTTTCAAGAACGAGGCCGACGTCCAGCGGCTGCGCGACAACATCAGGAAGTTCGGGATCGACGCGATCGTCGCGATCGGCGGCGAGGATACCCTCGGCGTCGCGAACAAACTCTCGAAGATGGGCATCCCGGTCGTCGGGGTCCCAAAGACCATCGACAACGACGTCGCCGCGACCGACTACACCTTCGGGTTCGACACCGCCGTCTCGATCGTGACGGAGGCTATCGACCGCCTCCACACGACGGCGGAGTCGCACCACCGGGTCATGGTGGTGGAGGTGATGGGGCGGCATGCCGGGTGGATCGCGACTGTGGCCGGGATCGCGGGTGGAGCAGACGAGATCCTGATCCCGGAGATCCCGTTCGACCTCGACGAGGTCACCCACCATCTCCGGGCTCGCTACGAGCGCGGGAAGAAGTTCAGCATCGTCGTGGTCGCCGAGGGCGCCCAGCCGAAGGGGATGGCCGAGGCGATCACGCAGTCCGCCCGGACGGACGAGTTCGGTCATGTGACGCTCGGTGGGGTGGGGAACTACCTGCGCGACGAACTCGAAAAGCGACTCGATATGGAGGTGCGGGTGACGGTGCTCGGGCACATCCAGCGCGGCGGGTCGCCGACGGCGCACGACCGGGTGCTCGCGACCCGGTTCGGGGTGGCGGCGGCGGACCTCATCAGGGAGAAGGATTTCGGGAAGATGGTCGCGCTCCGGGGGAATGATATCGTCGCGGTCCCGATCGAGGAGGCGGTGGCGAACCTCAAGACGGTGGATAT
Organism: Methanobacteriota archaeon; assembly: GCA_030446015.1. Taxonomy (GTDB): domain Archaea; phylum Halobacteriota; class Methanomicrobia; order Methanomicrobiales; family Methanoculleaceae; genus Methanoculleus. The sequence goes on from JASUSO010000032.1 coordinate 1,551, forward strand.
GGATCTCTACAAGATCGCGAGCATCTTTTACGGGGGGTGATGGAGCCTTTCATTAGGCCCCCCGCTTCCGCATCTGCGGTTGCTCAAACTGTTCTCCTTCGAAACTTCGCCCCCGCCCTTAAGATGCAGGGGCAGTGCGTGGCGATACGCCCACGAAAGCCGTCGACGAAATGTTGACCAACTGAAATTGGCAAAAACTGAGTGTACCAGATCACCAAGTCGCTCTACAGCCTAGTACACCATTTCACCTTTTGTTGATCTTGGTGTGGGAATTGTCATCTCACGCGAAGCCGCGAAGGACGCGAAAGGAAGATTGGGTAGCATTTTAGTGATTTTCGCGGCTTCGCATGAGGCGACGTTATGTGAAAATTTAGGTGCAGTGGTCCACTAGAGGGATTGGTTGTTAGATACGTTGGTGGGACTTCGGGGTAACCCAAACCTGTTTTGTCCGTGGCTGACCCTGTGTAGTGGACCGTGGTGGATATCGCCACGGGGGGTGGGGCTGACGGGGAGTGCGATGGGCGGAACGCCCGGAGCTTGACCACCGTCAGGTGGGAAGGGGGTCCCCCCCCAAGAGAGACCTTGCCCGGAAGATTACATCTGTCCCCCACGTGCGAATTAGCCTGAGGCTATCGGAACCGATCTCTTCAACCCGCCCCACCATCACCCGTACCTTCACCAAAACTCCCCCGCGCAACCGCGCCGGCAACCCCCCCGGCGGTCCCGAGGAGGGTGAAGAAGTATACCAGGGCGATCACGACCATCCCCTCGAACACGCCGGCAAACCCGAAATCGTGCAGCGCGGTCCAGAGCAGCGGAATAAAGGCGAGGGGGCCGATCCCGAAGAGTGCCGTGACAAAACCGGCCTCGAGGCCGTCTTTTGGCCTGCCCCCGGAGGCATACCCCGCGATGAATCCTCCGACAAACGGTGCGGCCACGACCAGCAGCAGAGAGAGAAGACCGGATACGAAGGCCAGGCCGGTGACGACGGTCAGCAGACCGGGTGCGAGGGCCAGACCGACGATGGCGGCCGTGCCGACGGCGATCCCGCGCCGCCCGCCCCCTTCGTCCGTCCCGGCGGCACCGTCTCTCTGGAGAGCGCTGCGCACCGCTCTTCCCGCTGCCCCGCCGATGGCGTTGTAGGGGAGGAGGAGCCCCGTGAAGAACAGGGCGTAGAACGCAAAGGTTGACAGGACCGAAGGGTCTCCCTCCGCCAGGCTCGTGAACGCCGCCGCGATCAGCGCCACGATCACGCCACAGACGGCGCCGGCAACCGCGCCGTCCTTCGCCGTTCCCGGGGTGAAGAGACCGGCGATGAAACCCCCGCAAAAGAGGAAGGCCACCGTCACGACCGGGTCCGGGAGGAGACCCGACCGGCCGAGAAGAAAGAGGCCGCCGCCTGCCACCGCTCCCGGAATCACCCCGGAAAATCGGCGAGCGTCGAATGAGACCATGGGAGACTCTCACCGTACCGTGCGATAGGCTTTCCGATTTGCCCCGGCCGCCCGTAGGCTTATCGGGTGGTGCATTGGCAAATCTCAAGACGGTGGATATGGACCTCTACAAGATCGCGAGCAAATTTTACGGGGGGTGAGGGGAGCCTCCCCTTAATCCTCAGGCCCTTTCAAGTTCTTGTCCTGCTCTTTTCCCGAAACTCTGCCGCACAACCGCGCCGGCAACCCCCCCGGCGGTCCCGAGGAGCGGAAAGAGCAGTCCCAGCGCGATGGCGACCATCCCGGCAAGCCCGGCGGCGAACCCCGTTCCATGGGACGCCGTCCAGAGCATCGGGAGCAAGAAAAGACCGGTCCCGAAGAGCGCCGCGACAAGCCCGGCCTCGAGGCCGTCTTCCGGCCGGGTCCCGGCGGAATATCCTGCGATGAATCCGCCGGCGAGCGGAACGATCACGACGAACGGGGCGATAAAGACGAGCACGAGAGCCGAACCGGCGATGACGGCCGTCCCGATGCCGATCCCGAGCCACCGGCCCCGTCCGTGGCCGTCGGCAGTGCCTCCTCTCCCGATGCCGTTTCGCACCGCCGTCCCGCCCGCTCCGCCGACGGCGCTGTAGGGGAGGAGGAGCGCCGTGAGGATGAGGGCGTAGAAGAGGAAAGTCATCCAGAACGGGGGATACTGCGGGTTGTTCTCCACCAGGCTCATGAGGGTTATCGTAGAGGCTGCAAGCAGGGCCACGAGCACCCCGCAGACGGCGCCGGTGATGGCTCCGTCCTTCACCGAGCCCGGGGTGAGAAGCCCGGCAATGAGCCCTCCGCAAAAGAGGAACGCCACTATTTCAAACGACCCGGGGAGGACCTTCAGGAGACCAAGGAGTGAGGCTGCACCGATCACCGCCGCTCCCACAACCGCCCCGTAGAAGCGTCTGGCTACGGCACGCGATACCATGCGTCGATCTCATTTCGCCGGCTGTTATCCGTTTCGGTTTACCCCGGCCCCCGGAGCAGAGGTATTATACGCGAGGAGGGTATGGAACTGGAACGGAGACGCGGCGGGAGACCGGGTGGCAGCCCTCCGGAATCCGGCCTCAGACTCGCTGCTCCGGAACCGGACCGGTATACCATGAGCATCACTGATTACTGTCGACGTACCGTCGCCTTCACCCGGGATATCATGCGCCAGCCGGTGAAGACAAGGAGAGACCTCCAGTTCTCCGACTTCGTCTTCTTCCTCCGGTTCGCCCGGCCCATCTGGAGCGTGGGCGTGCTGGCCCTCGTAGCGACCGCTCTCGTCTCGGCCGCAAAGACCATCCTCCCACTCAGCATCAAGTTCTTCATCGACAACATCCTGCTCGGAGAGAGACCGGCCACCGACTCCCTCCTTGCAGGCGCCGCAGGGACCCTCTCCTCGCTCAATGCACTCATCATCGCCCTTCTGCTGCTCGGGCTCTTCACCGGAGGCATGGATCTCTTGCGGAACTACTGGACCGCCCGGTTTCGGGAAGGGTATGCCTTCAATCTCCAGACCGCTCTTGTCGAGCACGTCTTAAGTTTCCCGCTCTCGTACTTCAAGTCGCAGCAGACCGGCTACATCATGTCGCGCCTCTCCGACGACGTCCAGATCCTGCAGTATACTGTCTCACAGTACCTACCCCAGAGCATCGCAAACGCTCTCTACGTCGCCTTCACCTTCGCCATCCTCTGCATCTTAAACCTCAAGTTGACCCTCGTCGTCGTCGCCTTTATTCCCCTCTACCTGCTGGTCAACGCCGTCTTTATCCGGCGGATCCGCGCCGCCACCCACCGGGAGCGCGAACGACAGGCCTACGTCTCGCGGGATCTCCAGGAGGTGATCTCCGGGATCGACACCGTCAAGTCGCACGCCGCAGAGGACCGTGAGGTGCGCAGGGTCTCCGGGACACTTCGGAATATGGTCGACGCCCGGATCAGGAACACGATGCTCTCGGCGCTCTCGGAGTACTTCAGGATTGGCACGATGTCGCTCATGTTGATCGCCGTCTTCTGGGTCGGCGGGAACGAGGTGCTTGCCGGCGGCATGACCGTCGGGGACTTCGTCGCGTTCGCGGTCTACATCGTGACGTTCGCCCCCACGGTCAACACCTTCTTCGCCTTCCCCGTCGTCATGCAGCCCGCGGCGACATCCGCCGCACGACTGCGCGACCTCTTTGCGATGCACGGCGAGTCAGGGAGAACTTCAGGTGCCGGCGGGATCGCACCCACCGTGGTGCAGGGCAGGATCGAGTTCTCCGGTGTCTGGTTCGGCTATGCGGAGTCGGAACCAATTCTTCGGGACGTGAACTTCGTCGTCCGGCCCGGCGAGGTGGTCGCCATCATCGGGCGGACCGGTGCAGGGAAGACGACGCTCGTGAACCTGATCCTCCGGGCGTTCTCACCACAGGAGGGGATCATCACCCTCGACGGCCGCGACCTCGCGTCGCTCGATCCGAGGTGGCTGCGGCGGCAGGTCTCACTCGTCTCGCAGGACCTCTTCCTCTTCCACACCACCATTGAGGAGAACATCCGCTACAGCAGGCCCGAAGCCACGTTCGAAGAGGTCGTCAGGGCCGCACGGAAGGCGCAGATCCACGACGAGATCATGGGGTTCCCGGACGGGTACCGGACGATCGTCGGAGAACGCGGGACGCAGCTCTCCGTCGGCCAGCGACAGCGGGTCGCCATCGCACGGGCGTTCCTCAAAGATGCTCCCATCCTCATCCTCGACGAACCCACGTCCGCGCTCGACATGCAGACCGAAGAGCAGATCTGCCGGACGCTCCGGCTCCTCGTCCGGGACCGGACGACCATCCTCATCACCCACCGCCCGTCGCTCCTGACCCTCGCCGACCGCGTCCTCACGGTCGAGGACGGGCAGGTGCGGGAAGAGCAGGGAACAAAACCCCTGCAAGAAGACGAACCCGGCCAGATACACTGCTCCGGCCAACCCGCGGCCACGTGATCCGCCGGGCCGGAGGATTATAGGATACGGCGACATACATCACTATCATGGAGCATAAGGCAGGGTGCCTGATCTGCGGCGGGGATCTCGTCTACGGCGGGGAGCCCCGCGACCTTGCGTGCGCCGTCTGCGGGGAGGTCGTGAGCACTGCGGTCGCCTGCGAAGCCGGGCACTTCGTCTGCGACCGGTGCCACGGCCTAGAGGCGCTCGACCTCATCGAGGAGTTCTGCATCGCAACGGACCTCGAGGACCCGCTTGCCATCGCCTGTATCCTGATGCGGCATCCGGCGGTCAGGATGCACGGGCCGGAGCACCACTTCCTCGTTCCCGCATCCCTCATCGCCGCCTTCTGCAACCACCAGGGGGAGCCGGGGAGAAAGGGGCCGCTACTCCGGCAGGCGCGTGCACGGGCCGGTGCGGTCCCGGGAGGGTTTTGCGGGACCCACGGCACCTGCGGGGCGGCAGTCGGCACCGGCATCTTCGTGAGCCTGATCACCGGCTCCACGCCCTTGAAGAAGCAGGAATGGTCGCTTGCTAATCAGATGACCGCACGGAGCCTGATGGCGATAGCCCGCCACGGCGGCCCCCGGTGCTGCAAGCGCGACTCGTGGCTCGCCATCAGCACCGCGATTACGTTTCTTTTCGAGCGGTTCGGGGTGAGCCTCCCGGCAGAAGAGACGGTGCGGTGCGAGTTCAGCGATCTCAACCGCGAATGCCTGCGGGAGGAGTGCCCCTTCCACGCCGGCTACCCGACCGGGTGACCCGCAGCCCGGAGAACGGTCACGATGATGAGGTAGCCGGCTACGGTTCCGGCAAGTGTCGCTACGACTGCAATGAGGCCGTTATCCCAGTGCGTGCGGCTCCACCACCCCGCCATGCTGCCGATGAGGAAAGAGGCGAAGAGGATGAGGATCTCCTGCCGATCAAGTGCTGCCATAATCCGGAGAATTATCGGCTCTCTCCACCAATATCGTTTGCTCCGCTCCGAACAGCAGTGATATAACCGATCGGCATCATTGTTATAAAAAAATGTTCGTTGCCTGCCACCTCTTCCTCGGCCTTGTCCTGGGCCTCGCACTCACCGGACGCCTGGGCGACCGGCGGCTCATCGGCTTTGCCGCCCTCGGGGCCGTCCTTCCCGACCTGCTCGATAAACCGGTGGGCCACGTCCTTCTTGCGGAGTCTCTCAACTCCGGGCGGCTCTTTGCGCACGGGCTGCTCTTTCTCATGATCCTCACAGTTGCAGGCATCGCCCTGCACCGGAGACGGGAGTCGGTTGCGCTCCTCGCCGTCGCGGCGGGAGTGTTCTCCCACCAGGTTCTCGACGCGATGTGGGCGCTCCCCGTCACCTGGTACTTCCCGCTCTTCGGCCCGTACGAGCCGTACGAGTTCACCAACTACTTCGGCGGCGCCATCCTTGCCGAGGTCTCCTCGCTCTCCGAGTGGGTATTCCTCGCGGCATCGGCCGGAATAGCGCTCGCCGCCTGCCGGGGCAGATGCCCCGATCTCGGCATCGCCGCGACAATCGTCCGCGTCTCTATCCCGCTCGTGGGAATTCTGGCCCTCGCCTCTCTCTATGCCCTGGTGGCCGGCATCCCGGAGAGCATCCTGATGGCCGGCGCGGGGCCGGAGGACTATCTGCTGCTTGCAGCGGTGGGGGCCATCGGTGTGATCGCCGTGATCAGGCACCATGACCTCCTGAATGCCGGGTAGAGCCATCAGTTGAGGACGGTGATCCTATCGATGCTGCCCGGGACGGTCCTCTCCACCCGGAGCGCCGCCCTCCCCGCCGGTTTGATCTCGATGGCAAACGATCGGTACGGCTTGCAATCGGTCCTGACATTCGGTGAAATGTTCAACACGTACTGCTCCCCGGCCTCGAGAAGAACGTCGGAGTCGGCATTGAACCGCTCCTGGACGCTCCACTTACCGCGCCCGGGAAAGACGTCGATGAGGGGTACGTTCTGGGAGATCATCTCCCTGTGTGCCAGGCCGATAAAACGGACAGATACCGTGGTGATATCGATCGGCTCGCCGCCGGCCGTGAGCCCGACCGGAATGATGACAAAATCAATGCGTTCGCGAGCGTTGCTGACACCGTAGACGGTGCCGGTCAGGGTGACACTCGACCCTGCCTCATGGATGCCCTTATGGACGGTGGACTGACTCTCCTCCGAGAAGAGAATACCCGCCATCAGGACGACATACCCGAATACGGCTGCAACGACGACGAACGCGATGAGTACGATCGCCGCCTCGAGCCCGGTGAATCCGGTCTCCGGCAGGCCCCGGCATTCGGGACTCGCCGGATCAGAAGAGTTCGAGGTAGACATTCTTCTCAACGCCCGCGGGGACTGTTCTGGTCAACGAAACGGTCGCGCCATCTGCGGCGATCATATCGAGGGTAAACGTATCTCCCCGCCGGATGCCCGCTGAACCTACTATCAGTTTCACCGTGGCGACCTCGCCCGGTTCAAGGAGGTCGCCTCCGGCATCTCTTCGGTACCGCCAGGTTACGGTTACGGCGGAGTCGCCCGGAGGGAACGTGACAAGAGCCTCTTTTGTGGCGACGGTATAGGTCATGCGTCCCATGTCGATCACGGCGAGATCGGTCGCGGTCTCCAGGTCGAACTCTATGAAGTCAAGGTTGCCCTGATCGTTGTCCAGTTTGGCGATAACCGTGTACCCCGGGCGGAGAGCGGACCCGGCTTCGCCGAGCGCGGCATGCATCGTCTCCTGGCTCTTCTGCGATGTGGTCATGCCCACCCCGAGAACGGTGTATGCAAAGACTGACGCGACGACGATGAAGGCGATGAAGACGATGGCAGCCTCGAGTCCCGTGAAAGCCTGTTCGTCCCTGTCCTCCCGGGGCATATGATTGCGGGTTGGTCGCCCTTCGATTAAAAGATGCTGATCTTTTCCGGAGTGTATAGGGCAAACGCGTCGCTCAAGGACCCGACAGAGGCGAACCGGAAGTGGAACCGTTGCCGGGGCAGGAGGGCGCTCCCGGAGAACATATTTATAGCATGCGTTTTTATGGAGTAGCAGAATGACGCCCGAAACCACCGCAGGCCATATCATCGGTTCTCTGGACCCCCGCGCCATCCCGCTGGACTTAAAAAGCATCTACCTGTGGATCTTCCTCGCCCTTGCCGGTATTTACGTGCCGGTCATCAGCGAGAGCCCCCTCCGCGTGGTTTTTGTCCTGCCGCTCATCCTCTTTGTCCCCGGCTACCTCCTGATCGCCGCCCTCTTCCCGGCAAACGGTGACCTTGAAGGACTGGAGCGTGTTGCCCTGTCGATGGGGCTTTCCATCGCAATCGTGCCGCTTCTGGGCCTCGCGCTCAATTATACGCCATGGGGGATCCGGCTCGACCCCATCGTCGTCACTCTCGTGATATTCAGCCTCGTTGTCGGCTTTATCGCTCAGTTCCGGCGCCGAGAACTGCCGGGGGAGAACCGCTTCACCGTCCCGGTCGGCGCATACCTCGCCACGATGAAAGAGGAGTTCACCGGCGGCTCCGTATCCCGGACCGACCGGGTCTTGAGCATCGTCCTTATTGCCGCCGTCCTCGTGGCCGCGGCAACGACGGTCTTCATCATCGCGGTTCCGAAAGAGGGCGAGAAGTTCACCGAATTTTACATCCTCGGGCCGAAGGGGAAGGCTGCCGAGTATCCGACCGAGTTCATGGCCGGAACGCCGCAGACGGTCATCATTGGAATCGGGAACCACGAGTACCGGGACATCACCTACACGGTGGAGACGTTTGCCGTAGAGAGCAGGTTCAATAACGCGACAAACCAGTCGACAATCGTCTCGGCGACGCTTCTGGACCGGTTCGCCGTCACGGTGCCGCATAACCAGACAGTGGAGCAGCCCTACACCTTCCGGGTCACGGACTCGAATACAAACAGAATCGAGTTCCTCCTCTTCAAGGAGGCGCCCCCGGACGCTATTCCCACAAACAACCTCACCGACGTTGGTTACCGTGACCTGCACCTCTGGCTGCGGGTGCATTGACAGTAGGGCAGCGATGCCTGCAGGGAGAGGGACGCGTAGGGCGCGGTCCGGGCCGGGTCTCCCCGCCGGTGGACGGAGCGGCTGGAAGATAGCGTGCGATAGAGCAGGCCTCTTCCAAAAATTTATCCATGCAAACGGCGTATAGCTGTTTGAGGTACACGAATGAGACGCGGAATTCTGGTCGCTTCCCTCCTGATCCTGGCGGTTATGGCAGCACCGGCCGGGGCATTTAGTGCAGACAGCCTTGTGATTGCCGTGGAGGAGGACGGGAGCGCGGAGATCACCTTTAACTACACCCTCTCGTGGATCGAGAGGATTGCCGTCTTCTTCAAGATTGCCGAACCGGAGCAGGAGCTGAAGGCCGCGCTCGAGGATGCGCTGGGGGTTCCCGTAACGGTGACCTCGGCCGAGAGCGACGTCGCCGAGTTCATGGTCCGGGACTTTGCAAGGGTCAACAGCACCAATGGCGGAAACGTTTACTCGACACCGGGGCTTGACCTCACCGGGGCCCAGGCGGTGCTCGACCGTTACTGGTTCGCACCGCTTGTCGAGGCCGATTTCTCCCCCGACCTGACGGTGGTCCGGTTCCCTGACGGCCACGAGGAGACCATCTCCGGCCAGAGCACCATCCCGGCCCTCTCCCACGCGGTTCCGTGAGCGGGGCGCTCTCTTTTTTCGCACGAATAACCGTGGTTAAACGGGGATAGAGCCATATTCACCTGCAGTTCCAGATGCGGGTTCCTGCCTGCCGCCGCTAACCGGCCGCAGCCTGCCAAAAAAAGAGGGAGAGATTTCTCCTTACGCGAAGATGTTGAAGATCTGATCGTCGCCGGTGTCGGAGAGACGCTTGCGCTCCGCCTGCTCCTCGACGAGCGCGAGGACCGGGAGCTCCATGTCCACACCCGGGGTATGGCCGAACATCTCCTGAAGGTCAACCTGCAGAGCGTGCATGAAGAGCGCGTTCGGGATATCCATCGCGCAGTTCTCCTCGCACTGGCCGCAGTTGATACACGAGTCAGAGATGTGGGCGTAGCGGATCAGGTGGAACATGAAGGGCGGCGGAACCTGACCGGGCTCGACCAGGTATGCCTTCTTCGTGCTGCACTCGACACAGTAGCAGATCGGGCAGTTCTCGATGCAGGCGTAGCACTTGATGCACCGGCTGGTCTCGTCCATGATCTTCTTCAGACGGTCTTTGCCCTCGCCGAGGCCCTCGAAGTAGCGTGCCCGCCACTTGTCGCCGAGTTTCAGCATCGCGTTCTCGACCTTGCCGCGGATCTCGATACCCTTCGGGTTCGCGGGTTCGGTCTTGATCTCCCCTGCCTTCACGGCACCGTCGAGGAGGTTTGCGCCCTTCTCGGAGCAGACCTCAACGAACGTGGCCTTACCGGCCTTGTCGCCGATGACGCCCCAGTTGCCGCAGGCGAGGTCCGCCTGGCGCGGGACTTTCATCTTGCAGCGGCGGCAGTTCGAGCGGCGGCCGAAGCCCTCTTCCTCGAGCTCGTCGATCGAGATGCCCTTGTGCTGGCCGTCCTTCGTGACGATGATGAACTGGCCCTTGTCGATCTCTTCCTTGACGACGTCGTCGGGGTCGACCCCGAACTTCTCGGCGATCATCTTCCGGGCGGAGACCGGGCTTACGGACCCACCGCAGTTGAGGCCGATCATCACGACGTTGTCCAGGTTGACCTGGTTGCGCTTTGCAAGCTCGTACAGGCCCATTGCGTCGCAACCTTTCACCGGGACGGCGATCCGCATATTCGCGGCACCGTCGAGGTAGTTCTTGACCAGCTTCGAGAGCAGGAGCGTTCCACAGTGGAGCGAGCCTGCCGTCTGTCCGATCTCGGCCGGGTCGGTGATGAGCGTGGGGACGGCGTCGTAGAGATCCTGTCCCTTCTTTACGGCAAGGACAGCGTCCACCATGCCGGACTTGAGCGCGTGCGTCAGCAGAGCGGTGACCGCTCCGCCACACTCGCCCTTCTCCTGGCAGGCGGCATCGGCTGCCCATGCGTAGACCATATCGCCTTTTGCTGCCATTTTCAGGCCTCCGTAATCTTCTCGACCTTCACAGCACAGGCCTTGAACTCAGGGATCTTTGCGATCGGGTCGAGTGCGTTGTTCGTCAGGACGTTTGCCGCACACTCGACGAAGTGGAACGGCATGAACATGACACCCTTCATGATGTCCTTCGTCACCTTTGCCGGGACATCGATCGAGCCGCGGCGGGTGGATGCCCGGACCATCTCTTTGTCCTTGATGCCGAGCGCCTTCGCGTCCTCGGGGTTGATCTCGATCCAGCCCGTCGGGACTTCACTGTCAAGCGTCGCGGACCGGCGGGTCATCGAGCCGGTGTGCCAGTGCCAGAGGATACGGCCGGTCGTGAGCACGAACGGATACTCCGCGTCGGGGACTTCCGCCGGGGGTTTCCACTCGATCGGGGCGAAGACACCCAGACCGTCGGGGTGGGCGAACCGCTCCCGGTGGAGGATCGGGGTTCCCGGGTGGTCGGTGGTCGGGCAGGGCCAGTGAAGGGCTTCGGGCCGGTTGAGCCGCTCGTAGGTCATGCCGGCGTAGGACGGGGTGACCTTTGCAATCTCGTTGAAGATCTCCTCAACATTCTGGTAGGGGAACTGGGCGGCGTAGCCCATCTTTGCCGCGAGTTCGCAGATGATCTGCCAGTCTTCCTTCGCCTCGCCGGGCGGGTTCTGGGCCTTGCGCCACAGCTGAACACGGCGCTCGGTGCTGGTCTGGGTGCCGTCACGCTCCGCGTAGCATGCCGCAGGCAGCACGACGTCGGCGAGTTCGGCGGTCTCGGTCATGAAGATGTCCTGGACCACGAGGAACTCCAGGCTCTCGAGCGCGTGCCGGACGTGGTTGATGTCCGGGTCGGAGATCATCGGGTTCTCACCCATGATGTACATGCACTTGAGTTCACCGGGGTTGTCGGTGAGGACGTCCATCATGACGGTGACTTCGTAGCCGTTCTTCGGCTCGCAGATGCCGTCGGGGAAGCCCCAGGCGTCGGCGAACTTCTTGTGGGCGGCCTCGTCGATGACCTTCTGGTAGCCGGTGAAGACGACCGGGAGCGCACCCATGTCGCAGGCGCCCTGGACGTTGTTCTGGCCACGGAGCGCGTTCACGCCGGCGCCGGGCTTGCCCAGGTTGCCGAGGAGCATCTGGAGGTTCGCGACCGACCGGACGTTGTCGACACCGACGGTGTGCTGGGTGATGCCCATCGAGTAGAGGATCGCGCCGGGCTTCGTGGTGCCGAGCCACTCGGCAGCCTGCTTGAGCTGGTCGACGGGGATGCCGGAGATCTTCGAGACGTTCTCAAGGCTGTAGTCCTCCTTCATGACGACTTCCTTGAGTTTCTCGAAGTCCTTCGTCCGCTTCTCGATGAACTCCTTGTCCTCCCAGCCGTTCTTGATGATCTCCTGCATCAGGCCGTTTAAGATCGCAACGTCGGTGCCGGAGACGAACTGCATGTAGAGGTCGGCCTGCCGGGCGGTCGCGGTGTAGCGCGGGTCGGCGTAGATGACCTTTGCGCCGTTCATCTTGGCCTGCACGATCTTGCGGCCGATGAGCGGGTGCTGCTCGAAGGTGTTGGACCCAATGACGAAGACGCACTTCGACTCGGCGATGTCGCCGATGGAGTTGGTCATCGCACCGGAGCCGAACGAGGCGGCAAGGCCGGCGACGGTGGACGCGTGGCAGAGCCGGGCGCAGTGGTCGATGTGCCGGGACTTCATGACGCCGCGGGCGAACTTCATCATCAGGTAGTTCTCTTCGTTCGAGACGCGGGCAGATGCGAGCGCCGCAAACTCATCGGGCTTGTACGACTTGAACTTCTGGACGATCAGGTCGTAGGCCTCATCCCAGGTCGCCTCGACGAATTTGCCGTCCTTCTTGATGAGCGGCTTCGTGAGACGGTCCGGGCTGTTCACGAACTCATGAGCGTAAGTGCCCTTGGGGCAGACTTTTCCCTCGTTGACCGGAGAACGCTTGTAAGGTTGTGTGCCGACAACCTTCCCGTCCTTCACGACGAGGTTGAAGCTGCACCCGGTACCGCAGTACGGGCATGTGGTCTGTACATACTTGAGATCCATGGTTAAAACCTCGGATACATAGAAGTACTAGATTCAGAATATTTAACCATAGTGCTTAACACACCCAGTTTTGGTGAATAAGTATGGGTTTAACCATACATCATGCCGGACTCCCGACATGATCTCAGCGATTCTTGCTGGATCGTTCATTCCGGAACACCAAATAAGCCGGATCAGGGATGCGCTCCGGAATAACGCGTTATGCAAATGAAGGTTAGTTAGCGTAGGCCGTCCTCCCGAGCGTGGGCTCGAACATAGTGTCGCCCTCGGCTCTGATACCATGGGAGGAGAGCGCAAGCGGGATATCCGTCGGACTGTCGTGAGCGTACGTGCCCTTCGGGTGGACTTTTTCTTCGTCCACGGGTGAATAACGATACGGCGCCGTGCCGGCAGCTCTGCCGTCCTGGACGGCGAGGTTGAAACTGCACTCCGTACCGCAGTAAGGGCACGGTGTAGCACCAGACTTCAGCGCCATGTTTTTTGTCACCTCAGTGACAAACCAGCAATCAGGTGTTAAGCTACTTAAATTATGGCAGTTAACCAATTTCGCCACAACCACATCGGCGGCGCTGAAAGTTAGAAAAGAATCCACATCCACCAGATATCAATTTTCACGCATGAGAGTGGCCTAAATATCGGCTCCAACCGAAACCTTGAATAGACACAAGTGCTGAACCGATGCCCGGGCGGCGGCATCTCCGGACGCTCAAGGGCCAGATACTCCCAGGATAGAATTTATACGGGCTGAAATGGCAAAAAACGGCGTTCCCCGGGGTACCCTCCTGCGGGCTGCAACGAACATCATGGCGCCCACCCCCTTTCAATGAGAGATGTTATTATTGGTGGGCGCATACCCCTCCATAACAACTGCACAGGGGAGAGTTGCCATCGCAAAGAAGACACTGCCGATCCCACCGATGCTCATCGACCTGGTGGGAAACGCCCTCGCGTCGATGGACGGCGTGATATTCGACGATCTCGACGCCTGCCCGTCATGCGGAGGCCAGGTGATCGGGCACGACATGCGGGCAAAGCGGTTTGCCGTCATACTCGACAACGAAAAAGAGCGCACCATCCGGGTCTTCGTGAAGCGGTTCTACTGCCAGGACTGCGGCGCCCTCTGTTATGCGGACGCGCCCTTCTACCCCGACACCCGCCTCGCGGCGCCCGTCGTCGACCTCTGCCTCCTCCTCGCACAGCAGATGCCCTATAACCAGGTGGCGCAGCACCTGCGGGCGATGGGGATCGTCGTCGACCGGGGGACGATCCGGAACTACGCCTCCCGCGACTTCGGGACGATCCGCGCGACCGACCTCTTTGGCTTCCTGTTACCGCTCTCCCTCTTAAACCTCGCCACCTTCACCCTCGACCGCGAGCGGCGTCCCATCGTAGGGGCAGAAGCGCTCGCTGCCTGTGGTTTCCCACCCGCAGGCAGGGCACCGCTTCACGGCAGGGCGGCGCCCGAAGAGCGGGATCAGCGGAATGAACAGGAAGAGAAAGAAGAACGGGAATCCTAACACCAGCGATACGGCCGTGACGGCGATCGATATCACAAGCAGAAGAAGGGTCAGGCTCCACCGGATTGCCGTAGCGCCACCTCCCTAACGGCGTATGCCGGCAATGCGTCCGAGACCTCCCCGATCTCCTCCTCAAGCGTAACGCCGCCGAGTTCGCGGGCAAAGAGGTCCGCCCCGATCCCGGCCGTGATGATCCGCCCGGCACCGCTCCGGGATACCGCATGATCGACTGCACGGGCGATCAGCGTTCGCTGGACATCCCAGAACTCCCGGGCGACCGCCAGCGCCCCGTCCCGCCCGATCTCGTCGAGGTCGGCGCAGACCACCCGGGCAAGCCTCCGGAGCGCCGCCTCAGAGGTCTTTTCGCCGCCATCGGGTGCAGGGGAGGTGTAGTCCTCCGGGGTGATATGGCCGAGCACGAGGTGGGCGTCGGCGCTTGCGGCGAAGTACTCGGTGCTCACCGGGGTCGCCGTCCCGTCGAGCGTGACCGACGAGACCAGCGTCGCGACGTTCGTCCGGAGCATGCCGGTGTAGACGAGGTACTGCTCCTGCAGCCGCCGGGTGTCGGTCAGCCCTTTGAGGTCGTCAAAACGGTTCAAGGGGATGACGTCGGCGGTGGTGCTTCCCACGTCGAGGAGCACCGCGTCGGCGTAGCGTTCCCGCAGGTAGTCGGCCGAAGCCAGCCAGTTCGCGGCGGCAAGGGCAGGGACCGGCCGGGTATGGAACGCCGCGTCGGTGCCGTAGAAGACGGCGTCGGGGAAGATCTCCTGCACCGCCCCGACGATCCACCGGATGCCGTCCATCTTGCTCGCAAAGCAGTCGGCGAGTTCCCCGCTCATCACCACGGCGGCGGGTTGTCCGGCATACGGCTTGAGGAGTTCGGCAAGCGGTGCGCCCTGCCAGAGGGGGCAGTAGTGGATATTCACGCCGGCGTCGTCGACGACCTTGAGGTTCGCACCGCCGACATCGATCCCGATCATAGCCGGTGAAGCCCCCCGTCCTTGTCGAACCGCACCCTCCCGGAGAGGTGCACCTCCGCCGGCGCCTCGCCGTGCGACGCCCTGACGAGGATATCGGCGATCTCCTCCTCCATGACGGCCGCGATGCCGACCAGGCTGGTCGTGGGCCGCGGGTTGACGTCCACGACGTAGATCCGGTCGCCGACGATGACATCAACCCCGACGTACCCCTGGCACCCGAGGACGTTCATCGCCCGGATGGCGGTCTCGACGATCTCTCCCTCGCGCTCTGGATGGACGGGCGTCTCGCCACCGAGGTAGAGGAACCTCCCGTCGTCTGCGACGGCGATCTCCTGCCGGTTGACGGCGAGCGGGAGCGCCGGGGCGCCCGTGTAGTACTCGCAGACGTTGCCGGTCACCCGGCTCCCCACAAGGCTCACACTCAGCGCCTCTCCTTCGACGTAGGCCTGTGCAAACTCGCCGGCCCCCGGCTCCTCGTCCGTCAGCCGGACACCGAGGGCGCCGCAGCCCATGATCGGCTTGACGACCCTCTTCCCAACACCAGCTGCGGGGGGGACGGCTATCCCGTTCCGGGAGAGGATGTCCGCCGCCCGCAGTTTGTTGGCACAGACCGCCGCGTTCATGCTCCCGCACCCGATGTTGTGGGTCAGCCCCTCAAGGAGGTGCGTGTACCGGAAGAGGAGGTGATCCGGCGCGATGACCAGGCCCACATCGCACTCCGGCGCGAGTCGTTTGATCTCGCCCTCGAAGTCGGGGCGCTCGGGCGTCACCACCTCATAGTCACACCGCTCAAAGCTATCGCGTATCGCTGCGAGCATGGCGGCGCCTTCGGGGGCAAGCTCGGGGTCGTTGCATACGGAGTATTCGGCGAGAAAGACCTTCATTGCAGTAGAGGTCAGCTGCAAACGACTTGACCCTGACGATCGGGCAGGTTTTTGATGCGCGGGAACCATCCCTATAGACAAGGATGAAGCCCAAGATTCTGCTCACCAACGACGATGGGATAACCTCTACGGGGCTCTGGGCGGCATACGACGCGCTCGCGCCGATCGCCGACGTCACCGTAGTCGCGCCCGCGACCCAGCAGAGCGCCGTAGGAAGGTCAATCTCCATCTTCGAGCCTATCCGTGCGAACCAGGTGACGATGAACGGCGTGACCGCCTACTCGGTCGGCGGAAAACCAACCGATGCCGTGATCATCGGGCTCTTTGCGCTTCGCTTAAACCCCGACCTCGTGGTCAGCGGGGTCAACATCGGCGAGAACCTCTCGTTTGAGTCGATCATGACCTCGGGGACCGTCGGGGCCGCACTCGAGGCATCGAACCAGGGTGTGCCGTCCCTTGCCTTCTCGCTCCAGGTGGAGGACCAGGGCGACAAGTTCGACGACCCCTCGCGGATCACCGACCGGTACTCCGACGCAAAGCGGGTGGTCCGCGAAGTCTGCGAGACGGTTCTCCAAAACGGGTTCCCCGGAAAGGCTCACGTCATCAACGTGAACATCCCCGCACGGGTGCGTGGCGGCTACGAGATCACCCGCCTTGCCGAGAAACTCTTCTACACCGGCGTGGAGGAGCGCCTCGACCCGCGCGGCCGCCCCTATTACTGGATCGACGGGCCGCTCTATGAGGATGCGGAGGAGGGGACCGACGTGCACGCAGTGCAGAGGGGGAACGTCTCCATAACGCCGATCACCCTCGACTGCACGGCGTATGCCGCCGCGGACGAACTCAAGAGCATCTTCGGCGGCATGCATATCTGAGCGGGAGGAGAAGGGTACAGCATGAGTGCAGCAGAACAGGCGGCATCGAAGCGGAATGCCGGCTACCGCGCGGCGGAAGAGGTCAATGACGGGATGGTCGTCGGGCTCGGCACCGGGTCGACCGTCTTCTTCGCGATGGAGCGGCTGGGCGAGCGGATCGCAGAAGAGGGGCTCTCCATCGTCGGCGTCCCGACCTCCTACCAGGCGGCCATCCGGGCACGCCGGTACGGTATCTCCCTCACGAGTCTCGACGAGTATCCCGAACTCGATATCGCCATCGACGGGGCCGACCAGGTCGATCCCGCTCTCCGCCTGATCAAGGGGCGCGGAGCCGCGCTTCTCCGGGAGAAGTGCGTCTGCGACGCGGCAAGGAGGGCTCTCATCGTCGTCGACGGGACGAAGAGGGTCGAAGTCCTGAACGCGCCCGTGCCGGTCGAAGTGCTCCCGTTCGCCGTGGAGACGGTCTCACGCCGGCTTGCGGCGCTCGGCGCCGATCCGGTTCTCCGTGAAGGGGTGAAGAAAGACGGCCCGGTCGTCACCGACAACGGCAACTTCATCATCGACTGCAATTTCGGGACGATCGCGGATCCCGGGCGCCTGGAGGCGGAGATCGCCTCGATCCCCGGTGCGCTGGAGTGCGGCCTCTTCACAGCCTATGCGGAAAAAATAGCGGTTATAATCGGTGAGGAGAAGGGTTGCAGTGTCGTATCACTGCGTTGAGATGCATTCCCGCATCTTCTGGATAAGGTCTAACTGATGCCGGGCTTCCTTCTTCTTTTCGTTCTCGATCGTATCCATGATCTCCGTTATTGAGCGCGAGAGCGTGTAGATCTTCACCGGTCTCCCCTTGCTCTCCGACTTGCTCTCGCGGGTCTCGATCCAGTCGCATTCTTTGAGGTAGCGCATGGCGATGCTGACCTCGGGCTGGCGGAGATCGGTGCCGCGCTCGATGTCGCGGGATGTCGCTTCCTCGGTATTCGCCAGGTATACAAGCACTTTGGAGACGTTTCGTTTGATGCCGATGCCCATCAGGAGCTCGGCGAGTTCTTCATCGCGTGGCGTAAAATACCGTACCTTATCGGACCTCATCCATTCACCATCAGATAGTTATCTAGTGTTTTAAATCTGACTATAAAAATATTATTATTTCAATGGGAGATCTGGCGATTGTATCTGTTTAAAGTGAATGAGTGAACCATCAAACCGTTGAGAACGGTCATTTTTTCACCTGATCGCGCTTCCACCGGCAGTAAGCAGATACTCTCGGAAGAAGGCGAGACGGCGATCGGAACACAGGAATATCCCAAAAAAGAGAGAGGAACTATCAAACGGGTTTCAGATGAGACCAAGACTGGAGAGTTCGGAGAGGATCCGCCGCACCGCACGCTGGGCATCCTCGGGCACCTTGCCGCCCGTGATGATCAGTTTGCCGGAACCGAAGAGGAGGACGACCACCTTGGGATCGTCGAGCCGGTATACGAGCCCGGGGAACTGCTCGGGCTCGTACTCGATCTTGTCCAGGTTGAAGCCCACGGCGATCTTATTGAGGTTGATCGGCGTCCCGAGATCCGCAGATGTGACGATGTTCTGGATCTTGTACTCCGGGTTCTCAGGGATGTCGATGCCGAGCGCCCGCAACTGGTCGGTGAGGATCTCAAGGCCGCGCGAGAGGCTGTCGATGCTCTTTGCGCCCGTCAGGACGACCTTGCCGGAGCCGAAGACGAGCGCGGCGATCTTCGGATCCTGCATGCGGAGAACGACGCCGGGGAAACGTTTCTTATTGTATTCCGCGTCCTTAAGCCGGGAAGCAAGAGAAGGCAGATCAAGAGATTCCGTCACTTTCGCGGAAGCGACGATATTTTCGATCTTGAGGGACTCCTCTGGTCTGTGCTCATTCATATATATAGCATGCTTAAAAAAGGTATATAAATAGTTGGTTTTCTACTCTTCCAGGGTCGAGATATCACCGGGATCCATACCCAGTTCCTTTGCTTTCAAGACACGCCGCATGATCTTGCCGCTCCGGGTCTTGGGAAGCGAATCGACGAACTCGATCTCTGAGGGGATGGCGATGGGGCCGAGCGTCATCCTGACGTGGTAGACGAGATCGTTTCTCAGCTTCTCACCGGGCTCGCGGCCGTTCCTGAGGATGACAAAGGCCTTGATGGCGTTCCCCTTCAGGGGGTCGGGTTTCCCGATGACGGCGGCCTCCGCTACGGCCTCGTGGGAGACGAGCGCGCTCTCGACCTCGGCCGTCCCGATGTTGTGCCCGGCGACGACGATCAGGTCGTCGGAGCGCCCGATAACCATGATGTAACCGTTCTTGTCCTTCACCGCGAGGTCGGCCGCGGTGTAGCAGCCGGGGATGGTGTTCCAGTACTTGCGGTACCGCTCATCGTCGTTCCAGATTGTCCGCATCATCGACGGCCAGGGCTCCTTGACGACCAGGAACCCGCCCGTCCCCGGCGGACACGGGTTGCCCGCCGAATCGACGACGTCCGCGACGACGCCCGGGATCGGTCTTCCGACGAACCCGGGGCGCATCGGCTCGCCGATCATCGTGGTCAGCATGTGCATCCCGGTCTCGGTCTGCCACCAGGTGTCCACGATCGGGCACCGTTCTTTGCCGATGACGTGGTAGAACCACTCGAACGCCTCCGGGTTGAGCGGTTCGCCGACCGACCCGAGGATGCGGAGCGACGAGAGGTTGTAGCGGTTCGGCCACTCTTCGCCCACCCGCATGAACATCCGGATGGCCGTCGGTGCGGTGTAGAAGATGGTTACACCGTACTCCTCGATGAGGTCCCAGTAGGTGCCCGGGTCCGGGTAGTCGGGGGTCGCCTCGGCGATGAGGCAGGTGGCGCCGTTCAGGAGCGGCCCGTAGACGCCGTAGCTGTGACCGGTGATCCAGCCGGGGTCGGCGGTACACCAGTAGATGTCGTTGTCCTTGATGTCGAAGACGTTGCGGGTGGTGTAGTACGTCCCGACCATGTAGCCGCCGCAGGTGTGCACGATGCCCTTCGGGGATCCGGTGGTGCCGCTCGTGTAGAGGATGAAGAGCGGGTCTTCGGCGTCCATCGGTTCGGCCGGGCACTCCCGCTCGACGCCCTCCATCAGGTCGTAGTAGTCCACCTCCATCTCGGGGTGGAGCTCGACTGGTTTGTCGTCGTCGCGCCGGAGGATGATGATCCGCTCGACGGAGGGTGCGTTGACGACCGCCTCCTCGACGATGTTCTTGAGCGGGATCGCCTTGCCCCGCCGGTAGGTGACGTCGGCGGTGATGACCACCTTGGCCCCGGTGCCCGTGATACGCTGGTTAAGTGCGCTGACGCCGAACCCGCCGAAGACGACCGAGTGGATCGCTCCGATGCGGGCGCAGGCGAGCATGGCGATGATCTGCTCGGGCACCACCGGCATGTAGATGCAGACGCGGTCGCCCTTCCCGACGCCGAGACGCTTCAGGCCGTTTGCGAACCGACAGACGGCCTGGAAGAGCTGGCGGTAGGTGAGGATCCGCTCTTCCTCCTCGGTCTCTCCCCGCCACATGATCGCGACCTTGTTGCGCCGCTGGTTGTGGACGTGGCGGTCCAGGCAGTTGTGGGTGATGTTGAGTTTGCCGTTCAGGAACCACTTGGCGTAGGGGTAGTTCCACTCCTTCACTTTGTCCCAGGGCTGGAACCATTCAAGCTCTCTGGCGACGCTGTCCCAGAACCCGTCGGGGTCCGCAAGGAACTCCTGGTAGGCCCGGTTGTAATCCCCTATCCAGGACTGCTCCCTGCAGTGGGCCTGAGGGGTATAGTACTTCGCCTCCTCGAGTTTGACGTCAAAGTTTTCCGCCATCCGTGTACCTCAATTATACATTATTAATAATGTATATTGTATATCAACATTCTGGTTGGGAGAACGGGTGCACCTGAGGGTATACGGCAGAGAACGATCGCCGGAACTGCCCCAAAATGGCCGCATATACGCCGGAGGACGTAAAACCCGCGCCGTTATGGGGGAGGCGTCACCCGGGGAGGTCGGGAGTGGGTTGAGGCTCTCCCACGGGCGGGTGCCGCGCAACGAAGGAGTCGCCCTAGGCACGTCGCACCAGTATGAGAAACGGCCGCAATGGTCATTTACCAAATCCCGGGTCATCGACCGGAAACTCGACGAAGCCGGCCGTCTCTGCAAGATGGGTCATCCTCCGCAGGGGTACGGGGAAATACGGTATCGGTTCGAGGGGTCGTGAAGACAGACTTGCAAAAATCAACAGAAAGAGTTGCGCCCCGGAGGGGCACCAGAAGAACAAAGGTGCTGGATCAGTCGTACTCGCGCCAGGTCTTGCCGCAGGCGGTGCACCGGAAGAACCTGACCTCGCTCTCATCCGCCGCACGCAGCTGCCGCAGCCACCAGTATGCCGTCGTGCAGTCGCACTCCGGGCACTTGATGGTTGTGGTCGGGAGGGTTGCTACCTTGTCATCCTCGTCGACGATGGTGATCTCTTTCTCCAGGCGCTTGTCTGTCTTTTTTAACCGGTCGGAATCGTCGATCTCCCGGATATAGCCACACTTTTTACATTTCAGCTGACCACCGGACGATATCATCAGACCTTTGCACTGAGGACAGAACATCATTGTAATGAATGGGACGGCGATCGCAATTAATTCTTGGTCATGCCGCAGGATCGTTGCACACGACGGGCGGCCCGGCAGGGCTGGCGCACAAAAAATTATAGCCGGATACGCCGAAGGGTAAAGGATGAAGGATTACCTGGTGCTGATCTCCTGCATCTGTTTTCTCGCCTTTCTCATCCCGAGCAGGTTCCGGAAGTACTTCGCACTTGGCGGATGGGCAAGCATCGTCGGATACCTCTTCCTCGAGCTCCCCCACTACTTCTCCCTCAATAACTTCATGTACCCGGCGATAGCCGTCCTCTCGGTACCCTTCCTCTATATCACCGCAAAATACCTGCTCCGCGACGACCCCCGGGTGATGCAGGTCTCGACGATAGCCGCCGTGGCATTCCTGATCTACGCCCCCTTCGGGTATGTACCCGCACTCGGGAACTGGCTGATTGCAGTCGTCTCCGATCAGACCGCGGCGGCGCTCGCGGCGGTCGGCTACCCCGTAACCTTCCAGGCCTGGAACCTGATGGAGCGCAACGGGTTCCAGACCGAGATCATCCTCGCCTGCACCGGCATCCAGAGCATCGCGATCATGCTCGGGGTCGCCTGGGGCGTGCAGTCGACGCTGAAGCAGAAGATCGCCGGCTTTCTCATCGTCTTCCCGACGATCTACATCCTCAACATCGTGCGCAACGTCTTCGTGATCACGGCCTACACCGAACAGTGGTTCCCCTACCTCCCCGAGATCGCCGGCAACGGCGAGTTCGGATACGAGAGTTTCTTCTGGGCGCACAACGTCATGGCGGAGATCGGGGCGCTCATCTTTCTCGTGGCCCTCGCCTACGCCCTCTTCATGATCGTGCCCCAGCTCGGCGCCCTCGCCGACAGCCTCTACCGCCTCTACCGCAGCGAGGTGGAGCGGATTGTCCGGCCGAACACCGGAAAGACCGAACGCTGATACCGGGCGGGAGTGCCCAGCAGCCGCACTCCGGAGTGTCGTTCTTCGCGCGAGGTAACGGTTTATCGGCGATGATACGGCCTCACGAGAAGTGCGACGGACGG
>JASUSO010000033.1 GCA_030446015.1 Methanobacteriota archaeon
TCGCACCTGCGGTGCTCAAACTCCGTTCCTGCGGAACGTCACACTTCGCACCTGCGGTGCTCAAACTCCGTTCCTGCGGAACGTCACACTTCGCACCTGGCGGTGCTCAAACTCCGTTCCTGCGGAACGTCACACTTCGCACCTGCGGTGCTCAAACTCCGGCCCTTCGGCCCGTCGTTCTTCGCGGCTTCGCGTTCTTCGCGTGAGACTGTTTATTAATCCCAGATAATGATATTGCCTCACGCGAAGTCCAGTATCCAGGTTGCCGCCAGCTCATCGTTACGACATTGCGTGAAACCGCATCGTTCGACGTCAGGTGTCAAAATTAGCGAGGTATCGGGTATCAGGAGTACCGCCGCCAGAACATGGAGAGTTTCCTCGACTCACCCCACCGCTCGTCGAGCTGGTCGATGATCCCGTTGATCCGCTGCACCTGCTGGCGGATCTTCTCCTTCGTCTCGGTATCGTCGAGCAGTTCGGCCCGCCCCATGATCGCCTGGAGCGGGTTTCTAATATGGTCGGCAAGGAGAGCGAACTGCTCCATGTTCCGTTCAATCTGGGCGTAGGCTTTTGATTTCAGGTCTTCGACCTCTCTCTGGGCGGTGACGTCTCTTCCGACGGTGACGACCCGTGCGACCTTGCCGTTCTCGAAGATCGGTATCCGCATCTCCCGCAGGATCATGGTCCGGCCGCCCGATGTGAGCGGCCGCTCCGACGTCTGCGGCCGGCCGGTCCGGATGACCCGCTCGTAGAGTTGCCGCGTCGCGGAGGGCAGGAACGGCACGACGGTGAAGAGATCCCTCCCGACGACGTTCGTCTCGAGCCCGAGGTCTTCGCACCAGGCGATGAAGGCGTCGTTTGCGAGAAGAACGGTGAGCTCGGTATCGACGACGGTGACGGTGTCGGTGATGGCGTCGAGGACGACCTGGTAGAGCCCCTCCGACTCCCGGAAGACGTACTCGGCCTGTTTCCGGTCGAGGGCTCCCGCGATGATGTAGACGGCTGCAGAGAGGAGCTTAACGTCCTCGCCTGCAAAAGAGACACCGTCGACATCCATATCGTACCCGACGAAGCCGACGACCGACCCGTTCAGCCGGAGAGGGATCATCAGGGCCGCCGTTGCGTTGTGGCGTTCCAGGAACTCGCGCTCCGCTCTGTCCGGTAGCCCATCCCCGGAGACGTCGTTCACGATCACGGTCTCGCCCTTGAGGACCCGCGTGGCCCACCGGGGCGGATCGTCCTTGAAGAGGGTGCAGAACTCGCCGCGCAGCGGAACCAGCCCCGGCCGGCACCACTCGTGCGTCGTGCCAAGATGCGTCCGCCGGTCGTTGAAGAGAGCAAGATAGACCCTGCATGCCCCGCACGCGCCGCCGAGTTCCTTGAGCGAGTCGTCGATCGCCGCATCGATCGCCGCCGGGTCGACGAACCGGGCGGGCATCGCCGCGACGGCCCGCTCCAGGCTGCGGCGGTGGCCGGGTGCGTCTTCGGTCCCGCGCTTCGCGCCGGCCTCGATGCAGGAGAGGAAGAGCCAGACGTCGGCGGTTCCGGGGTCGCGGACGGTGCTGAGCGATATTTTAGCGTAAAACGAGGAGGCGTCTTTCCGCCGGGCGGCAACCGTCCCGGTCCACACTCCGGAGGAGAGCGCGTGGTCGATGCAGTCCCGCCCCTCGCCGGGGGAGAGCCAGAGCCGGGTTACCGGTATTCCGACAATCTCCGAGAGGTCGTATCCCCACATGGCAAGCAGCGATCCGTTGGCAAACGCGATGCACCCCTCATGATCGACGATGCAGACCCCGGAGAGCGAGGTCTCGATCACCTGCTGCAGCATCGCAGCGGCGACATCAGGCGTCGTCTCGGTGGTCCCACCGGCCTCCAGGCGACTCATCGTATCCAGACACATACTCGGACCGTCCCGGCGGCCGATCAACGCCGCCATCGGCCGTCCCGGGGGATCGTCGGCGTGCGACCTCTCCGGATGGCCAGGATGATTAATCCCCGGCCCCGGTATTATAACCTTTCGTTTCCGCCATGCCGGCTCCGTCCCCAAAAACTCCACGGGATCAGGCGCCCGGTTCACCCCTTCCCGAATAACTCCGGTAGGTCACGAGAAGTACGACGCCGATCAGGAGGAAGACGGCAAGCGAGACCCAGAACCCGGCTCCCGGCGGGATGAGGTTCACGACGTAGTCGATGCCGAGAGCGATGGCAAAACTGCCGATGAACCCGCCGACGGCGATGCAGGAGAGGACCTCTGCCTTCGTCATCCCGAGCATCCTCCCGACGACGGAGCCGATAATGCTCCCCGACCCGTCGAAGGGGAGGGCCACGAAGGCGATGAGGCCGACGAAGTAGAGCCGCTCAAGCCATGGCCGCCGGTCGAGGAACGTCCTGCCCGCCTCCATAAAACGGCTGATCCACGGGCCGACGTAGGGGATGCGGAGAACCAGCGGGAAGTTCCAGGCCATGAAAAGCCCGCCGACGACGTCGAGGAACGCCAGAGTGAACGCGGCCAGCCACCACGGGATCCCGCAGAGGATGCTGATCGGGATGATTGTCTCGCGGCCGAGCGGGGGGACGATGTAGGCAACCATCATCCCGAAGAGGAGGAGCCACTGCTCCGCCGGGAGGAAGAACCAGACGACGGCAAGGAAGAGGCCGCAGAGCAGGAACGGAACCGAGACCTTCAGCCAGCTCGTCGTATCGTCGTCATCGCCCCAGATCTCGAACTGCCGCATGGGTCGGTCACCTGCGGGTGATCCCCGCGTCTCGGCCGGGGTCACGTTCCGTCGGCGGGATCCGGAGAGCCCCGGTTGGTCAGGATACGCTCGACGATCTTCGACGAACTGGCAAGCGAGCCGGGATACCCCGGTATCCGGACGACGTCCGCGTCGAGCCCGCGCTCCCGGAGTTTCTGCCGGAGATGCTCCTCGTCGAAGTGCTGGTTGAACCCGAGCGTGATGATGTCCGGCCGGATCTCCGCTATCGGCCGGAACATATCGTTGAGGTCCCCGAGGAGTGCATGGTCGACCGGCTTTAGGGCCTGCACCATCCGGAGCCGCTGGTCTTCGGGGAGGATCGGCCGCGGCTTATGCTTCACGTTCGCATCCCGCGCCACGATCACATAGAGTTCGTCGCCGAGGTTCCGCGACTCCTCGAGGTAGTAGAGGTGTCCGGGGTGGAGGATATCGAACGTCCCCGTCGCGACCACGCGGATCACTCGACCACCTCGAGGCGTGTCACGCTGCCGTCCGCCCGGTAGCACCGCCAGTCCCGCTTCCCGTAGGGGTAGCCGACGATGATGTGGTACCGCCCCACCGTGGGGAAGAACCGGAGGTCCGCCGCTGACGGGGAGAGGACGCCGTTCGGGTGGCTGTGAGCGCTGCCGGCCTTGTGGGTGTCCAGCGGGAGCATATCGATGAGGAACGAGGCGCTCTCCTCCCCGACGACGGTGCCGGGGACCAGATCGAGCTCCCGGATAACGCCGTCCCGTTCCCGCAGCACGGCAACGAATTCGTCCGGGTGGTGTTCCCGCCCAAGTTCAAAGAGCATCGAAAGCAGATCCCTGCTGATCCCGCGTATGGCCATTCCTCTGAATGGTTGGAGAGGAGGGGACATAAGCCCTCGCGTTGAAGGTGCAGGTCCGGGCCGCGGGGGCCTCTTTGGAAAAATGGGATCGGTTAAGGGATGACCCGCAGTTCGTCCACAGGAGCCTCCAGTGTCACGTTCTCTACAAGGGTCACGTTCTCCACGGGCCTTACGTTCTCTACAGGAGTCACATTCTCCACGGGAGTCACATTTTCTACGGGCGTTACGTTCTCTTCAGGGGTCGCGTTCTCCGGCGGCAGGAGGTCGGGCGGCATCAGGACCACGTCGATGACGTGGACGATACCGTTATCGGCTACGAGATCGGAGACGACGAGGGTCGCATTCCCTATCGTGAGGTTACCGTCGGTCGCGCTGACGTTGAGGCTGTCCCCGGTGAGGGCCTCAAGAACCGTCTTGTTCCCGGTGGCGTTCACCTCTTCCATCAGGTCTTCTACGGTGTAGTTTCCTCGCACCACATGGTAGAGGAGCAGGGTATCGAGCAGCTCCGTATCATTCAAGAGCGCGGCAGCGGTCTCGTCGTCAAGAGCCTCGAACGCGGCGTCGTTCGGAGCAAAGACCGTGTACGGCCCGCCAGCGGAAAGAACCACCCTCGTGAGCCCGGCCATCCCGACGGCATCCGCAAACGAGGTCAGGTTCTCATCCCCGGCAATCAGGTCGGCCAGCGTCAGCCTCACCGGTTCCTCCTCCGTCACGTTCCCGTTCTCTTCGACCATCATCCCCTCCGGGACGACGATCACGACACCCTGCATGGGTGTCCGCCGCGTCGAGGCGTTGAGCGTGCAGCCGTAAGGGTATGTCCCCGTATCGGCGAACGTGTAGTTGAACGTCTCGTTCTGCTCTATCGGCCCGGAGTCGAAGACCCCGCCCGTGCTGGTGACGGTGTGGCTCACCTCGTCGTAGTTCGTCCAGACGACCGTTGTATTGCTCTCGACCGTGAGTGAGGCGGGGATGTACTCCCCGCCGCGTATATCGACGTCGGCGGTCACAGCAAGAACCGGCAGGGCAACGAGTCCGACGGCCAGGACGGCTGCGATCCCGAGGATGGTTGAATTCATTCTCATGCAGTCTCACCACTGTTAAGGGTCCTGGCAGGGAGAACAGTCGGGACCACCCCGGAAGAAACCCGGGATGGGTCGGCACCGCTCGCCGCTGCCACGGGCGGTAAAATAAGCACACAATTATATAATTATTGCCATAAAATTTGGGGGCCGGCATCCCCGACGGTCCCCGACCGTTGGTCACGAGGGTCTGCGGGAACAGGCCGCTCAGAACGGCCCATCCTGTTCGAAGCTCCTCCCCATCCGGATGGCAAGTTCCGCTTTGAAGAGTTCTTTTCCGAGGTAGGCGGCGTGGTCGAGCCGGGAGAGGCTCTCGTTTGCAAGGAGCGTGTAAAAGACGTCCTCCCACCGTTTCCCCCGCACGGCGCGGCCCTTATGGACAGCGACGATTGAGTCACCCTCGATGCCGATGCGGATGCAGCCCAGGGGATCGTAGACGATCTCGTCCGGCGCGGGGAACGCGTCCTCGAGACGGCCGTACTCCAGCGGGGGTTCGCGGCGCCGCCGCTTCTCCTTGATGACGAGGAGGTCGAGCCCCAGGTCCTTCGGATACGGCCGATCGGTCATGAGGGCCATCATCTCGGTCGCCCGCCGCATCTCCGCGACCGAACCCCGCGTCTTGTCGCTGTGCTCGCTCGTGAAGATGACGGCGGCCCCGACCTCGTGCGCCATCCCGGCGAGCAGGGCGTTCGCCCCCGGAGAGTCGGCGTCCAGCAGTTCCACGACGTTTCCTGCCCCAAAGAAGAGCGGACGGGGAGCGGCGGCGAACCCGGCAAGCGAGTCCGCCAATCCGGAACCCACCGGCTGGAGGAGGGGGTCGGCGATCAGGCAGCGGATCCCGGCCTCCTCTGCGGCGGCAAGGTTCTGTGCAAGCGTTCGCTCACGCGGCACCACGACCGCTGCCGCCCCGGCGTCCGCGACCGCCCGGCCGACGGCGGGGATATTCCCCTCGTGCAGGGAGAGGACAAGGTCGGCGCGGAAGAGCGCCGCCGCGATGAGGTCGGGGTCCTGCGTATCGACAGCGAGCGGCCCTTCAACCTCCGCAAGGGAGAAGAAGCACCGCGCGACATCGGCGGGGGTCGCGTCGAACCCGAACCCCAGGTCGACGATATCCGCCCCGTCGGCAAAGAACCGCCGGGCGTCGGCGAGGAGGTCGTCGCGCCGGTGCGCATCCATGATCTCCGCAAGCACCTTCATCCGCGAGCCCCCGCCGATCTTCACGCCGCGGATGATGAACTCCGCCTCCGCGTCCGCCTCCAGGAGCGCCACCCTCCGGCAGGCCTCCTCGCGGCGGGCCTCTGCGAGGAACTCGTCGGCGGGGACGGTCTTAGAGAGCGTGACGGTCCCGAGCACCGAGAGAACCGGAACAAGATCGGCCGCGTGCCGCGGGCCACGGTAGACCGGGACGCCGGTCTCGCGCTCGACGTCGGCGAACGACGCGGTGCACATCCCGGAGACGATCGCCATATCGTAGTTGCCGCCGGCAAGCAGCCTCCGGAGTTCGCCGGGGGTGAGAAACGACGCAATTTCGCCGATGACCGCCACATCGATCTCGTAGCGGCCGCTGAACCGTTCAGCCGCCGCCTTCACGATGCCGGCCGTTGCCGATCCGGTCGGGAGGAGAATGCGCATACACTTCACTTATTATTCAGAGGATGACAAATAATCTGATCTCATGCTGCGGTGCGATCTGCATGTCCACACCAGATTCTCCAAAGACGGAGAGAGCAGTGTGGAGGAAATACTCCGGCGAGCGGAGGCGGCCGGCCTCGACGCCGTTGCGATCACCGATCACGATACGGTGGAGGGTGCCCTCTACGCCCTCGAGTGCGACACCCCCGTGACCGTGATCCCGGGCACCGAGGTCTCGACGAAGCAGGGCCATCTCCTCGCACTCGGCATCACGGAACCCCTCCCGGACGGCCTCGACTTCTTCGAGACCGTCGCCATCGCGCGTGTGCGGGGCGCGCTCCTGATCCTCCCGCACCCCTACCACCGCTGGCGCCACGGCGTCGGGAGGAGGCTCGCGGCCGGTATCGGTGCGGTGGACGCGGTGGAGGTCTTCAACAGCCGCTACATCACCGGGTCGGCGAACCGGAAAGCCGCGGTCATAGCAAAGAAGTTCGGGAAACCCGGCGTTGCCGGAAGCGACGCCCACAACGCCCGCTACGTCGGGTTCGGGGTCACCTACGTCACGGCCGAGCCCGATGCGGCCTCCATCCTCGCCGCGATCCGGGAGGGCCGGACGATGGCGGGAGGGAGGATGACACCCCTCCACACCTACACCCGCCAATCCATCAAGGGCGCCCTTCGCAGGATCCGGCGGACGGTACATCGATGAATCTGGCGTTCCGCTTCTCGTACTTCGGCGACCGGTTCTTCGGTTCGCAGATGCAGCCCGACCTCCGCACCGTGGAGGGCGAGTTCATCGAGGCCTGCAGGATCCTGCGGCTCTTTGAGGACTGGAGGGAGGCGGGGTTCGCCACCGCCGGCCGCACCGACCGCGGGGTGCACGCCCGGTGTCAGGTCTGTTCGTTCAAGACCGATAAGCCGGAGCTGGCGATCGAGACGTTAAACCGGGTGCTCCCGGCGGACATCTGGTGTACCGGGTGGGCCGAGGCCCCGGAGGGGTTCCATCCCCGGTACAGCGCCGTATCGAGGACATACCGCTACTACTTCTCCGCCCCCGGCAACGTCGCCGCCATGCACGAGGCGGCGCAGGAGTTCGTCGGACGGCACGACTTCTCAGCGTTCGCCCGTGCCGGAGACCGGAACCCCGAGCGGAGGATTCTCGCAGCCCGGGTCTTTACCGACGGGCGGTTCGCCGTATTCGAGGTGACGGGGGAGAGTTTCCTCTGGAACATGGTCAGGTGTATGGCGACTGCGCTCGGACGGGTGGGAAGGGGCGAGGCCGAGGCCGGTGAGATCAGCCGCCTTCTTTCCGGGCTGGCGGGGCAACGAGTCGCTGCGGCGCCCCCCGAGGGGCTGATTCTCTGGGATATCGAGTACGGGGTAACCTTCAGGCCGCTCCCGATCGACCCAAAGAGCAGCCGGTATCTGGCCGAACGCCACCGTTACCACGCCCTCATGGCGGAGGTATCCACGCGCCTCGAACCGGAGTTCCGGCAGCCCGACACACCCGGGATATAATACTTCCCAATGGAGCATCACACTCCAGAGGGGGACGCGAAACCGACCCATCTTCTAATCGCTCGTTTGAAGGGATCAGGCCACAGGCAACGGATCTTCCCGAAGCGGTGCGGCAGGGGAGACGGACCGTTCCGACCATCATCCGGGGCCGCCCATCTTAATCCTTCCGAAAACCGGTATCTGGTGAGACCGGAGATCGCCGGAATCACGACGTACAACGCTCCTCTCCCCACCCGGGAGGAAACGGCGGCCGCCTCCCGTCCGACCGAAACCGTTAACTAGTCAGACCCGGTTTTGGCGGGGCTTTTGTAAATATTATAACCTTTACTTTTTTAAAATGTTAAAATGATTAGGTTAATAATAACCTATTAATATATCCCGGCACAGTCCCGTTTCAGTACGTCAAGAGGGGAAAGTGGATGTACGACAAGGATCCGGTTCGGGCGAGGCCACCCGCTCATCTCGAGGGGTGGTTCGCCGAAGAGACAACTGTGCCATTGCCGCAGTACTTAGATACAGAGAGAGACCGATGGATCGACCGCCGTACCTCCCGGAGCATCGGGCAGGAGAGCGTGACGGCGGTTCCGACCCTCCGCTGTGAGGTTCAGGAGCAGATCAACCCCCTGAGGACGCCCACGGCTCCGGGGAACCGACGGGTGGTGAGCGAGACCGCCGACGGCTCCGTCCCGGTCTCCCGGCGGTCGAGCAGGATGCGGACGCTCGCGGCGATCCCCTGCCTCGACGAAGAGGTCGCTATCGGCTCCGTCGTCCTGCGGGCCCGGCAGCACGTCGACGAGGTCCTGGTGATCGACGACGGGTGCACGGACAACACCGCGAAGGTCGCCCGGGATGCGGGGGCAACCGTCATCTCGCACGGAACCCGGAGGGGGAAGGGGCAGGGGATCAAGAGCGCTCTTCGGTATGCCGTCGAACACGACTACGACTGCCTGGTCCTCATGGACGGCGACGGCCAGCACGACCCCGGAGAGATACCCCTCCTGGTCGAGCAGATCCGCGCCGATACCGCCGATCTCGTCATCGGTTTCCGGACATTCGACCAGATGCCGCTTTACCGGCGGTTCGGCCGGGCAGTGCTTGATCTCGTCTCCAGCAACGGAAGTTCGATAACCGACTCGCAGTGCGGCTTTCGGGCGCTGAACAGAACGTCTATGGAGTCGATGCTCGGCGGGCTCCGGATGGACGACTTCTCGACGGAGTCCGAGATGCTCCAGATCGCCCGGGAGCGACGCCTGCGTATCGGGGAGGCGCCGATACACTGCAGATACGGCAATTTCGACACATCCACGAAGAACCCTCTCTCGCACGGCATGGAGGTGCTCGGATCGATCTTCTGGCTTGCCGTGGAGAGAAAACCGCTCTTCCACATCGGCCTGCCCGGGCTTGCCGCGGTGTTCGTCGGGGTTTTCTTCTTCCTCCGGTTCCTCCGCGGCTTCAGCGAGACCGGTCTCGTCCCGATAGAACAGGGCATGCTTGCGTCGCTCTTCCTGATCCCGGGGACCGTCGCAGTCATGCTGGGCCTGGCGCTTGCCCTTGCAGCACGGATGCGGAAGTGAGCGCGGTGAAGACAACGATGCAGATGAGGCGTGAAGAATGATCGGCATAATACTCGGGACGCGGCCGGAGATCGTCAAGATGTCCCCCGTCATCAGGGAGTGCGAACGCAGGGGTATCGACTACTTCATTCTCCATACCGGGCAGCACTACTCCTACGAGATGGATCGGCTCTTTTTTGAGGAACTCGAACTTCCCGACCCGGACTACAGCCTCGACGTGGGTTCCGGCACCCATGCCGGCCAGACGGCGAAGATCATGACCGGCGTCGAGGACGTTCTCATAAAGGAGTCGCCCGACGTCGTCCTGGTGCAGGGGGACACGAACACCGTCATGGCCGCGGCCCTCGCGGCGTCGAAACTGCACACGAGGGTGGGGCATATCGAAGCGGGGCTCCGGAGTTTCAACCGCTGGATGCCCGAAGAGATCAACCGGGTGCTCACCGACCACATCTCGGATTATCTCTTCGCCCCGACGGAGAGCGCGAGAGAGAACCTCCTCCGGGAGGGGATCGCCGAGCGAAAGATCTGCGTGACCGGCAACACCGTCGTCGATGCGATATACCAGAACCTCGACATCGCGCAGAAGAAGAAAGGAAACGTTTTGAAAGAACTCGACCTCGAGCCGCGTGAATACTTCCTGGTCACCGCCCACCGGCAGGAGAACGTGGACAACCGGACACGGCTCAAAGAGATCATAAAAGGGCTCGAAGGGGTGCAGAAGGAGTTCTCCCTCCCGGTCGTCTTCCCCGTCCACCCGCGGACCGAGAAACGGATCAAGGAGCTCGGTATCGGCGTCGACGGGCTGAACCTCACCAAACCTTTCGGGTTTTTGGAGTTCCTGCAGCTGGAGTCGCAGGCGAAACTCGTGCTGACCGATTCCGGCGGCGTCCAGGAAGAGACCTGTGTTCTCGGCGTCCCCTGCGCCACGATGCGCTACGACACCGAGCGGCCCGAGACGCTCGATGTCGGATCGAACATCCTGGTCGGCGCCGACTCAAGGAAGATACTCGAAGCGGCCCGTTCGATTGAGTCCTGGAAATGCGAGTGGAAGAACCCCTACGGCGACGGAATAGCCGGAAAGATGATTGTCATGGTCTGTGCTGCGGCACGATCCCAATGACGGCCCGAGGAGAATGCACATGAAGATCTGTGTACTGGGATTAGGATACATTGGATTACCGACTGCACTGTTGTTTGCGGCTCACGGAGCGGACGTTGTAGGCGTCGACGTGAAGCAGAGCGTGGTGGATTGCCTGAACCGCGGGAACCTGCCGTTCACGGAGCCGGGGCTCGAAGACCTGTATAACGAGGCCAAAAGCCGGTTCTCTGTCAGCACCGAACCGGAGGCCGCGGACGTCTTCCTGATTGCCGTCCCGACGCCCCTGGACCCGGCAACGAAAGTCTCCAACCTCGCCTACGTCAAGAACGCCGCAGGCATGATCGCCCCCCATCTCCGCAGAGGGAACCTGGTCGTCCTCGAATCGACCGTTCCCCCCGGAACCAGCGAACGGGTCGTCATCCCGAGGCTCGAGAAGAGCGGCATCGCCGTCGGGGACTTCCTCTACGCCCACTGCCCCGAGCGGGCGATACCGGGCCGGACCCTCTCCGAGATGAGGGGCAACAGCCGCATCATCGGCGGCTACGACCGGGATTCCACCGAACAGGCGACCGCGATCTACCAGACATTCGTCCGCGGGCAGATCTACCAGACCGATGTGAGGACGGCGGAGTTCGTCAAGTTGATGGAGAACACCTGCCGCGACGTGAACATCGCGCTCGCAAACGAGTTCGCCCAGCTCGCGGAGGAGTGCGGGATCAACGTCTGGGAGGCCATCACCCTCGCGAACAAGCACCCCCGGGTCACCGTCCTCAACCCGGGCCCGGGTGTCGGAGGGCACTGCATCGCCGTCGACCCCTGGTTCCTGACCGAGAACTCGACCCGGTGCAGGATGGTCTCCACCGCCCGGGAGATCAACGACTCCATGCCGAACTACGTGCTGCAGGTTGTACGCGGCCTGCTCGCGGGGGTCCGGGACCCGACGATCAGCATCCTCGGCGTCGCCTACAAGGGCAACGTCGGCGATACCCGGGAGAGCCCGGCGTTCAAGTTCATCCAGCTCGCCGAGAACGAGGGGTATGCCGTCCGGTGCCACGATCCGTATGCGGCGGAGTTCGCACACCCCCTCATGACTCTCGCGGAAGCGACCGCAGGAAGCGACTGTATCGTCATCCTCACCGATCACGACTGCTTCCGGGGGCTCGATCCGGCAACCCTCCAGGTGAGGACCAAACTCGTCATAGACGCCCGCAACATCCTCGACCACGAGAAGTGGACCGACCAGGGCTTTACCGTCCGCGTGCTGGGCGACGGTTCATCGGTGCAGCAGCCGGTTCCGGGGGACCTTGCGGCCCCGGCGGCGGGGTTATACCCCGCAGGTGCTGCGCGGCCGATTGCACCGCCATCACCGCCGTCCGTATCCCTGCTCTCTCCGAACGGGCGGGAGGGCTATCTCTAGACCGCCCGGCCATCCATGACCGCATCGAGAGATCACGAGGAACTGCATGAAACAGGTATGCATCGTATCGCAACACTTCCCGCCGGAGCGATCGGGAAACGCGTCACGCATCTACGACACCGCCGTGCACCTTGCACGACTGGGTATCGGCGTGACCGTGCTTGCGCCGCACCCCACGTTCCCCACCGGCTCGTTCCCCCGCACCTGGAAGCGCTCGGACGTGCAGGAGGTCGACGGGATCCGGGTCGTCCGCCTCTGGACCTGGCAGCCAGGCTCCGGCGACCCGGGGTTTGCAAGCAGGATGGCCTACTACCTCTCCTTTCCGGTCCACGCCGCGCTCTGGCTCCTCTTCACCCGGAGCCGGTTCGACGCGATCATGACGTCGGCGCCGCCACTCTTCACCGGGATCCCGGGATACGTCCTGAAACGGACTTCAAAGGTGAAGTGGATCCTCGATATCCGCGACCTCTGGATCGATGCATCGATAAGCCTCGGGTTCCTCAGGGAGGGGAGCCTCTACGAGAGGCTGAGCCGACGGTTCGAGCAGGCCTGCCTTGACCGGGCGGATCTCGTCGGGGTCACGACGGAGGAGCTCGGGCGGAGGATCTCGTCGCGCTACCGGGTTAGGGCGCCCATGGAACTGCTGCCGAACGGCGTCAACACCGACCTCTTCTACCCCGCGAACGGCGGAAAGAAACGCCAGATCATCTACGCCGGAAATGTCGGGCACGCCCAGGACCTCGACAAGGTGGCGCTCGCCGTCAAGTCGATGAACGGCACCTACAACCTGAAGTTCGTCATCGTCGGGGACGGCGACACGCGGGAGAGCCTTGAAGCGCTGGTGAAGGCGGAGAGCCTGACCGACTCCGTCATCTTCACGGGCATACTTCCGCGCGAAGAGATTCCGAGGCTGCTCTCCGAATCGCTCGTGGGGGTGGCGCCCTTAAAGCGGCTTTCGAACCTCGAGTACGCCGCTCCCACCAAGGCCTACGAGTATATGGCCTGCGGGATACCCTTCGTCGGCTGCGGGAACGGTGAGATCGCGCACCTCGCAAAGGAGTCGGGTGCAGGGGTCATCGCCGAGAACACGCCGGAGGCGATCGCCGCGACACTCTCAAAACTCCTCGACAACCCGGAGGAGATGGAGGAGATGGGCCGCCGGGGTAGGGCGTATGTCGCAGAGCACTACGACCGGCGTTCGGTCGCCCTGAAACTGAAACAGTACATCGAGAGGATGGCATGGACGGGCGCGTAAGATCGCTCCTCTCCCGGGTTGCCGGGGAGGTCCGAGCGCTCGCCGTCGTCGACGGCGATACCGCATACATCCGCGATCCGGTCTTTCCGGTCATCCGGAACCGCGTGCACGCCGAGGTTGCAAAGGCGATGCTCCGTCTGGGCGGGGACCCGCTCGTGGGCCCGATCCTCGACTACGCTGTAGGGTGCCAGAACCCTGACGGGTCCTGGAACGAGGTCCACGTCAACTACAACGAGCCCTCGGCCCTGATCACGGCGTTCGTCGGCGACGCGCTTCTGGAGGCGGCCGACCGGCACCCGCACGAGGAGGCGCTCCAGAAGGCCCGCGACTACGTCATCGCCGCCGAGAGGAGCCCCGGGTGCTTCCTGAAGTCCCGGAGGTACACCGCCGACCACCTGAACGTCGACGCCTCCTGCGGGGCGTTCCTCGCCCGGTACGCGGAGCGCTACGACGACGAGGAAGCCCGTGCGGCGGCGCTCCGGGCGGCGGAGAACGTCGTCCGCCACCAGCGCCCCGACGGCGTCTACCCCTACGCGGTCGATAAGGGGACCTATCCGTTCGTCTTCAACCTCCCCTGCGTGCACTACCAGGGAGTGACGATCTACTACCTTGCAAAGGCAAACGAGGTCCTGCGCGACGAGCGGGTCGACGAGAGCATCGCAAAGGGCGTGCGGTGGCTCGCGGACGCCCAGCGCCCCGACGGACGGTTCGACTGGTCGAAGAGCGGGCTCTCCTTCGCCTACCGCCTCTCCGGGGCGTACGCGTTCGCCCAGGCCTCGTTCGTCTACGCTTCGCGGACGGACGGGCGGTACCGGGTGCACGCCGACCGCTGCCTTGAGCGGCTCGAACGGGACGTGCAGGGGCTCGTCCCCCGGTGGGAGCCGGGCACCTGGGCGGGCCTCGTCCCGTCCGTCGCCACGGCGGCGAAGGCGGCGTCGCTCGGGGATTATCCCCTGCGGCACCGGGCGTTCCGGTTCGGCTACGGCGTCTACCGCGAGATCGCCCGGCGGCGATACGGTACTACCGCAGAGACGCGGTCGTTTCAGGCGCTCTGCCGCCTGCTCCGGATCCGGCCGTCGACCGTGGAACCGTCGAACAACTTCCCCGATCTCTTCATGACCTCGGAGGTGCTCGACTGCCTCAGCCAGTCGGGCGTATGGGAGAATCACGCATGAAACAGGTACTGCTCGATCTGCAGTCAGGGTCCATCCAGGTGGAGAACGTTCCCGTTCCCGCCGTAACGAGGGGCGTCATCGTCGAGAACGCCTACTCCCTCATCAGCGCCGGCACGGAGTCGTCGCTGATCAACCTCGCACAGCAGTCGCTCGTCGGCAAGGCGAAGGCACGCCCCGACGACGTCAGGAAAGTCCTCCAGAAGGTCGGGACGGACGGCCCGCTCTCGGCCTACCGGCAGGCGATGAGTCGTCTCTCCAAACCCGAACCGCTCGGCTACAGCTCTGCCGGCACGGTGGTGGCGACGGCGTCCGACGAGTTCGAGGTCGGCGACCGCGTCGCCTGCGCCGGGGCCGGGTACGCGGTGCATGCAGAGTACGTCTCGGTGCCAAAGAACCTCTGCGTCAGGATCCCCGACGGCGTCGAGTTCCGGGAGGCCGCATTCACGACCGTCGGGGCGATCGCGATGCACGGCGTCCGAAACGCTGAGGTCACCCTGGGTGAGAACGTCGCGGTGATCGGGCTCGGGCTGATCGGGCTTCTCACCGTCCAGATCCTCAAAGCCGCGGGGTGCCGGGTGATCGGGATCGATATCGACCCGGAGAAACTCGCGCTTGCGAGAGACCTCGGCGCCGACGTCGTCTCGAACTACGACGGCCTCTTCGAGAGGGTGCGGGCGTTCTCGCCGTTCGGGGCGGATGCGGTCATCATCACCGCGGCAACACGGTCAAGCGCACCCATCGAGGCCGCCGGCCGCCTGGTCAGGGACAGGGGCAGGGTCGTGGTCGTCGGGAACGTCGGCATGAACGTGCCCCGGGACGTCTTCTACGAGAAGGAGGCGGAGGTCGTCGTCTCCCGCTCGTACGGCCCCGGCCGCTACGACCGAAACTACGAGGAGCGGGGGATCGACTATCCCATCTACGTCCGGTGGACGGAGAAGAGGAACATGGAGGCGTTCCTTGAGCTGGTGCGGCAGAAGAAGATCGACCTCGACCGCCTGATCACCCATACGTTCCCGCTCGACGACGCGCCGGGGGCCTACGACCTCATCAACACCGGCAAGGAGCGGTTCATCGGGGTCCTCCTGCAGTACAGCCCGAACGGTTCGGGCGCCTCCGGCACCGTCGTCCGCCTCCCGGAGTCCGGCGCACGGAAGCGCAAGGACGCTATCCGGACGCTCGGGTGCATCGGCGCCGGGGTCCACGCCCAGAGCGCCCTCTACCCGCACCTCACCGCCCTCCCGGTGACCCTCGGGGGGCTTGCGACCGCAACAGGGCTCTCGGCGCAGACGGTCGCGAAGAAGTACGGGTTTGCCTACTGCACCACCGACTACCAGAAGATCCTCGACGACCCCGATATCGACGCGGTGCTGATCGCGACGAGAAACGACCTCCACGCGCCGATGGCGATCGAGGCGCTGCGTGCCGGAAAAGACGTCTTCGTCGAAAAGCCGCTCGCGACCGATATCGAGAGCCTCCGCCGGATCGTCGAGGCCAGGAACGAGTCCGGGCAGCGGCTGATGGTCGGGTTCAACCGCCGCCACTCCCCGCTTGCGGTGAGGATGAAGGAGTTCTTCGCAAACCGGGCAACCCCCGCCGTCCTGCACTACCGGGTCAACGCCGGGCAGATCCCGCCCGAACACTGGGTGCACGACGACGAGCAGGGCGGCGGGATGCTGATCTCGGAGTGCTGCCACTTCATCGACTTCATGCAGTACATCATCGGGGCGCGGCCGGTCCAGGTCGTCGCCCGGGCGATCGAGCCGACCGGGACCATTCAGAAATACGACAACTTCCAGGCGACCCTGACCTTCGACGACGGGTCGCTCGGTACCGTCACCTACACGACGCTCGGGGATCGCACCTACCCCAAAGAGACGGTCGAGGTCTTCGCCGGCAACGCGGTCGGGAGGATCACCGACTTCCGCGACCTCGAACTCCGGCGAGAGGGGAAGGCATCAAGGGAGAAGCGGTGGCTCACCCAGGAGAAGGGGTTTGCCGAGGAACTCCTGGCGTTCGTGAAGGGGGAGGTGCCGGACTTCGCCGGAAGCGTCGCGACGACGCTCGCAACGTTTGCGGCGTGGGAGTCGATCGATACCGGGGCGGCGCAGGAGATCGATCTCGGGCGGGTGGGGCTCTAACAGAGTTCAATCATCCTCTCGGGACCCGGAGAGGGTCGCAATCGGCATCGCCGGGCAGTGGGTGCAGGTTGCGCGGTCCCCGTCCAACTACGGCGACCTGCAGCACCATCAGGCGATCCGGCCGATGAACCCGTAAACATCCTCCCGGCACACCTCTTCGGTCGTTTAGCCCCTCATCGATCGTTCAGGTGCTCCAACCTGCGGACGGCTTCGAGAAGAGTCTCGTCCTTCTTGGAGAAGGTGAACCGGATCCGGTCCTCCCCGCCGCCCCGGAAGAACGAACTTCCCGGGACCGCCGCAACCCCGACCGTCTCGACGAGGTGCCGGGCGAACGCCGTATCGCTCATCCCGAACTCCGAGATATCGGCGAAGATGTAGTAGGCCCCCTCCGGGAGGCTGCACCGGAAGCCGGCTTTCGTCAGGCCCGAAAAGAGGATCTTCCGTTTCCGGTCGTAGAGATCGGCAAGGTCACGGTAATACGAGGGAGGGAGCTCCAGTGCCGCAACACAGGCGCGCTGGAGAGGGGCCGGGGCTCCTACGGTCAAGAAATCATGGATCTTGCGGATCCGCGCCGAGATCTCCCTGCAGGCCAGGGCATACCCGACCCGCCAGCCCGTAACACTGTAGGTCTTCGAGAAACTCCCGATCGTGACCGTCCTCTCCTCCATTCCGGGAAGAGAGCCGATTGAGACGTGTTCGCGCCCGTCATAGAGGATGTGTTCGTAGATCTCGTCCGTGACCGCGACGACGTCGTGCTCGATGCAGAGATCGGCAAGGAGCCGCAGTTCTTGCCGGGAAAAGACCTTTCCGGTCGGGTTGTTCGGCGTGTTGAGGATGAGGACCCGGGTCTTCTCTGTAAACGCGGCTTTCAGGGCCTCTTCGTCGAGAGAGAAGTCGTCCTTCAGCCGGACAAACCGGGGCACGGCCCCGGAGACGATGGAGTCCGGCCCGTAGTTCTCATAGAACGGTTCGAAGATGACCGCCTCGTCGCCCGGCGATATCAGGGCAAGGAGGGATGCCATCATGGCCTCCGTCGAGCCGCATGTTACGGTGATCTCGGTCTCGGGATCGAACCGCATCCGGTTGTACGCTTCCACTTTCCGGGAAAGGGCATCCCGGAGGGCCTTGTCGCCCCAGGTGATCGCATACTGGTTCACATCGGCATGGAGCGCCGCGCAGGCCGCGTC
The DNA here is from genome assembly GCA_030446015.1 of Methanobacteriota archaeon. Classification (GTDB taxonomy): domain Archaea; phylum Halobacteriota; class Methanomicrobia; order Methanomicrobiales; family Methanoculleaceae; genus Methanoculleus. Next base: position 17,660 of record JASUSO010000033.1, read on the forward strand.
CTTCAACTCCTGCGGGCACGGAAAATCGGGAAATCCCTGGGCGAGGTTGATGGCGTCGTTCGCTATCGCAAGCCGCGTCATCTCGCGGATGACGGACTCGGAGAAATGATCGGCGCGGGAACTCCGGAAGGTCTCCGCAGCTCCGGAATCGGTGGAAGGTGCCGGCGACACTCCGCTACACCCCACGTCTCTCATATCTTCGGATATCGACCATAGAGAAATTGTTCCCAGGAAAGGAGAAGATTCTGCCGCTATTATCCAGGGACCTCGCCCGGACAACCGGCTCAGAGGGTCTCATTCCCTCCAGCGGCGCACTGCAGAAGAACCGGAGCGGCCCGGAAGGGAGGCGGCGTCAGGATCTGCGGAGTCAGAAAGGATATTTGATATGGCCGCGTATTCAGGTGGTGTGACAAAAGAGCCTCCCTGTGATGTTGACGTATGCGACGAGCTGTGCGAGCATCCCCAGGCGATCTGTCAGGCAAAGAATGAGATGGCGCCGGAGGAGGACGTCCAGCAGGCAACCGAGATATTCCGGCTCCTGGGCGACATGACCCGGTTCAAGATACTCTACGCGTTGTCCAGGCGCGAGTTGTGCGTCTGCGACATCGCAGCGGTGGTGCAGATGGCGCAATCGGCGGTATCGCATCAACTCCGCCTGCTGCGCGGGGCCCGCCTGGTCAAGTACCGCAGGGAAGGTACGATGGCCATATATTCGCTGAACGACGAGGGTATCGCCGCTCTGCTGCAGCACGGGCTCGACCACGCCCGGCGGAGATGACGGGGGGGCTCCGGGGCGGCCCGATCAGCCGGTCTTCTGCATCAAGCGCATGCCGTTTACGGTCACGAGGAGCGACGAACCCGTGTCGGCAAGCACCGCCAGCCAGAGATCGACGAACCCGAGAACCGTCAGGGCAACGAAGACCAGTTTGACCAGGATGGCGAAACCGATGTTCTGCTTGACAACGGCCACCGTCCTGCGGCTTAAGTCGATTACGTAGGCCAGCTTGCCTAAGTCGTCGGACATCAGGGCGATATCGGCCGTCTCCAACGCCGTATCCGATCCGGCAACCCCCATCGCAATGCCGACGCTGGCGGCTGCCAGCGCCGGGGCGTCGTTGACGCCGTCCCCGACCATCGCGACGGGGCCGAACTCTCTCGTCATCTCCTGGACGGCGGCCACTTTCTCCTGCGGCAGCAGGTCGCTGTAGCAGGCATCGAGGCCGAGGCTCTTTCCGATGAACCCGGCCACCCGGCGGTTGTCGCCGGTCAGCATGGCGATCTGCTTCACGCCGGCCCGGCGAAGCGCCGAGACGGCGTCCCTGCCACCGCTGCGCAACGTGTCGGCCACCGCGATCATGCCAGAGATCGCGCTCCCGGAGCCGACCAGCATGACCGTCTTGCCCTCCTCTTCAAACCCGGTCACCGTGGCCTCGTACTGCGCCGGATTCAGGCCCAACTCTTCGAAGAGGCGCAGATTACCGACGTAGACCGTCTGCCCGTCGACGTCCGCCCGGACGCCGCGGCCGACCAGGGCCTTGAAGTTCGTCGCCGGCTGCAGGGGCAGATCTCCGGCTCTCTCGACGACGGCCATGGCCAGAGGGTGTTCGGACCGTTTTTCGACGGCCGCCGCCACGGCCAGGAGGTCGCGTTCGGTGCGTCCGCCAAGCGGCAGGATATCGGTGACCACCGGGCGGCCGTGGGTCAGGGTGCCGGTTTTATCGAAGGCGACGGCCTGAATGGTCCCCATCTGCTCGAGGTATGCCCCGCCTTTGATGAGGACGCCGCTGTGGGATGCATTGCCGATCGCCGAGACGATGGAGACCGGCGTCGAGATGACCAGGGCGCACGGGCAGGAGATGACCAGCAGCACGAGCCCGGTATAGAACCAGGTTGCAAAGTCCTGGCCGAACAGCAGCCAGGGGACGACCATGGTGCCGGCGGCGGCAAGCAGGACCGCCGGAGTATAATACCTGGCGAAGAGGTCGACGAACTGCTGCGAGGGCGCTTTCTGGGCCTGGGCCTCCTCCACCAGGTGCATGATCTTCGCCAGCGTCGAGTCCGCGGCGACCCGGGTGACCTCGATCTCCAGAACGCCGTGTTCGTTGACGGTCCCGGCATACACGGTATCGCCGACGGCCTTCTCCACCGGGAGCGACTCCCCGGTGATTGTCGCCTGGTTGACGGCCGATGCACCGCTCCTCACCGTGCCGTCCATCGCAATCCTCTCCCCGGGCCTGACGATGATCAGGTCGCCGACGGCAACCTCCTCGACCGGCAGCCTCTGCTCCACTCCGTTGCGCCGCACCAGAGCATCGGGCGGGGCCAGGTCCATCAGCGTTCGGATGGACTGCCGGGTCCGATCCATCGTGTAGGTCTGCAGGGCGTTGCCGAGGGAGAAGAGGAAGGCGACGGTTGCGCCTTCGCTCCATTCTCCGATGGCCGCCGCCCCGATGACCGCGACGGTCATGAGAAGGTTCATGTCGAAGGTGAGGGAGCGCAGGCCGTACAGTCCCCGTTTTGCCGTGCTGTAGCCGCCGACGATCGCAGCCGCGGCGTAGAGCGGGATCACAACCGGATCACCGAAGCCCAGGAGGTCCAGGGTACCAGCCGCTGCCAGGACGATGCCGGAGACGATGGTCGCCTGGGTGCGCCGGTGGGTCCACCACGCGGACGTAACGTCCGGGCGGTGCCGGCCCGCCTCTTCGCGTTCGGCTTTATACCCGGCCTGCTCCACCGTCTTCAGGATCCCGGCAACGGGAGCGGTGTGCTCCACCGTCATCGTCCCGGCGGCAAAGTTGACCTGCACCGAGCAGACGCCCAAAAGCGCGCCGACCCGCCTCTCCAGGTTGGCCGCGCAGTCGGCGCAGTCGAGACCGGAGAGCCGGAAGACCGACCGCCGAACCTCCGGCCGGCCCGCGGCGGAGACGAGCGCCGCCCGGTAGCCGAAGCCGCCGACCGCCCTCTCGATCTCCTCCGGCCGAATCTGCGCCCGATCGTAGGTCACTCTCATCATCGCCGCGGCGAAGTTGATGTCCACACCGATGACGCCGTTGAGTCTTCCGATGCTCTTCTCGAGCGTAGCGGCACAGTCGGCGCAATCAAGACCGTCCACGGTGAATGTCTCGGTCAGCGCGGCAGGTCCGGGGCCCGCCCGCCAGTGCGGGTCGTCCCCGCTCCCGCAGTCGCAGGTCGCGGCCGGTTGTTCCCGAGAACCACAGCAGCAGTCGTCCCGGCAGGGGGTCTTCTCCGCGTCGCTCTCCGGGGACGGATGGTTATGGGCCATAATCTTCCTCCAGCCCGTATCCAGCATCAAAGAGACGTACCCGGCGGTCGCAGCGGCATGAGCATGGGTCCTTTCGGTCTTCGATGATCGGCATAGGTAGTTCCGCCCCACTAACGCGCATTATATGAATACATATTCGCATATTTGATATATGAATCCATCCCCGCTGAAAGATGCCAATCCAGCCCCATGGCTCGGGAACGTTCTGCAAAACAACCGATATTGTAACTACTCTCGCTGCGGGATTGTTCCACCGACAAACGCGAAATGCTCCGGCAGCGTAGGCCAGGCCGGACTCATACCGGCCCGTTTCTCAAAAGAACGCCAGGTTTCCCGATGAATGTACAATGAGATAGGGCCGGGATCCGGGGCGAGGAGGTGCCGCCCCCCGGCCAGGTGCAGGGATCCCCTACACCGACGAGAGCCGCATACTGCGGACAAACGCCAGCTGCTCTCTGATCCGCTCCGGGATCGTGCGGGCGTCCTGCGCCGTAACGGCCTCCCGCCACTCCTCCCGGCACGAGCAGTCCAGACCGTCGAACTCCGCCGTGTCGAAGCGGGCGTTGTAGCGCTGGATGGTGTCGGTGATCTCGGCATCGCACTTCCCGCAGTTCCGGGCCCAGTCGAGCGACTCGACCGAGTAGTTCCAGGGGCTGACGTAGACGTGGGCGCGATCCCCGAACCGTTCCCGGCACTGCTGCAGGAGGTCGACGAGCGTCCAGAGCCACGGCGGGCGGTAGAGGCCGTTCTTCCAGAGTTCGTGGACGACGGTGTTCTTCTCGACCGTCGTCACCTCGAGGTCGACGTAGTCGATCCCGTGGGAGACGCAGTAGGAGATGGTCTGCAGGATGTCGTCAATCGCCTCGCCTTCGGTGAGAAACGGCGGTTTTACCAGGAGGAGCGGTTTCGTCAGCACGCCCATCCCCTGCATCCTCGAATGGAAGACCTCGAAGTTGTTCGCCGAGAACCCCTTGTTGATGCAGAGGTTCATCACCTGGGGGTTCGCCGACTCGAACCCGAACGCCACCTCGAGCTGCCGCCCGTTCAAGGCCTTCTTCATCCTTGCCACGTGCTCGTCGGGGGAATAATCGATCCTCGACTCGACGACCACCTTCTTGATGTTTTTGTATTCGTTGATGTACGAGCAGATCTTCTCGATCGCGGCAACCGGCATCTCGCGTTCGTTGAAGATGTTGCCGTCGTTGTAGATCGAGACGATCGGGTAATCCCCGAGATCGACGGTGTCCATGACGTACTCGAACTGCGCAATGTACTCGTCCGCCGAGACCTCCCGGCCCCGGGAGGTTGCACAGTAGAATCCGCACATGGTGCACCCCCCGGTCTTCTCGACCCACTCGCACCCCGTGGAGCGGAGGAAGATGATCAGCCGCCGGATGGGTTGACCGTCGAGGTGTCCAATCCGCTCCTCCCACCCGATGGGAACCGTAAAATCGAGGTCCTGCGGAGCGTTTCCATTCTGCCTGCGCAACACGCCGGCCAGTGCCCGGATCTCGCCTAAAACATCATTCTCCAATGGGTGACCTATAGAGGTCTCTGCGCTGCTACTGCAATCAGGTACGGCCCTGTCCAGAATAATTATCCCCCCCTGTTCCGGGCATGCGCCCTCATGCCGACGGCGCACGTTCCCCGGCGACTGTCGCCTTATCTTACCAAGACATACCCCTGATAGGCGTTCGCATATTTAAAGTTTGCCCAAATCGCCGGATTACGGGCCCATGTTTCACAAAAGGTATTCTCTGACTGGAAATCCCGGGAATCGGGCGGTTCGTTGAGAAGAACCGGATCCGGGCGCCCCCTCTCTTCCACCGGGAGGCCGATCCGCTCCCTCACAGAACCCTGATCCCGAATGGGAGAGGTGACAGCATGCCAATTTTTATATACGTTGTTTGGGGGTATACTCTCCCGATGCACCGGTGGAGAGCCATCCGGGGAATCCCCCCGGGAAACAGCCGGGGAAGAGCGAGGAGAAGAGGTGGGATGACCGTGCGTTTTCGGCGCCTGCGGCAGAAGAACGGATGAGGGGGGAAGGACGAGGATGATTCGACTGGGGGAGAGAATCTGCGACAGGGAGTCGTTCACGACAAAGGCTCTCGGGCTTCTCCCGGCCTACAGCGTCTACCGAAAGACCTACGCCTTTCTCCGGGAGTCCCAGAGGTGGAGCCGGGAGGAACTTGAGGCCTACCAGGCCCGGGCGCTCTCGCGCCTGCTCGACCATGCCTACCGAAACGTCCCCTACTACCGCCGGGTCTTTCGGGAGCGCGGCCTCGTCCCGGGGGACATCCGGAGTCCGGAGGATCTCAAACTCCTCCCCTACCTGACCCGGGAAGACCTCCAGAACAACCTCCCCGACCTGAAAGCACGAAACTACCCCGAGTCCGCCTTCGAGTACGTCACCACCGGCGGCTCCACCGGGATCCCGGTCGGGTTCTACTACGAGAAAGGCGTCTCCCGCGCCCGAGAGTGGGCGTTCATGAAGACCCAGTGGGACCGTGTCGGCTAC
>JASUSO010000034.1 GCA_030446015.1 Methanobacteriota archaeon
GAGGTGTAGATATACGCCTCATCGAGCGTTTTTCCGGCCGCAAACGTCCCGTGCCCCCGGACGATGACGATATGGCCGCCCCGGAGCGCCCCGGCGACGTTCGCTGCGATCTCGTTGGTCCCGGGGGCCCCGCCGACGACCGGGATCTCGGGGCAGAGCATCCCGCCCTCGCTGTCGGCCGGCCGGACGAGGTCGGTATCGAGCGAGGCGGCGACGGCGTGAACCGGGTGGGCGTGGACGATCGCGGCGTGCGGCGTCTCCCGGTAGACCGCACGGTGAACGCGGTACTCGCTCGAGGCCTCGCGCGGTGCGTCGCCCACAGCCGGCACAAAGACCGGTGGCTCTCCCGAATCGAGGTATGCGCCGGTCCGGGTGATGTAGAACCCGCCCTCTTCCCGCACGCTCATGTTCCCGAAATTCGCTCCGACGAGCCCCTCCATAAAGAGCCGCTTTCCGATCCGTTCGAACTCCCAATCCAGCATCTTGTGCACCCTGGTTTTCCGTATAGAATGGTTTGGGGAGTAACGGGATATCTGCATGCCGCTTGGGGATGGGGCAGAAGGATCAAATGCCATAGGACGACGCACCTGCGATGCTCTGGCTCTGGTTCAAAGGCCTTCGGCCATCTCAAGCTCCGGACAGTATCCATCGCATTCCCCGAACTACCGCCTATCGCCACGCACTGCCCGCCCCCTCTGGGGGCGGAACGACTGCCGGAACGGCAGGAGTTTGAGCACCGTTAGGTGCGATTGAGGAGCGCGAAACGCGGGCGGTGGGGGATTACAGGTATTCCCTTACTAGTTTGAGACAGGGGAGGGGGGCAAGCGCTCCCGTCGGCCCCCCAGCGAAACCCTTCGGGTTTCTCGAACTCCTGTCCTGCGGACAGTCGTTCCCCCAATGGCGATAGCCACCGGGAAGCCGTGCACGGGGACGGAGTGTGAGCATCGGAGGTGCAAAATGCGATGCTCTGGAGGAGCGGAGCACGAGAAATCGTGAGGCTTCGAGGTGCAAATGCGGTGAGCGTGAGCACCGTTAGGTGCGAGGTGTGTAGTTCCTGTGGCCTGCCTAGTAGACCGAACTTGCCAGGATATTATCATCATCTGGATAGCCGTGCTCGGGGATGTGGCAAACAGAGCGCCTGAGATCTTCGGCTCCCGGGGGCAGGCACGGGTTCCAACCCCCTCGCCCCTTCCGGACAAAAGAAAGAAAAAATTATACGAACTTCACACCGACGTCCCGCATCTTGTTGAACCGGGCGATGTTGAGGAGGAGGGGCGTCACGCTCTCGACGATGGATGCGGCCGCGAGCGGCCCCCCGTCGTAGGCGCGGAGGCTTGAGACATTGTTGACGATATCCATCACCTTCCGCTTCGCAGCGTCATCGTCACAGCAGACGGCGACCGAGTAGTCCAGCTCCTCGTCGAGCATCTTCCACTTGTTCGCGGCGATGTTGTTGAACGCGGCGCAGACGGTCGCGCTCTCGGGCAGCATCCCCTTGATCATCATCGCCGCCGAGCCCTCCGGCGGAGGGGCGTAGTAGAAGTAGTTCGTGCGCTCGATCGGGTTGACCGGGGTGACGACGATCTTGTCCTCGAACCCGGTCAGGGTGTTTAAGGTGGGTGCCACGTGCTTGAAGGGGATCGCGAGGATGACGATATCCGCCTCCTCGACCGCACGCTGGTTGGTGACGCCCACGAGGCTGCACTCCATCCCCTGCACCTGCAGGGTCTCCCGGCAGACATCGCAGGTCGCGACCGCTTTGATCTCCTCGCGCGACCCCACAATGACGTCGTACTTCGGTGAGAGCCGGAGCGCCATGCCCTCCCCGATCTCGCCGGTGCCTCCAACGATCCCGATCTTCACTGCTCCACCAGCGGTCTTAAGATGCCTTCAAGCGTGTCGAGGTCCTGGACGCCCACCAGCTTCCGGACGAGATTCCCGTCTTTCTCGATGACGAGCGTAGGTACGAACTGGATGTCGTATTTGGCGGCATACTGCCGTGTCTGTTCGGAATCGACACCGACATCGATCTTTTGGATGTCGACCTTGTCGCCCATCTTTGCTTTGAGCTCGTCGATGATCGGTGACTGCTGGCGGCACGGACCGCACCACTCAGCGTAAAAGTCCATTAAAACCGGTTTTCCCATAGGTTGTACCCCGTTCAAACATTGTGTGTGAACGGGGCAATAAAGGTTGTTGAAAGAATGTTATTTTGAGAGGATTGCCATGATTATCTTCCCATACGCGGGCCTCGTGACCAGGACGCCGATCAGGACGCCGAGTATGGTGACGATGGCGAAGCCTCTGAGGGTGGAGAGATCCATCAGCGCCAGCGGAAGCATGGCGATGAAGACCGTCGCGGCGGCGACGGCGATGATACCGAACGCCCGTCCGTAGCGCTTCAGATAAAGGTTCGGCGACGGAACGCGCCCTTCGTGGAGAACCTCATCAGTGATGATGATGAGCTGGTCGATGCCGGTACCCACCACCGCTATCAGGCCGGCGATGGTGGCGAGGTCGAGCTGGATGAGGAACCGGGCGATCCCGAGCAGGATGACGATCTCTGCAAGGTTGGTCGCGAGCATGGGGAGAAAGATCATGGGCTCGCGGTAGCGGTAGTAGACGATGACCCCCACGGCAAGCAGCGCGATGATCCCGGCAAGAAGGACGGTTACCTTGAACTGCTCCCCGAGCGCCGCCGGGACGGAGCCTGAGCCGACGATATCTACCTTCACCGGCAGTGCGCCGGCCCGCAGGTGGATCTGGAGCGTCATCGCATCCTCAAGCCCGGCGTCGCCGATTCCGGTGCTCGCCGAGAGCGACCTGATCGGGCCAGACCGGAGCTGTCCCGCAAGGTCCCCGGAGAGGGGAGCGCTGTAGACGGTCTCGTTGTCAAGGATCATCACGAGGTGGTGGGCGTCCGGGTTGTTGACTGCTCCGGACTCGATAGCAGCCGTACGGAACGCCTCCGCACCCGCATCGGTGAGCGTGAACGAGACGCCCCACCGCCCATCGTAGTCCTTCTGCGGCACGCCGACGCTGGTGATCTGGTCGCCGTAGAGAACGTGCTCGGTCTCGTTCCCGGTCGTCTGGACCCGGATCTCGAAGAGGCCCTGCTGGCCGACGATCTCCTGCGCCGTCGCCATATCCACGCCGGCAAGCTCTATCCGGACGTACTGCGGGAACCCGCTTCCCGTTGGGGTGAGCAGGTTGATCCTCGCGTCCTGCATCCCGAGGGCGTTCACCTTCTCGTTTAAGATCCGCTTCACTTCGTCTGCGGTGAACGCGGATACGCCCTTCTGGTAGGTTACAATCGAGGCGCCCGACTGCGCGAAGATCGGTTCGAGGTCGGTCTGGGTGACATCCTTTCGGATCTCGAGGTGGTTCTCGTCGATGCGGATGACCTCGGTCTCAAGGCCGGTGCGCAGATCCTCCATGAGGTCGCCGACCGATCCATCGGTCGAGTAGGCCACGACCACGGACTGGAACTCCATCTGCAGCCACGAGCCGCCTTCGAGATCGAGGCCGAACTGGAGGTTCCCCTCAAGCCCTCTCTCCGGGTTCGGGGGGGCAAGATAGATGCCGACAAGGGAGCCGATGACCAGCAGGAGCACCAGGGCGATCCGCCAGTCTTTGATGAGATTGATGAAGGTTTCTCGATTCATCTCTTACCGCTCCTGAAGATGTGTGCTTTGAGAATCCCGGCGTTCAACATCCAGGTGTTCATCATGTCGACGAGGAGGCCGATGATGAGGACGCTGGCGATCGCGCTGATGATCTGGATCTGCCCTACCGTAGCGACAAACCACATGGCGACGATGGCGCCGAGCGTCGTCGTCGTCATGATGATTCCTGTCCTGAACGCGCCGGCGAGTTTCTCTTCGAGTTTGCCCTTGCGCTTCAGGAGTCGCGTGGTCAGGAGGACGTTGCTGTCCGCAGCGTAGCCGATCAGCATCAGCAGGGCCGCCGTCGTCCCGAGAGAGAGCGGAATGCCGAGGATCTGCATCGCCCCGGCAGTGATGGCGATATCGGAGGCGGCCGCGAGGACGATAGTGCCCGACGCAACGGGGTTCCGATACGCGATGAAGATCACGGCGGCCACCCCGATGAACGAGAAGATCAGGGCGAGGAAGGCCTGACCCTGGAGCGTCTTCCCGAACGTCTCGCCGATCTGGTCCACCTTTGCATCGGGGTACTTCTCGTTGACGAGCGCGGAGAAGCTCCGGTACTGGTCTTCGTCCATGGGGCCGAACTGGACGTACTTCCCGTTGCCGACACCCTCACCCACCGAGAGGAGCGGGTACCCGGCGAACGTCGCTTCGATCGTCTCTCTGCTGTCGGATGTGAAGACCGTCACCGCCGTTCCTCCTGCAAAGTCGATGCCCGGTGTCAGGGGCAGGCCGGTGGTGAGCATGGTGTAGCCCAGCACAGCCAGGGCAAGGAGGAGAAGGGTGAGAGGCAGCGCTACCATCTGCCGCGGAGAGTATCTGTTGATGTCATATCCGGAAAATTCCATGCTGCAATAATGTTCGGGTGTGATAGGTTAAAGGGTTACTCCATGGATATATGGTGGAATCCGGAATACGCCCGGATATTCCCAAAATACCCGGTATGGATGGGTTCCCGGTCGGACACCACAGAAGATCCGTTATTCGGGGGCGTCTCCATACGTGGTGCCGCTCAGGCGGCATGCACACCCACCGGTCGTGCCGACGACGTTCACGCTCCGGGCGGGGCGACGGGAGATGCGCGCCGGGGGGGACGGGCACAGAAAGGAGACACCACTAAATCGCAAAGAAATCCAGTAAAAAGTACATCGAGCCAAGTATACCAACCAGTCATGGAAACGACGGCACGACATGCGGCACGCTACCATTTCGTCAGACAATTGTCATCCTCCTGGCAGAATACCCGATTAAATGAATGAAAAGAAAAGATATATATAAAATACCGAATCACAAGCACATATGAGATCGCCCGGTGAGCTCAAAAAAGAGATAGAAGCTCGACTCAAAGGTTATCTCTCACGTGACCGGGACGGAATCCGGCATGAGCTGCTCAACCTGTTCGTCAAAGTAAAATCTCTCACCATACCCCAGATCTACGAGAAACTGCAGGAGCGGTTCTCAATCAGTTACCACTCCGTCGCGTCCATGGTAGGCATCATAGCATCCCGTATCGGCATCCTGCACGTGAGGCGGAACGCGGAGGGGACGAACTCCATCTACGAGTTAAAGGACCAGTACGTGGACGTGGTATCGCGGATCCTCGGGGCGGCGACATAGCCCCCCAATAACCATACCTCTTTTTTTAGCCCCAACACCAATATGAGAGACTATCATGCAGAGCGACGTTGGGGAGCCAGGTCGATCACAGGACATATATGTCACGGAGGACGTCCGATCGTATGTCCTCCAGAGAAAACGCGACTTTCGAGTGAGCACATCCTGTAGCGGACCCATCCTCCTGCCGGTGTCGGTCAAGCCGCCGAAGGCGACCGACCTGCAGGTCCCGGTCGGTGACTATACCATCTACGTCTCGAAGTACCAGGCCCGCTACATCGACTCCATCCACAGGGGAATGATTCCTATATTCTACGAAGACTTCTAGATCATGAGCTTTGAAGAACTGGAGCACACCGCCGACGTCCTCATGCGGGTGCGGGGCGCGACCTTAAACGAGCTCTTTGCCGAGGCAGGCCGGGCGATGTTCTCCGTGATGTACGGGCCCTGCGAGGACCGGGGTGTCGAGCGGAGGATCGAGGTCGAGGCGGAGAACCTTGAGTCGCTCCTCATCGACTACCTCTCGGAGCTGCTCTTCGTCACCGAGGTCGAGAACACCGTCTTCTGCACCTTCGACGTCGAGATCCGGGGCACCCGGCTCTCCGCCGTCCTCAGGGGCGAGCCGTTCGACCCCGCGCGGCACTCGGCGGGCACCGTCGTCAAAGGCATATCCTACTTCGGGCTCGAAATCGTTAAAGAAGAAGAGGGTTACGTGGTGGAGATCATCTTCGATATCTGAGTGGTTGCCATGCTTACCGGAATCAATAAGGTTGGAGACCTCGAGTGGGAGGTTCCTATCGGCTACGTCCCCGATATGCGGGTGCCGGGGCGCTTCTTCCTCTCCCGGACGCTCGCCGAGACGCTCGAAGAGGGAGCCGTCCGCCAGCTCGCGAACGTCGCGACGCTCCCGGGGATCGTGAAGCACTCGCTTGCCATGCCCGACATCCACTGGGGATACGGGTTTCCCATCGGCGGCGTCGCCGCGTTCGATATGACCGAAGGGGTCATCTCCCCCGGCGGGGTCGGGTTCGACATCAACTGCGGCGTCCGGCTGATCACGACGCCCCTTACCGAGGCCGATCTCGCCCGCCGGAAACGGGACCTGGTCGAGCGGCTCTTCGACGCCGTGCCGACCGGGGTGGGTGGAAAGAGCACCATGCGGATATCAAACAAGGACCTCTCCGCGATCATGGTCGACGGCGCCCGGTGGGCAGTCGAGCACGGGCTCGGCACCGAGGCCGATCTCGTCCGGTGCGAGGGGGAGGGAGCGATGCCGGGCGCCGACCCCGACGCGGTCAGCGCCAAGGCGCGCCAGCGAGGTGTGCCGCAGCTCGGGACGCTCGGCGCGGGAAACCACTTCCTGGAGGTCCAGGTGGCACGAGAGATCGTCGACCCCGAAGCGGCGAAGGTCTTCGGGATCGCCGAAGGGCAGGTCTGCTTCATGGTGCACTGCGGCTCACGCGGCCTCGGCCACCAGGTCGCGACCGACTATCTGCGGACGCTTGAGGGTGCGCATTCGAAGTACGGGATACGTCTCCCCGACCGGCAGCTTGCCTGCGCTCCCGTTGACTCCCCGGAAGGCCGCGCCTACTACGGGGGCATGGTCTCGGCCGCAAACTACGCCTGGGCAAACCGGCAGGTCATCATGCACGAGGCGAGGAAGGTCTTCGCGCAACTCTTCGGGATCGAGTACGACGAGATGCGGCTCATCTACGACGTCGCGCACAACGTCGCGAAGTTCGAGCGCCACGACGTCGACGGTGTCTCGACGGAGGTCTGCGTCCACCGCAAGGGCGCGACGCGGGCGTTCGGCCCGGGAGCGGAGGGCGTCCCCCATGAGTATGCCGCGGTCGGACAGCCGGTGATCATCCCCGGGAGCATGGGGACGTCGTCCTACCTCCTCCACGGCACGACCGCCGCGATGCAGAAGACGTGGGGGAGCACCTGCCACGGCGCCGGAAGGGTGCTCAGCCGATCGAAGGCCAAGAAAGAGGTACACGGCAAGGAACTCCGGGAACGCCTCGCAGGGGAGGGCATCCTGGTGCGGGCCCACAGCGACGCCGCCCTCGCCGAGGAGGCTCCCGATGTTTACAAGCCGAGCGGGGAGGTCGTCCGTGTCGTGCACGAAGCGGGCCTCTCGGATATCGTCGCCCGGCTGGAGCCGCTCGGGGTGATCAAGGGATGACCGGCAGGACGGGGCTGCTCTGGGACACCCCCCTCATGTTTTCACGGCTCATCGAGGACTGCGGCACCGCGTGCGAGTCGGTCAACCCGAACATGCTCGCCTCGCCCTTCTGGCGCGGGAGGTTTGGTGCGCTGATCGTGCCGACGGGGTTTGCAAACCCGGACTACTCGAACCTCCTCCCCGCTCTCCGCGCTTCAGAGGGCCGCATCCGCCGGTTCGTCGAGAACGGCGGCCGGCTGCTGGTCTTCGGTGCGGGGTGCAGCCGCGAGAACGTCTACGACTGGCTCCCGTTCCCGGTGACCTACTCGTTTTCATACGGGCCGCGTGCCGTCAGGTTTACCGGTGAGAGCCCCTATAACTCCCTCTTTTCCGGATACGATCTCGACGCCGTCGAGTGCGACGGCTCGTTCCCGTCTCACGGCGGTGAGACGCTTGCCGCCACCCCTGCGGGAGAGGCGCTCCTCATCGGCAAGCCGCTCGGCGACGGGATGATCCTGGTAACCAGCATCCATGAGTACCCATCGCGAGAATTCTTGAAAGAATTCTCCTGCGGTGATAGGGAAACATTATTTTAGATAAACCGTGATGAACAGTATGGATACGGCCATGGATCAATACATTCTCTCAGCGTCTTCGAGCGCGCGCGATCTCACCCCGATCGTGGTATGTATTCACGATCTGCTTGGTCGGCTGCCCGTTACGGCACGTTCCCGCGACCATCCCGGCGTCAGGGTCGAGGATGGGAAGGTCATCGACGATGCCTACACCGGCCCGATCCTCGAGGAGGTCCTGGCGGAGAATGCTACGTTGCGGGTCACGCCCCCGAGCGGCCCGTACAAAGGCACCCCGGTGGTGGTGGCGCCGATACGGGACGAAGAAGGCAGTGCAATCGGCGCAATCGGCATCGTCGATGTGACCGGCATCTTTGATCTGGCGGGTTTCATGGAGCAGAACACGGTGATCCGGAGGCAGGTCTGCGGCGAGGACCCGTGTCCGCTCCCGACCGAGTCGCCTGCAGCGAAAAGGTAATGGACATGAAGGACACGGCAATCAACGTACTGAAGATTCTCGAAGAGTCGCCCGGCCCGGTATCGGGGGAGCGGATCGCGGAGCAGCTGGGCATCACCCGGTCGGCCGTCTGGAAGCAGATACGCGAGCTCCGGAGGCTGGGATACAGGATATCGTCGTCCCGGGCGGAAGGCTACCGCCTGGAGGCGAAGACCCACAAGCTCCTCCCCTACGAGATCAACAAGACGCTGCGCACCCGGGTCATCGGACGGCAGATCCGCCACTTCGACAGCACCGCCTCTACGGGCTGGATCGCAAAGAAACTTGCCGCTGAGACCGATCCTGAACAACTCCACGGCATGGTGATCATCGCCGAGGAGCAGACCGGCGGGGTGGGACGGCTCGGACGCGCCTGGGTCTCGCCTGCCGGCGGCATCTGGCTCACCATCATCTTAAAGCCGAAGATCCCGCTCAACCACCTCTTCATGATCACCATGGCCGGATCGGTCGCGATCGCCCGTGCCATCCGCAAGGAGTACGGCATCGCTGCGCTCATCAAGTGGCCCAACGACATCTTCATCGGGGACAAGAAGGTCGGCGGCCTGCTCCTGGAACTCGCTGCCGAGGCGGATACGGTGCACTACGCCCTGCTCGGGATCGGGATCGACGCGAACATATCGCTCGACGAGCTCTCACCACCGCTGAAAGATATCCTGACGTCGCTTGAGGCGGAGGTCGGCCACGAGGTCGACCGTGTGGCGCTGCTTGCCCGGGTCCTCCGGGAGTTCGAACTGCGCTACCAGCAGCTCGAGGACGGCGAGTACGACTCCATCATCCGGGAGTGGAAGAGCCTCTCCATGACGATCGACCAGCGGGTGGTCATCAAGACGATCAACAAGACCTTCGCGGGAGAGGCGATCGATATCGACTCCCACGGCGCCCTGATCATCCGCAAGGACAACGGGAAGGTCGAGCGGGTCATCGCCGGGGACTGTTTCCAGTTCTGACCACCCATACGCTTTTTCGGTCCTCTGGCTCCGGGGGAGGCAGCCCCGTGGGCCGCTCTTACCGTCTTTGGGGCCATCGTTCCACCGTACTACCTCTCCCGGCGTTCTCCGGAGGCCATGTGGCAGGCGTCGCCAGAATCACCAGACGTTCGCGCGTCAACAGGCATTTATGTCAACCACTCGAAATAAGTTGGTTGACATGATGCACCGGGCCCGGATCCTCGCCTACAGCGGCACGTTCGTCGCGTTGATCGCCGCGGGGAGCTGGATCTCCGTCCCGCTCCCCCCGGTTCCGCTCACGCTCCAGACCCTCTTCGTCCTCCTCGCAGGAATCGTCATGAAGCGCTACGGGGCGATCCCCGTCGCCCTCTTCGTCCTCCTCGGGGCGGCGGGACTTCCCATCTACCACAACGGCACGGCGGGCCTCGGGGTGCTTCTCGGCCCCACGGGGGGGTACCTGGTCGGGTTCATCCCCGCCGCCCTCGTCGCCGGGCTCGCCTACGAGAAGACGTCGCGGACCGCCCGGGTCGCCGGGCTGGTCGCGGCGACCGCCGTCACCTACACCTTTGGCGTCGCATGGCTCGCGTACTCGGCCTCGCTCTCGCTTCCCCAGGCGCTCCTCCTCGGTCTCGCCCCGTTCGCCGTCGGCGAGGTCGTGAAGGTCGCGGCCGCCTACACCATCGGAGAACGGGTGGCATGATCCGGATCACCGGCCTCCGGCACCGGCTGCTCGATATCCCCGACCTCGCGGTGGACGCGCGCCATATCGCCGTCATCGGGCCGAATGGGAGCGGCAAGACGACGCTGCTCTCCATCTGCTCCGGGATCGAGGAGCCGGAGGTGGGGGCTGTCCGGCTCCTCGGCCGTCCACCGTCGGCCGTGAAGGTCGGGTGGGTGGGGGAGTTCCCCGACCGGACGCTCCTCTTCTCCCGGGTCTACGACGAGATCGCGTCGACGCCCCGGTTCCGCCACCGTCCCTGCCCCGAGACCGACAGTGCAGTCAGGGCTGCCGCGGAGGTGGTCGGCATCCCGCACCTCCTCGACAAGAAGGTCACGTCCCTCTCCGGCGGGGAGAAGGCGCTCGTCGCGCTGGCCGCCGCCTGCGCCGGCGATCCCGAGGTGCTCGTCCTGGACGAGGCAGACTCGCACCTGGACGCAGTGACCGCGGAGCGCGTCCGGCGCGTGGTGCAGGAGAGCCCCGCAAACCACGTCATCTGGTGCACGCAGTCGATGGACACTGCGGCTGCCGCGGACTGTGTCCTCTTCCTGGAGAACGGTCGTGTCTGTCACCACGGCACGCCGGAGGAGGTCTTTGCCGCGCTCGAGGAGACGTGCTTTTACCCCACGCTCTGGAGGGTCTGCCGGTGAGGGTCGAACTCATCGACCTCGCCTTCTCGCGGGACGCGTTCGTCCTCCGGGGCAGCGGCGCGTTCGACGAGGGTGTGCACCTGGTCAGCGGGCCGGTGGGGAGCGGGAAGTCAACGCTCGCCCTTCTGCTTGCGGGGCTTCTTTGGCCCGAACGCGGAGACATCCGGCGGCACGGAGTCCTGACGACGCAACTCCTGCTGCAGTTCCCCGAATACCACATCACCTCCTCGACGGTTGCCGGGGAAGCCGCGTCCTGGGGGCTCCTCCCTGAGGACGTGCTCGCGCTGGCGGAGTTGTCGGGGCGCGCGGAGGACGACCCGTTCCACCTCTCCCGCGGCGAACTCAAACGGTTGACGCTCGCCTGCGCGCTCCTGCGAGATCCCGACCTGCTGCTGCTGGACGAACCGTTCAGTTCTCTCGACTGCACCGCGAAGAGGAAGGCCTGCGGGATGCTTGAGGAGCGCGAGGCCGGCATCACGATCATCTTCTCGCACGAGCGCGCGGTTCTTCCCCGGGTGGACGCGATCTGGGAGATTGAGGAAGGAGTTCTCGCGGCTCGCGGCAGCGTGCCCGACGCGATCCCTTCCTGGCGGCACGCCCCGCCGTATCTCCGGTACGCCCTGGAACAGGGCGCCCGCCCCGCGAACATCCGGCTCTCCGACGCCCGGGAGGCGCTATGCAGGACCCGCGGCTGAGGCTTCTTGCCGTCGCCGTCCTCTCGTTCGCGGCGTTCGCGAGCACCGTGGGGGCCGCCGCCGCGCTCGTCTGGTGGCTGATCTTTACCCCGCGCACAAAATCGCTCCCCCGGCCGGGGGTGCTGCTCCCCCTCGCTCCGATGATCGCCGCAACGGCGCTCGTCTCCGCGTGGGGCGGCGGCGCGGGGCTCTCCTACTTCTTCCGGATGACCGTGATCCTCCTCATCGCCGCGTGGGCGTATGCCGAGACGGAGGACGGAGATGTGCTTGCCGTGGCGGTCTGGGCCCTCGGGAACCGGATTGGGTTCGAGGTCGGACTCGTCGCCGAGATGGGGATCTCCGGCCTATCCGTGCTCCGCCGTGAGCTTGAACAGGTGCGGACGGCGATGGCGCTGAAGGGCATCCGGCCCGGCGTCCGTTCGATCGTGCCGCTCGCCGTCACCCTCATCGTCACGGAGCTCCGGCGGGCCGACGAGGTTGCACGCCTGCTCGTGGTACGGGGGTACACGATCGGGGGGAAGATATGCCCCCGGTTCAGGACTGATCCTCGGGACGTCCCCGCCGCAATAATAGCCTTAATACTCGCCCTTTTATCGACTCTCCCCCTTCGCGACGTTTTTATATTAGTAGGATGAATTTTTGAGAGGCTTTATCGATATCTTCTCAGCCCTTCGAGGTGTACAATTCGATGTGTGCTGCCAAATCAGGTTCACTCAATATCACCGATACCACGCTTAGGGACGCGCACCAGTCGCTCATCGCCACTCGCCTCCGGACTGAGGATATGCTCCCGCTTGCCCGGGCCATCGACGAAGTGGGTTTCTTCTCTGTCGAGGCCTGGGGCGGGGCGACCTTTGACAGCTGCATCAGGTTCCTCAACGACGATCCCTGGGAACGTCTCCGGGCGCTGAAGGCAGAACTCCGGCGCACCCCAATCCAGATGCTCCTGCGCGGTCAGAACCTCGTGGGCTATCGGCACTACCCCGATGACGTGGTGGAGAAATTTGTAGAGGCGTCGGCGCGAAACGGGGTCGACATCTTCCGGGTCTTCGACGCATTGAACGATATCCGGAACATGAAGAAAGCGATGGCGGAGGTCAAGAACGTCGGGGCACACCTGCAGGGCGCGATCTCCTACACGACGAGCCCCGTCCATTCCGTCGCGACGTTCGTCGATATGGCAGAAGAGCTCTACTCGCTCGGCTGCGACTCGATCTGCATCAAGGACATGGCCGGCCTGATCATGCCGCACGATGCCCGCGACCTCATCACGGGGATCAAGAAGGCTGCGGACGTCAAGGTCTGTCTCCACTCCCACTGTACGAGCGGCGTCGCGCCCCTGAGTTACCAGGCGGCGATCGATGCAGGCGTGGATATCCTGGATACGGCGATGTCGCCGTTCGCCCTCGGCACCTCCCAGCCTCCGACGGAGAGCGTCGTTGCAAGCGTTGCCGGAACTGCGCGCGACACCGGGATCGATCTCCTCCCGCTCCGGAAGGTAAGGAACATCTGCCGCGAGATGCGGGAGAAGTACGAGCCGCTCTTCAACTCAATCGCCGACCGGGTCGACTCGGACGTCCTGATCTACCAGCTCCCGGGGGGGATGATCTCGAACCTCGTCTCGCAGCTCAAAGAGCAGGACGCACTCAACCGCCTGGACGAGGTCCTCCGCGAGATCCCCCGCGTACGGGAAGATCTTGGCTACCCGCCGCTCGTGACGCCGACGAGCCAGATCGTGGGCACCCAGGCGGTCTTGAACGTCCTGATGGGCGGGGAGCGCTACCAGAACGTGACGAAAGAGGTGAAGGACTACGTCCTCGGCCTCTACGGCCGTTCTCCCGCCCCGATCAACCCCGAGATCCGAAAGACGATCATCGGCGACGAGTTGCCGATCACCGTTCGCCCGGCGGACCTCCTCGAACCCATCTACGAGCAGATGAGGAAGGAGGCGACAGAGCAGGGCCTCATCACCCGGGAGGAGGATGTCCTCACCTACATCCTCTACCCGAGCATCGCCCCGTCGTTCCTCCGGGGCGAGCGCCAGCCCGAACCGATCCCCGAGAAGGCGTCCGCCGCGCCGGCGGCGGCTGCGGAGATCCCCCGTTCCATGGAGGTGGAGGTGGATGGCGAGATCTTCTCCGTCCGGATCATCACCGTCGAGGGCGGCGCGGTCACGGGCCCCTCGACAGCCCCGCCGACCAGGACGACCCCCCGCGGGGACGTCGCCGGTGGCGTCAAGAGCAACATGCAGGGCATGGTCCTGAAGGTGATGGCCCAGCGGGGGAGCACCGTGAAGAAGGGCGACACGCTCATCGTCCTCGAGGCGATGAAGATGGAGAACCCCATCCCCAGCCCCCGCGACGGCACGGTCTCGGAGATCTTCGTGGAGGCCGGGGACGTCGTGCAGAACGGCGACGTGCTGATGGTCATTGAGTGAGAGGCTGGCTTGCGCAATGAAATACTTTGACAAGATCCTGATTGCCAACCGCGGCGAGATCGCCATCCGGGTCATGCGCGCCTGCCGGGAACTGGGCATCGATACGGTCGCGATCTACTCCGAACCGGACAGGAACGCACTTCACGTCAAGTACGCCGACGAGGCGTTCTGCGTCGGGGAGGCGCACCCGTCGAAGAGTTACCTCAACAAAGAGCGGATCTGCGATGTGGCGAGAAAGACCGGGGCCGAAGCGATCCACCCGGGCTACGGATTCCTCGCGGAGAACGCCGGGTTCGCGAAACTGGTCGAGGAAGAAGGTCTGACGTTCATCGGGCCGTCGTGGAAGACGATCGAGGCACTGGGCTCGAAGATCGGGTCGAAGCGGATGATGCGCGAGGCCGGCGTCCCGGTCCTTCCGGGCACGCCGGAGGGCGTCACGAGCGTCGAGGAGGCGAAGAAGGTCGCAGCCGAGATCGGCTACCCGGTGATCGTGAAAGCGAGCGCGGGCGGCGGCGGGATCGGGATGCACATCGCCGAGAACGAGGAAGAACTCGAGGCGGCGATCGACAAAGGGATGCGGATTGCCCAGTCCGCCTTCGGCGATCCGACGATCTTCGTGGAGAAGTACCTCACGAAACCGCGTCACATCGAGATCCAGATCCTTGCCGACGCGAAGGGGCACACCGTCCACCTCTACGATCGTGAGTGCTCGATCCAGCGCCGGCACCAGAAACTCCTCGAGGAAGCGCCCTGTCCGATCATGACGCCCGCTCTCCGCGAGCAGATGACGGCGTCGGCCATCGCGGCCGCAAAGGCGGCGAACTACAAGAACGTCGGCACGGTGGAGTTCCTCTACGCGAACGGGAACTACTACTTCATGGAGGTGAACACCCGGCTGCAGGTGGAGCACACGGTGACGGAGTTCATCACCGGGATCGATATGGTGAAGCAGCAGATCGCGATCGCGGCCGGCGAAGACCTCGCGATGGACCAGGAGGATATCAGTATCCGGGGGCACGCGATCGAGTGCCGGATCAACGCAGAGGACCCGCTGAACAACTTCGCCGCCGACCCGGGGAAGATCGTCCGCTACCGCTCGCCGGGCGGCCCGGGGATACGGGTCGACTCCGGCATCCACATGGGCTACACCATCCCGGCGCATTACGACTCGATGATCTCGAAGCTCTGCGCCTGGGGCTCCAACCGCGAGGAGGCGATCCAGCGGATGCGCCGGGCGATCTACGAGTACGTCATCCTGGGCGTGAAGACGACGCTCCCGCTCCACTACGCGATCATGCACAACGCCCACTTCATCGCCGGCGACACCCACACGCACTTCCTGCAGGAGGAGCACATCGCGACGAGCCTGCGCCGCTACCTCCACGAGGAGGAGGCGCGTATGCAGACGTTGGCCGCCTCGCTCCGCCAGGGGAAGCACGTTGCGGCGATCACGGCGGCGGTCGAGGTCTACCTCCGGAAAAACACGAAGTAATCCCCCGTCTAATTTTTCCGGAGAGCCATAAGGTTTATTTGTCAATACACCATTGTTATAATGCACTTTGTGCGCTGCGGTGGCCTAGCCGGTTATGGCGCCAGACTCATAGGGTTTTCGAGTGAACGGGGCGTCCAAACCTGGGACATCTGGAGATCGTGGGTTCGGATCCCACCCGCAGCATTTGTTTTCTGATTGGGTTCTGAATTTTGAGAGTACTTGAGTAAGATTGAGATACAGGGAAGTCAAACCCTAAGTCGCCTGCAGATGAATGACTATGGTTTGAAAGTAATCAATCTACCAGTCCACTTAGATAAGCGACGTATTTTCCAGTATCTGTATTTGATATATACATACTTCTCCCTACCTTCTCTCGCCTGATATATCCACTCTTCTCCAATTTCTCAAGAATCGTTTTATTTAATTTCATCAATTGCCGACTTTGAAGCAATCTTCTAGCGACAATCTCCTTATTTCTATCTCTACGTTTATCGTCATCGATCAATTCGATATTATCACAAAACAGCTCTTGAAAACCCTCGACCTGTAGTTCTTGTAACTTGCCTAACAGACCCCTAGTATTGACTTTCTTCTTTTCACAAAGAAATGCCAGTATATTCATACCGATGGGGTCTGGCATGTCGAACTTCAGGTTGGTCAAGTAAGTGACCTTATTACTGTCACAGACGCTGAGGCCATGCTCCTGCCGCTTATCCGGCTCGTCGGGATAATCATCAGCATGGACGTAGTAGACCTGCACGTCATGATGCATGCCAACGAGCGTTGCAGCTACGGAAGTCAAGCGTCCGGCTGCAGACATATTCAGATGAATCCTGTTTCCTTCGGCCTTCTCCCTGACAATAATTTTTGAAATGCTCTTTGTTACTTCAAGGAAGTCGAATAAATTTACTGACTCGCACCTTACGTCGATTCCTCTTTTTATCAGGGTTTCTCTCACTTTGTTCGCGTAGTGGCGCTGGTTATCAACCATTTTCATTGCAGCAGAAGGATCATGCCATCGAGTGAGAATATACACTCGATCTGCATTACTATCTTCAAACGGTTTCACCGCTCGGTCATACTCATGACCGAGTGGAATAATATGGACGACTTTTTCCCATCCCCGCCATCTCAGTCCCACCTGCACCCACAATATGCTAATGACGTTAACGATGCTAATGACGTTAAGGAGAATGTGTATATCACCTAGAAGAATCCTTCTATTTATCAGGTGTGAAAATGACTCGATCACCTTCTAAGCGTGGTATAGACTACGAAAAACAGAAATCAGCCGAACATGGGGCTCGTCATGTCGGCGGCCCTGGTAAACACGACTACGAGAGAGGAACAGCACGAGGCGAAGTCAAGTGTCGCACTTCCCCTGTAACAAAGCCCGAGTTACAGCGACTGGTGAAACAAAAAGGGATCACTGAGGTAGACAGCAAAGGGGGCTACACGGGCCCTGCAGTTGAATACCGGGATCGGTATCGTCCGGATGTAAAACTCTTCAAGCGTGGGAAAAAGATCTAAAGGAGAGGATACTTTGGCTCAAAGGATTGCAGGAATGGGATTCTCTGCATCGGGAATCGTAGGTGTTCTCATTCTCGCCGGCTTTTTCCTAGCGGCAACGGGTGTAAGTCAGATGGTAGGTCAGATTGCCATTGTGAGTGGGGTAGTCATCGGGATTGCATTGGGAATACTGGGTATTCTAGGTATAGCATCAAGATATTGTTAAAGCCACAAACCCATACTTCCGGGAGTATTTTTATCCCGGCCTCACCTGGCACCTTGACCACCTCAAACATTGTGAGGATCGGCCATTCCCCACCTTTCAGCGGGAAGTCGATGCATTTAATGACGAATGCGCGAGCTTTATCCAGAACCACCCCCCAGTAACCGTTTAATAAATTAAACGATCATTCAATATATTATATGTTCCGCGAGTTCGAGAAGTTCGTCGGGTTCCGGGTCCTCGCCTGGTTCCTCGCACACCCCACGGGCGAGATCCACATCAACAAACTCGCCCGGGAGATCGGGGTCAGCCCGGGGAGCGTCAAGTCGTATGCCGATGCCTTCGAGCGGGACGGGCTCCTCACCGTCACGCATATCGGAACGGCGAGGCTCCTTGCTCTCGACAACGACTCCCTCGCCGCCCGCGAGTTGAAGCGGGCCTACACCGTTCTCCTCCTCGTCCGGGCCGGCATCGAGGAGATCGCGCCGGGAAGCATCACGGTCGCGGTCTACGGGAGCACCGCGTCGGGAACCTTCGACGAGCAGAGCGACATTGACATCCTGGTCATCGGCGACGGGGGTCAGATCGATCACGACCGGGTGCTGGCGCTGGAAGCGGCGACCGGCCGTGAGGCGCAGGTGACGACCGTTCCGTACTACCGGTGGGAGCAGATGAAAGAAGAGGGCGACCCGTTTGTTGCTGGTGTCCTCCAAAATCACATCCTTGTTTCCGGGGCGGCGCTATGAGGTGGCAGGAATGCGTCGACCGGGGCCTCATCCGCGCCGATTCAAAAGCAAAGGAACGTGTCCCAGGCTCGCTCGAATCCGCGGCGAGGTTTCTCAGGGCCGCGGAGAAGAATGTAGCCATCGAAGAGTACGAGATGGCTCACCTCGCTGCATATAACAGTGCGTTCCATAGCATCAGGGCGTTTCTATACGCCGCAGGCTATGTCGAGAGGAGCCACGCCTGCCTGGTTACTGCGGTGCGGCATACCTCCGGCGACGACCCTGAGGTTGCAGATCTCCTGAACGTCTTCGACAAACTGCGAATCGCGAGACACAACGTCCAGTACAGCGGCTCGCTTGTCTGCGAAGAAGAAGCAGCGTTCTGTATCCGGCTGGCCGCCCGGGCACTGCATCTCGCCCGGCAGCGATTTAGATAAGATCTCACAGTCCCTGCTGCCATATCCCCGGGAACTGTAGACTATATGCTCTCATGCGAAGAGGAGATCCCGGGTGACCTGCCCGCGGATCTCGGGCCGGAGCGCCGCCGCCGGCACGACATCCACGCGGGAGCCAAGTTTTTCTTCGAGGTACTGCGACAGTCCGACGAAGTCAAAGAGATCCGCACCGGAACCGAACTCGACGAGCAGATCGATGTCGCTGCCTTCCCCCTGCTCCTCACGGGCATACGACCCGAAAATAGCAATGCTCTCGGCGTGATACCGTTCCCTGAGCTCGTCTTTCAGAGACCGGAGGATGTCGAGAACTTCAGTGCGGGTCTTCATATGCAGCACGTCCCTGCTATACGTCTCCCTTCGTCGCCGGATTGCTTTAATCTATTGTTCGCCGCGAGCCCGAATCCGTCCCGGTTCATCTCGCAAGATTGGGCTCCCGGGAGGTCCTCAGACATGACATCCACACGGGAGCCAGGTCTCTTCTTCGAGATCTTCCCGCTCCGGAAACGCCGCGGACAAATGCCACTCGTCCAAACCCCTGCTCCGGAGATCCCTGCCGTTCATCGCATAAAACCCTCCCCGGGGTCAGACTCCGGCGTATTATCCCTCCGCACGGCGACCCGGATAAGGCAATCCATTAACCCGTCCCGAAAGACGAAAGACGGAGTAGAACGCAACCGTTATGCCGTTAGAGAGCAAACTACTCTGCTTCTTCCCGGCAGCGAACGAAGATGCTCCAAACGAGCACGAACTCTCTTCTCCCGGACATCCGGAGAAAGAACCCGTACCCGAAGGATAACCATGAGTGAAATGACCGCCATCACCTCCGAACCGGCAGAACGCCGGGACACAATCACCGAAGGCGTCGCCGGTCTCACCGGCGACCCGAAGCGCGCCATCTTCAAGATTGCCGGCCCGATCATGGTCGCCATGCTCTTTCAGGCCACCTACAACCTCGCCGACGCCGTCTGGGTCGCGGGCCTCGGCTCGGACGCCCTTGCCGCCGTCGGGTTCGTCACCCCGATCTTCCTGATCCTGGTCGGCCTCGGGAACGGCCTTGGGGCCGGCGTCATCTCGGCCGCCTCCCGCCGCATCGGGGCCGGGGACAGGGCCGGGGCGGACAACGTCGCCATGCACGGCATCGCCATCGTGCTCGCCCTCGCAGCCGTCGTAACCCCCGCGCTCCTCCTCTTCATCGAGCCGCTCGTCTTCGCTCTCGGGGCCGGGGGGACCGCGGCATACGCCGTCGAATACGGCAGCATCGTCTTTGCTGGAACCGTCTTCATCCTCCTCTCCGACATCCTCTACGCCGTCTTCACGGGGGAGGGGAGCACCCGGAGGACGATGTACGCCGTCGCCGCCTCCGCCGTCCTCAACATCGTCCTCGACCCCATCCTCATCTACGGTGCGGGCATGGGCGTCGCCGGTGCCGCATGGGCGACCCTCATCTCGATGGCAGCCGTCTGCGCCCTCCTCCTCTACTGGTTCCTGGTCAAAAAGGACACCTACATCACCCTCGACTGGAGGCGCTTCTCGCCCGACGGGCGCACGGCGATGGACATCTTCGGCGTCGGGATCCCCGCAAGCCTCGAGTTCGTGCTGATGTCGGTCACCGCTATGGTCGTCAACGGGCTCCTCGTCTACGTCTCCGGGCCCGATGCCGTCGCCGTCTACACCGGCGGGTGGCGGATCGTCTTCTTCGCCCTGATACCCTTCATCGCCATGTCCATCGCCGTCGTCTCGGTCTCGGGTGCGGCCTACGGCGGCAGGAAGCACGACAACCTCCGGATCGCCCACTCCTTTTCGGTCCGCTCGGGCATCCTCATCGGCATCGGCCTCTCCGTCGCCACCTGGCTCCTCGCGCCCGCCATATCCGGGATATTCGCCTACTCGACGGGCAGCATGCACCTTGCGGGCGGGATCACCGCCTTCCTGACGACGATGTGTCTCTTCTACCCCTTCGTCTCGCCGGGCATGATGTCCGCCGGAATCTTCGAGGGGACGGGGAAGGGTATCTTCGCCCTTGCCGTCGAGTTCTTCAGGAACCTCGGGGCCATCGTGGTCTTCGCCTACGTCTTCGCGATCGTCATGGACCTCGGCGAGACCGGGGTCTGGTGGGGGATCGTCGTCGGCAACATCCTCGGCGCGTTCTTCGGATACGGCTGGGCCCGGATCTACATCGCCCGTCTCATCGCCGTGAACCGGAAACGGGGGGCGGTGGCCGCCTGAACGGCGGGCCGGCCGCGGCCTTCATTCCCGATGCCGGTCGGCGACCCCCTCTTCGCCGCCTCCCGGCAGGAGGCCCCCGCAGCCCCGCACAAAGGTATTTTATGTATGACAACAGATCAAGTGAGGTAAACGGGGCGCGAAAGCGCAATCGATGCACCTTCCGTCTCCGTTCGGGCGCACCCGTGCGAGGGTTGCCAAGCCAGGCCAAAGGCGCTAGGTTGAGGGCCTAGTCTCGTAGGAGTTCGTGAGTTCAAATCTCACCCCTCGCATTCGTTTCTTCAAACGCCGCATTCCGGTAGTCCTCTCCGTCGAATCATAGCCGCCCATGGAATACAGATCGGCCTGCACGCCGATTTTTCTCAAGAATGGAGATGAGAAGAGTGTCCCGGGGGCTTATGCCAGCACTTCGTGCCGCCGCTGGCAGCGTTCCTGCAGTTCGTTCCACTCGTCCGGGTGCTCCTGCGCCCACGCAAGGATCGCATGGACAATCCGGCCACGTGACTCGGAATCCCCCCGGTAATTTACCAGGATGCAATCAACCACCACTTCGATCTCTTCTTCCCGATGCTGGACGACTTCTGCCATCTGACCCTCTCCTGATGCACCGCGGGTGCTCACACCCGGTGAAGATTCGACAGCATATAATCCTGATCCTCTCCCGGCAACGGGGGACATGAACCGCCCGGTTGGCTCAATTGTGGCCAGGAACCTCGCCTTTTGCCTTCCGCACCGCCCGGGACCGCCGCCGCAGGGGTTATCATGCCCTGGAGGAGAAGAGTACGGGAATAACCATGAGACTCGGCGTACTCTTCTCCGGCGGGAAGGACTCCCACTTCGCCTGCTGGAAGGCGATGCAGAACGAAGAGGTGGCCTGCCTGATCACGGTCGTCTCGAAAAACCCGGAGAGTTATATGTTCCACACCCCGAACATCCGCCTCGCCGCGCTGCAGGCCGAAGCGGCGGGGCTCCCCCTCGTGGAGGTGGAGACGGCGGGGGAGAAGGAGGAAGAACTCCGCGACCTCGAACGCGCTCTCCTCGCCGCCCGGGAGCGGTACGGGATCGAAGGGGTCGTCACCGGGGCGATCCTCTCGGTCTACCAGGCGGCACGGGTCCAGCGGGTCTGCCGGGAACTGGGGCTCTGGTGCTTCAACCCGCTCTGGCTCGCCGACCAGGAGGCCTACATGGAAGAACTCATCGGTGCCGGGTTTCGGGTCGTCATCGCGGGCGTCTTCTCCGCTCCCTTCGATGAGTCCTGGCTCGGGAGGGAGATCGACCGCCGCACCCTCGATGAACTCCGGGCGATCGCCCGGAACTACCAGGTCACCCTCACCGGCGAAGGAGGGGAACTCGAGACGTTCGTCGTCGACGCCCCCTTCTTTGCTCAGAGGATCGCGATCGAGGAGGCGTCGAAGGTCTACCGGAACCACAACGGCGTCCTGCGGATCGAGCGGGCGGGGCTGGTGGCGAAATGATCCTTCTGGTCGACCTCTGCTGCCGGGACGGCTCGCTCTCCCGGGACGAGTTCGTCGCGCCGGTCGAACGGCTCCTCGGCCGGCTCGGGGTGATGTCTGTCACCCGCCACTACACCGCCGTCGGCGCACCGGAGATCGAGAGCGCGGATGCGGTGATCCTCTGCGGCACGGCGCTGATGGATACGGGCTACCTGGAGCGCCCGGAACTGTTCCGGTGGCTCCTCTCGTTCGAGCGGCCGGTGCTCGGGATCTCCTCCGGCATGATGGCGCTCGCGGCGGCGTTCGGCAGCGGCACTGAGCCGTGCCGCGAGATCGGTATGGCCGATGTAAGAGTGCTTGCGCCCGACCCGCTCTTTGCCGGACAGGAGGAGTTTTCCGCCTACACGGTGCACGACTGCGCCGTGCAGGTTCCCGGGGAGTTTGTGGCGCTCGCCGCCTCCGACCGGTGCGTCCAGGCGATCCGGCACCGTTCCCTCCCCCTCTACGGGGTCCTCTTCCACCCCGAGGTCAGGAACGAGTGGGTCATCGAGCGGTTCTGCGGGCTCGCTGGCCGTCAGAGCCCGTAGCGGTTGATCGTGTTGATCAGGGCCGTGAACCCTTCCATCTCTTTATCGAGGACTTCCGCCCGGGTCATGCCCATGCTCGTCTCCGCGTCGGCGGTCAGCATATCGGGGCCGCGCACCACCTCACGGTCGACGCCGTCGGCGGAGAGGATCGCTCGCGCCTCGGCGTCGTGGACGAACGCCCGGCCGGGGATGATCACGACGTCCTCGAGTCTTTTGAGGTTCACGCCGGTGAGGTCGTCGGCGGTGATGAGGCAGGCGATCTC
>JASUSO010000035.1 GCA_030446015.1 Methanobacteriota archaeon
GATCCTCGTCAACGGTGTCGACCGGACGGAAAACTTCGGTCTCGTCGATGCATCCGGGGAGGATCCGCCCAATTCTGACTGGACGTCGTGGGAGACCGGACAGGTCCTCGTCCTCGGTGGTGTGCCCGAGGACGCCCACATCCAGATCGTCGCCCGGGGCGTGAGCCGCACCGGCGGTGAATGGCTCCTCCACGAAGTCGGGAGCGGCTCGGCGGTCGGGCCAACGGTAACGGCAACGACGGTGCCCACCACAATACCCACCACAATACCCACCACAATACCGACGACTGAACCGACACAGGTGCCCCTTGTCGCCGGCTTCACCGCCGACCCCACATCCGGCCCCGCTCCCCTCCGGGTACAGTTCACCGACGCCTCCGCGGGAGGGGCGACCTCGTGGTCCTGGAACTTCGGCGACGGCGGCACGTCGACCGAACGAAACCCGGCGCACACGTATACGGACGAAGGGATCTATACCGTCACGCTGACGGTCAAAAACGCCAAAGACAGCGATACGGTGACGAAGACGGGGTACATCATCGTTACGGAGGAGCACGTCTCCCGGCTTGAGGTGAATTCGGTCCGGCAGGCGCTCATATTCTTCTGGTGGAACGTCCCGGTCAACGGGATCGGCATCGATTATTCCGGAGACCTCGGAACGGGATCGGACGAGACGCCGTTCGTCCTCAGCAGAACCGATTCGGACGACTCCGGCTTCAGGGTCACGCTGACGGCGCCTGATAGCATAGGATTCTGGCCTCTGTTATGGTACTTCGAAAGGTGGCAGGTCGGCGAAACGTGGTATGGGAGCAGGACAATCAATGTCCCGGTTGCCGATGATGAGAGCCTGACAGCCACGGCGCATTACAGTTTCTGGCTCTAGGGAACAGAACCGTGCCGGGCAGAAGGGGAAGACGGAAAAGAGGGAATCTCGCGGCCGGTCAATAAGCCCGCCTACACCAGGTCTTGCGGCTCCCTCACCCTTCCTTCGTCCACCAGTTCCGTGTAGTCGTCAAACCAGTAGGCATCCGGGTTGCTCTTATAGACCATGAACCGCCCGAGATCCGCCGGGTCTGCCGCCTGGTTGTACTTGAAGTAGGTGTACCGGTCCGTCTTCCCGAGCACCTCGATCTTTCCGGTCGCATGGGAGATCACGAACCGAGCCCGTTTTGCAAGCCCCGAGCAGATCGTGCGGGCCTGCTCGAATATCCGGTAGGACTCCTCCACCGGCACCGCGAACGTCCGATTACCGATCGCCGGGCGGCACTGGAAGACGTAGTAGGGGTTCGCACCGATGAACGAGAGTTTGTCAAAGAGCGCCGCAAGCACCTCCGGGTCGTCGTTGATGCCGCGGATGAGCGGCGTCTGGTTCATCACGACCGCCCCGGCCTCCTGCAGAAGAGCGACCGCCCGGCATGCGGCATCGGTCAGTTCCCTCGGGTGGTTGAACTGCGCCATGATGTAGATGCGCTTCTCGTCCATGCTATAGTCCCGGATCAGGTCAAGCAGCGCCGGATCGTTGATGATCCGGAACGGGTTGTATGCAGGCATCTTCGTGCCGATCCGGATGATCCCGACGTGCTCGATCTCGCGGATCTGCCGGACGATATCAAGCAGCCGCCCGGTCTCGAGAAAGAGGGGATCGCCCCCCGTAAGGAGGACGTTCGTGATCTCCGGGTGATCCCGGATGTAGGCAAGCCCCGTGGAGACATCCTTGTTCACCTCGCGCGGCTCCTCGATGAAGAGGCGTTTGCGGAAACAGTAGCGGCAGAGACCGCCGCAGACGTCGCTCACGAGCAGGAGCGCGGTCTCGCGGTATTTGTGCTGCAGCCCTGGAGCCCGGGTGTACCGGTGCTCCGACGACGGATCGAGATGCCCCCAGGGCTCAAGCTCCTCGACGGTCGGGACGATCAGCCGGCGGATGGGGTCGGCCGGGTCGCTCCAGTCGATCAGCGAGAGGTAGTAGTCGTTCGCACGGAACGCGAAGAGATCGGTCACCTCCGCAAGGCGGTCGCGCTCCTCCGGATCAATACCGGGAACCGAATCGAGCGATGTAACATAGATCGGGTCTTTGGTGCTCCCGAGCGGGTTCTGGATATCGTACGTCGTGTTCATGGAGTACCTCCCAACCGACACTCTCCAGTACAGGATACAGCCCGCTAACTGCCGGGGACAGGTGCATGAGAGCAGAGATCGAGAACGAGATCCGATCTATGCAAAGGACTTATGAGAGTATCATGTTCTCATGCAGGAAACCGTCGCTCCGACATGTGTCATCGAGTGTCGGATTACGTGTTGTACCTCAAAAGGGTTCTGAGGATATTTATAATTTCGGTTGGGGAGAGATTGCTGCAGAAACAGCAGCGGCCCCCCTATTTAAAACAATGGATATCGTATCACTTCTTTTTCCTGGCCATGGAGAGGATATCCACAACGTATTTTCCTTCTTTCTCCAGTCCGACGACGACCTCGTCCGACCTGGCCAGTTTCTCGATGTTCAGTTCGTACGAACCCGGGCCGAGGATGCGGATGCTCTCGATACGCTCAAATACCTCGATCTCCCTCTTCCGGTGATCCGGCTTGACCTCAAGCACTTCCTCACCGGTCTCCCGGGCGATCTCGTCGATGGTCTTCTCCTTCAGCACGTCGTCGTGCCGTTCGGCCTCACGGATGTAGAGAAACTTCTTCCCGCCGCAGCTCGGGCAGCCTTTCAGGATCTTGGTCGAACCGTCGTCGAACTCTCTGCCGCATTGTGTACACTTGTGAGGCATGTATCACTCCATGTTATCTCGACGAGGAGACCCACGCACTGATGAGATCCTTCTCCTTCTTGAGCGTCTTGAGCTGGTTCGCCGGCCCGATCACGGTCAGGCGGGTCTCGGAGCGTTTCCCGCCGAGAATCTTCGACAGGAACCCGCTCTGGGAATCTTTGACGGGATAGGTCTCCATCTCGATCCCGGAGAATCCGTCCGGCGCGATCTCCCGCATCGTGATCTCGATGAGCTTGCTCTGTTCGTCCGGCGCAAGGCCCTTCTCCAGAATAACGATGTTCCCGTCCATGACGTCGTCGAGGATCAGGCGGATCTTCTCCATGGAGGTGAGCCGATCCAGGCGTTCCGCAGAGATCAAGTCGATTTGTACACCCTGTATCATCTCCATCACCCGAAATATCTCGTCATCTGCTCGTACAACTCTTCTACATTGTTCCCTTCAAGGCCCGATATGGAGATCACCGGATGCTGGGGGAACGCACTCTTGATCCGCGCAGGAGACGCGTCGGGGAGATCGTTTTTGTTTGCAACGATCAGGACCGGGAGCTTCCGGCTCTCGATGATCCCGACAAGCATGATGTTCACCTGCTGGAACGGGTCCTGCGTGGAGTCGAGCATGTAGATGACGCCGTCGATATCCTCGCGGAGCCAATGCATCGCCTCGGCGACGCCCTCGGTCGCCTCCCGAGCCCGCTTGATCGCCTCCTCCTTCTCGATGCCGAACTCGATGAACTCGTTATAGTCGATCTTGGTCGTCACGCCCGGCGTGTCGACGATGTCGATGGTGACCGAGCTGCCGTTCTGCCCCGTGATAGTGATATTCTCTTTGCGCCGGACACGCCGGGTCTCATGAGGCACCTCACTGACCGGACCGACCGCATCACCGACCCAATCCCGCACAATCCGGTTCGCAAGCGTCGTCTTGCCGGCATTGGGAGGGCCGTAGATCCCAATGCGGCAGGTTCGCTTCCGAAAGAGCGCCTTCAATAGCCCCGAGATCTTTTGTTTCGTACGAACTAAGAACGTCATTAAGCTCCCTCAGGTTTGCAGAATTTGCCTATACGTAAGTGAGTTGTGGCACTCACAAATAAATATAATTATATGTTCCGTCCGGCGCATTCTCTCGATTTTGCAGACAAACACCATTCCTGGTGCGAGAGAATTCTTTTATACTGCTGTAACCTAGATAGACTTGCACCTGGAGAATTGGCTCTAATTGCGGCAAGATTAGGAGAATCCCATGATGAATAATAGCGATGCCATCCGCTTCGAGACACGCATACCAGTCAGGGAGGTCATGCAGAGCCATCCTACGACCATTGATGTCGGTGAGACTGTCGCCCGAGCGGCGCAGATCATGTGTCGCGACGGGGTCGGCAGTTGCATAGTGCTGCAGAACAATCTACCCACCGGAATAGTCACGGAGGAGGATATCAACTGCAAAGTCGTGGCTAAAGACTTAAAACCGGGCGATGTTCACGTCAGCGAGATCATGAGCACGCCCCTCATCACGATCGGCGCCGATAAGCTGGTCGGGGACGCCGCGGCAATGATGGTGAAGCACCGCGTCCGCAGGCTCCCCGTCGTCGAAGACCAGATGGTCATCGGGATCGTGACTGTCCGGGACATCCTCACCGTCGCAACCGAAGTGAACGAGCTCCTCGCGGATCTCATCGAGATCAACCGTGAAGAGGAGTATGCTATGGGCGTATGCGACCGGTGCGGAAAGATCTCCGACGACCTCTCAAGGGTCGACAACCTTATGCTCTGCCCCGCCTGTCGGGAGGAGGAGCAGTTGCTATGAAGGTGGCCTTGGACCTGATGGTGGAGATCCCCACCCTGCATTATGACGATTACGTCACAAAAGCACGGAGCATCCTCCGTGACGACGTCTTCCGCGAACTCTATGTCGTGGATGAGAAGAACCGTCTGAGAGGATATCTCGACATCTCCGACGTCCTGCGCGTCATGGACACCAAGTCGAACGTCACGGTCAAAGGGTTCGTCCGGGAGGCGGCCCGGGTCTCCCGGGAGACCCCCCTTGCGGAGGTGGGCGCCGCCATCATGAATACCCGCACAGACAGCGCTGCGGTGGTCAGCGAAGACGGCGTATACCAGGGAGGGGTGCTCTTCTCCGAACTCTTCCCCATCCTGATATCCCGTCGCACTATCCCCGGCAGGGTCGAGGACGTCATGTCGCGAGAGCCCGTCACCTGCGCACCGGACGACCCCATACACCGGATCTACAGCCTTATCATTGCGAGCGGATTTACCGCGTTTCCGGTGGTGCAGAAGAGAGAGACTATCGGGATAGTCTCCCGCCGGGACCTCCTGCGCGCCGGGAGCGTCCGCACATCGGTGAAGAACCAGGCGGACACCACCGTCGAGCGGGTGATGACGACACCCGTCATCTCGGTGACGCCGGACGACACCATCGCAACGGCGAGCCGACTGATGGTCGAACACGACGTCAGCATGCTCCCGGTCATCGACGAGAAGAAGCGGCTCGTCGGCGTTATCGACCGTCACGATGTCCTCAGCGGCCGTTTGCCCTGAGGAACCTTCCAAATACTACATCTCCAGAGGAGTGATAGGATGCAACCCAACTCAAATAACTCGGATAAGAAACCGGCCGACAGACTCCTGAAGATGCCCGGAAAACGCGAACGCGGACCGGTCGACTTCAAGACGAAGATTGCCGAGCATGAAGGCGAGATCATGGCGATCGCCACAAGGGACGTCGTCGCGGCGCAGCAGACGACGACGATCATCCAGGCGGTCGAGATCATGACCAGAGAAGGGTTCCGCAGGCTGCCGGTCGTCGATCCCGGAACGCGCCGTCTCCGGGGGATCGTGACCGTCGGCGACATCATCAACTTCATGGGCGGCGGCGACAAGTTCAACCTCGTTCAGGTGAAGCACGGGGGGAACTTCCTCGCGGCCATCAACGAGGGGCTCCGCGAGATCATGACGCCGCACCTGGTCACCATGCCCGTAACCGGCACCATCGGCGACGCGGTCGATATCATCATCAACAAGAACATCGGCGGGATCCCTATCACCGACGCCGAAGGAGAATTAAAGGGCATCGTGACCGAGCGCGACGTGATGAAGGTGCTCACCACCGAGCACTCCGACCGCAGGGCGGAGGATATCATGAAGGCGTCGGTGCGCGTCACCGCACCCGACACACCGATCGGCAAGGTCTGCCGGGAGATGGTGAAATGGCGGTTCAGGCGCCTGCCGGTCGTTGCCGACGACGTCCTCTGCGGGATCGTCACCGCCACCGATATCATGAGTTATCTTGGGAAGGGCAAGGCGTTCGAGCAGCTGACGACCGGGGACTCCGCAGAGGTCATGGGAGCGCCGGTCCGATCGCTCCTTTCAGGGGAACTGCACACCATCGCGCCCGACAAAAACATCCACGAGATCGCTCTCGAGATGATCCGGCGGCGCGTCGGGGCGCTCCCGGTCATCGAGGACTCGCACCTTGTCGGTCTCGTGACGGAATACGACCTTGTGAAAGCGTTTTCTGAGGAGTGATGCGAAGATGCGGGCCATTGATGTGATGACATCTCCGGTGTACGTCGTTGCACCGGAGGATAACGTCGCCTATGCGCGAAATCTCATGCTCAAGCACCGGGTCTCAAGGCTGCCGGTCATGGAGGGAGACGAACTCCGGGGCATCCTCACCAAGAAGGATATCGCGTACCGGCTTCGGCAGACGGAACCGATGTGGCGGCGGCGCCCGATCGACCGGATCCCGGTCAGTGTCCTGATGGCGCCGGAGCCGATCACGGTAACGCCGGAGACAAGCATCCGCGATATCGCGTCGATCATGCTCGATAAGGACATTTCGGGCATTCCCGTGGTCGAAGAGAGCAGGGTGAGCGGCATCGTCACCAAACTGGACGTGATGCGTTCGGCGTACGTCCGCGGACTCACTGCAAAGGTCAACGAGATCATGGAGGATGCGGTCACGGTCAACCGGTACCACTCGCTCGACCATGTCATTGACACGATTAAGGGAAAAAACGATAAACTTATTGTCGTTAACGACAATGGAAGCCTTGCCGGCATAATAACGGAAAGCAACCTCGCATTTTACGAGTATCTGGACGAGCGGATGAATCTGCCCAGAAAAGATGTCACCCACCTCAGGAAAGAGGCGCCGGCGGGGCAGAAACGCTTCAGGTACGTCGTCGAGGTATCGGCAGTTGCAGAAGACATCATGAGCCGCCCGGTCATCACCGTATCCCCCGGTGCATCCCTCCAGGATGCCGTCGGGCTGATGCTGGAACACCAGATCAACAGCCTCGTCGTCGCGGAGGACGGCGATATCCGCGGCATGCTCAAGAGAGATGATATCATCAAGGAAGTGGCAAAATGAGCGACAGATTTCAGGTACTCGTCAAAGACGTGATGGCAAAACCGATCACCATCGCGAAATCCGCCTTTGTCAGCGAAGCGCTCGAGAAGATGCTCGGGGAGGGAGTCGATCCGCTTATCGTGACCAACAACGGCACGGTCATCGGAACGACGTCCCGCGCGGCAATCGCCGAGACGCTCGGGAGCAGGAAGACCCAGGCGCTGAAAGCCACATCCATTCATGTCGCGAACACGGTCGAGGAAAACTTCACCTCCGTGTATCCCGACCAGAGCATCGACGTCCTGGTGCCGCTGCTCCAGCACTACAAGCTGGTGGTGGTCTTCGACGCCGAGCACCGCCTCATCGGGCAGGTGACGGCCGGCGATCTCTTAAAGGTGCTCCGGCCGGCGGGAGGCATCCTCGACGTCATGGTGCCGGCGCACACCATCCAGGGTGAGGAGCGCGCCGTCCACCTCCGCCGCAGGATGCTGGACGGCAAGATCGACCGCTTCATCGTAGAGGACGGAGACGCCGTCCTCGGCATCGTCACGGAGACCGATGTCGCGAAGGCGCTTCACGCGCTGAAGGATATCGTGGAGGGGACGCATCAGGACTACCGGATCAGGAACCTCCTCGTGCGGGACATCATGTCCACGCCGCTCATCTCGGTGGACGCAGGCGCGGACATCTCCGACGTCATCGACCTGATGCTCAAGAAGAACATCAGTTCCGTCCCGGTCAAGCAGAACGGCAAGATCGCGGGCGTCGTGACCCGGCACTCG
Organism: Methanobacteriota archaeon; assembly: GCA_030446015.1. Taxonomy (GTDB): domain Archaea; phylum Halobacteriota; class Methanomicrobia; order Methanomicrobiales; family Methanoculleaceae; genus Methanoculleus. The sequence goes on from JASUSO010000035.1 coordinate 7,923, forward strand.
CTTGTGCAGGCCCTGTGAGATAGGGCCAGTAATACCACCTTTTTTTGACGGGCGGCGGGGATTTTTGGGACAACGCTATCTCCTGTAATTGTAAACAAGCCCAGATCGTGGCGGTAGCCGGCGGGGTATCGTGTCCTGGGAGCAAATTCTGATTCTGCTCTTCATCGAGGCCTCTCCATACTATGGACAGTAATGGTATCACCACCCGGGGAAGCAGCTCGCGGGAAGGGAAGGCAGCCCACCCCCCCTGTTTCCACCCATAAGGCCCTGCTGTAGCCCCCACCCCACCCGCGCTTCGCGCTCCTCCCACGGTCCACTGCACCGGGCTTCCCCCTCGTTTTTTTCGCGTCTTCCTCGTCGACACTCGCATCCGGCAGTCTTCGTGCTCCTGCCTTTCGACCCGTCATATCCCCCGTGTGCCATTCTTCAGAGCATCACTTACCTGATGCACGGATTCCAAGGGGATACCGCCACTGGGGGTGGGGCCGACGGGGAGTGCGAGCGAAGCGAGCTTGAGCACCGATAGGTGCGAAGGGGGGCGAGCCCCCCTCCCCTGTCACTATCGCGTAAGATCATTCTGTGTAGCCCCGCCCCCACCCTACCAAAACGGCAGCCCTAAAACCACCATCCGCCCCGTTTTGCTGGATCGGTGCCAATTATTAATACGCCATAACCAGAAACGGTATCACGATATCTCCATGAAGCCAACGCAGCCAGTTAAACCAAACAGCAATATAACGGCCCTTCTCGAGTCCATGAGCAAAACCGGCTTTCAGGGAAGAAAACTCGGGGAGTCGCTCGGCATCTGGACCAGAATGGTCTCGGATCCGGACTGCACGATATTCATGGGACTCTCGGGCGCGATGATCCCGGCGGGTATGCAGAACATCCTCATCGAACTCGTCAAACACCGCTACGTCGACGTCATCGTCTCGACGGGCGCGAACATCTTCCACGACACCTGCGAGCACCTCGGCGTCCGGCACTACCTCGGCCACCACCACGCCGACGACGAGGCGCTCTTTGCGGAGGGGATCGACCGGATCTACGACGTCTTCGCCTACGAGGAGGAGTTCCGGAGCGTCGACGCGGAGATCGCCCGGTTCGCCGACACCATAGCGCCGTTCCGGGGCTCCTCGCGGGAGTTCATACGGCTCCTCGGGAACTGGCTCCGCGAGCAGAGACCGGAAGGACGGTCGCTCGTCGCCACCTGCGCCGAGTACGGCGTCCCGATCTTCATCCCCGCCCTCTGCGACTCGTCCATCGGGATCGGCCTCGTGATGGCCCGGCGGCGCGGAGTCGACGTCGATGTCGACCAGCTCGCCGACACCGACGAGATCACCCGGATGGTCGAGGGCGCAAAGACGACCGGCGTCATCTACGTCGGCGGCGGTGTCCCGAAGAACTTCATCCAGCAGACCCAGGTCATCGCCTCGATCCACGACCAGAACCTCGGCGGGCACGCCTACGCCATCCAGTACACCACCGATGCCCCCCACTGGGGCGGGCTCTCCGGGTGCACGTTTGAAGAGGCGATCAGCTGGGGCAAGGAGGCGCCTGCATGCCCGCGGGTCCAGTGTTTCTGCGACGCGACGATCGCGCTTCCCATCGTCGCATCGGGGCTGATCGGGAGCGGAGTCGAGCGCGCCCGCCGATCTCCCTGATCACCACAATTATTATTAATCAAAGGAGCCAAAATTAGTAGGCACAAGTCATAGAATGCTGTGTCTGGAGCAACACATCGCGTGTTGCGAGTGTCGAAAGATGCGAAGTTCTATGTTGAGGTAGCCAAGCCTGGTATGGCGCAGGTTTGCTAAACCTGTGTCCCCCTGGGACTCGAGGGTTCAAATCCCTCCCTCAGCGCTTTCACCGACAATGTCGATGATGAGGCGATCACATGGATGATGAAGAGATAAAGTACTTTGTTCGAATCAGGAACACTGATCTCGACGGCACCAAAGCAGTGCAGATCGCACTGACCGGGATCAAGGGCATTGGTCCGCACACGTCGCGCACCATCACCGCCCTTGCCAACGTGGACCCCCGTGCCGTTCTCGGCAAACTCGACGACGAATCGATCGCACGGATCGCAAACGCCGTCGACACCTACACGGAACAGGTGCCCGACTGGATGGTCAACCGCCAGAAAGACGTCTACACCGGAGAGGTCCGCCACCTTCTTGGGACCGATCTCACCATGGTTAACGAAGATGACGTCAACCGCATGAGGAAGATGCGGAGTTACCGCGGCATCCGGCACGAGACCGGGCAGAAGGTCCGCGGTCAGCGCACCAAGTCCACCGGAAGAACCGGCACGACCGTCGGCGTCAAGAGGAAGAAAGACTGAACGGTGATTGAATGGGATACCCAGGAAAAAACCACAAACAATACGCGACGCCCAAGAGGCGGTTCGAGAAGACCCGGCTTGAGGACGAAAAGCGGCTCATCATCGAGTACGGGCTCCGGAACAAGCGCGAACTCTGGAAGGCCCAGAGTGTGCTGCGGAAGTACCGCGCCGCTGCCCGTGAACTGGTGGCTCTTCGCTCGGCAGGCGTCAGCACCGAGGAATACCTGAAGAAGAGAGACCAGCTCGTCAACCACCTGTACCGCTACGGTCTTGTCGGTGAGAACGCCGATGTCGGCGACGTCCTCGCACTCAAAGTCGAGCAGCAGCTCGACCGCCGGCTTCAGACGCTGGTTCTCCGCAAGGGGTTCGCACGATCTCCCAAGCAGGCTCGCCAGTTCATCACCCACGGCCACATCGCGATCAACGGCCGCCGCGTGACCATCCCGGGTTACCGTGTCGAGAGAGCCGAAGAGGCCGCGATCAGCTACTACGGCCCCTCCCCGCTCACGAACGAGGTTCACCCCGAGAGGAGCCGCATCGCCCGCGCAGGAGTGAGGTAAAACCATGGCAGAAGAGAAATGGGGCATCGCACACATCTTTGCCTCCTTTAACAACACCATCATCACCGTCACCGACCTCTCCGGAGCGGAGACGGTCACCAAGAGCAGCGGCGGCATGGTCGTGAAACAGGACCGGAACGAGAGCTCGCCGTACGCAGCCATGCAGATGGCGATCCAGGTCGCGCAGAACGCACGGGACAAGGGCATCACCGGTGTCCACGTGAAGGTCCGCGCACCCGGTCGGGGCAAGCAGCGGAGCCCGGGGCCCGGCGCCCAGGCAGCGATCCGCGCCCTTGCCCGTGCAGGGATGAAGATCGGCCGCATCGAAGACGTCACCCCGGTGCCTCACGACAGCATCCGCGGCAAAGGCGGCCGGAGAGGAAGGAGAGTGTAATGGAGATAGCGTTTTCTCGACTGGATGAGAGAGTCGCCAAATTCACCCTGAGCGGCGTTTCGACGTCGTTTGCCAATATGTTCCGGCGGGCGATGATCAGCGAAGTGCCGACGCTCGCCATCGAGGATGTCCGCATCTACGACAACACAAGCGTTCTCTTCGACGAGATGCTGGCGCACCGCCTGGGACTCATTCCGCTCCGGACGGACCTCAAGGTCTACAAACCGCGCAGCGAGTGCTCCTGCGAGGGCGTCGGATGTTCGGCCTGCACCGCGACCTATACGCTCTCCGTCGAGGGGCCGAAGACCGTCACCTCAAGCGACCTGATACCGCAGGACCCCGACGCCGCACCGGCGGAGGCGGAGATCCCCATCATCGAGCTCGCAAAAGACCAGAAGGTCGTGCTCGAAGCGCAGGCAGTCGTCGGCACCGGAAAAGAGCATGCCAAGTGGCAGGCGACGACCGCCTGCGGCTACAAGAACTACCCGGTGATCGCCATCGACGCGAGGTGCGACGGGTGCGGCATGTGTATCGACGAGTGCCCGAGGAACGTTCTCGAGCCAGCACAGGGCAAGGTCCGGGTCGTTGAAGGGCGGCAGGAACTCTGTTCCCTCTGCAAGCTCTGCGAGCGGGCATGCCTTGCCGGCGGCATCGGCGACGAGCCGGCCATCCATATCAGCACCGATGCGGAGAGATTTATCTTCGTGGTGGAGAGCGACGGCTCGATGCCCGTCCGCGAGATCATCGAGAGAGCGCTACAGTATATCCAGAAATCATCAGACGACCTGGTAGACGTGATGAACGAGATTACGGGAGAGGGGACTGAATGAAGAAGACAACCGAGAATAAATCGAACCCCCGGCTGACCGCCCTCATCATGACGCTCAAAGATGCGTCACGCGTGCATGAGGCGGGTATCTGGCGCGAGATTGCAAAGAGGCTGGACGCGCCCCGGAAGAACTACGCAGAGGTGAACCTCAGCAAGATCAACCGGTACGCGAACGAAGGCGAGACGATCCTGGTGCCGGGCAAGGTGCTCGGCAGCGGCGCGCTCAGCCTGCCGGTGAAGATCGCCGCACTGGACTTCTCCGAGGCGGCAGTGAGCAAGATCACCGGCGCAAACGGGACGTGCATGACCATCGAGGACCTCATTCGGGACAACCCGAAGGGAAGCAAGGTCCGGATCCTCAGGTGAGACGAATGGTTACAGTTATCGACGCAGACGGATTACTGCTCGGAAGGATGGCCAGCATCGTCGCGCAGCGTGCGCTTGCCGGCGAGGAGATCGCCATCGTGAATGTGGAGAAGGCAATCGTCTCCGGGAGCAGGGCACAGGTGCTCGCGAACTACACCACAAAGCGCGAGCGCGGATCCCGCGAGGGCGGCCCGTTCTTCCCGCGCAGGCCCGACCATATCGTCAAGCGCACCATCCGTGGGATGCTCCCCTACAAGCGTGAGCGCGGTGCCGCGGCATTCAAGCGGATCAAGACCTACGTCGGCGTTCCGATGGAGTTTGCCGGTGTGGAGACGGAGACGCTCGAGGCGGCGCACATCGATCGGCTGGGCAGCACGAGATACGTGACGATCGGGGCGATAAGCAACAACCTCGGAGCAAAGTACTAAATGAGGTGATGAAGTGGCAAAGATCATCAATTCAAGCGGCAAGAGAAAGACGGCAATCGCCCGCGCGACCTTAAAGCCCGGCAACGGCCGGGTCCGCATCAACTCCGTGCCCCTGGAAGTCTACGGGACCGAGCTCGTCCGGATGAAGATCGCCGAGCCGCTGCTGCTGGTTCCGAACGCGCTCGACGGAGTCGACGCGTCCATCGACGTCTCCGGCGGCGGCACGATGGGACAGGCCGAAGCGGTCCGGACGGCGCTCGCGCGTGGCATCGTGGAGTGGCACAACGATCCTGCAATCAAGGACGCATTCCTTGCATACGACCGCACGCTGCTCGTAAACGACTCGCGCCAGAAAGAAACCAAGAAACCGCACGGCCGCGGCGCACGGGCGAAGTTCCAGAAGTCCTACCGGTGAGGAAAAGAAATATAAGGGATGCTGGACCATTATTATGATACCCATACGATGTTTTACATGCGGTAAGGTCATCTCCACAGCCTGGAAGGAGTTCAAGGAGCGGCGGGATGCAGGCGAGGATCCGAAAAGGATCCTCGACGATCTCGGTCTGGAACGTTACTGTTGCAGACGGATGCTGCTGACGCACAAGGAAATTGTGGAGGATCTGAATCCGTACCAATGAGGGGTCGTGGGGTAGCCTGGCCATCCTATGGCGTTCGGGATGCTGTGACCTGAGTTCAAATCTCAGCGACCCCATTTTATCATGAATGATTTTGAGGCTGCACGATGGAATCATATACCCGGTATGAACGGGCGCGAATTATAGGGGCTCGTGCTCTCCAGATCTCGATGGGTGCACCTGTTCTGGTCAAAACATCGAAGACGGAGCCGCTTGAGATCGCACTTGAAGAGTTCGATCGAGACGTGATCCCTATAACAGTGAAGAGAAAGTAGTGATCTGATGACGACCATCGAACAGATTATCTTAAGAACAATCCTGGATAGCCGTGGAAACGAGACCGTCGAGGCCGAAATCTACACGGATTGCGGTTTTGGGCGGGCTGCGGCGCCCAGTGGTGCCAGCACCGGCACATATGAAGCAAAGGTGCGGCCGCCGCGCGAGGCCGTCGAGGACGCGCGGAAAAACCTGATTCCATCGCTCATCGGTGAAGACACCCGTGATCAGATCACGTTCGACGCACTGCTCAGGGAGAACGACGGAACGGCCGACTTCAGCTCGATTGGCGCAAACGTCGCCGTAGCGCTTTCGCTCGCGTGTGCAAAGGCGGCTGCGTCGTCTCTCGACCTTGAACTCTTCCGCTACCTCGGAGGCACGTTCGCCGCCGAGACGCCCCTGCCGCTCGGCAACGTCATCGGCGGAGGCGCGCACGCTCCGAACGCCACCTCCATCCAGGAGTTCCTGGTGGTTCCCACCGGGGCATCCGGAGCGACGGAAGGCGTCTTCGTGAACGCTGCCGTTCACAGGACCGTGAAGAAGATCCTGCAAGAGCGGGGGAAACTCTCCGGTAAAGGCGATGAAGGGGCCTGGGCTCCCGCCATCACCGACGCCGAGGCGTTCGAGATCATCACCGACGCGATCAACACCGTCTCCGACGAGACGAACGTCGAGGTCAGGATGGGAATCGACGTAGCGTCAAGCGAACTCTGGAACGGCGAGCAGTACCGCTACAAGGATGCGGCGCGGAGCCGGGAGGACCAGATCGCCTACATGGCCGATCTTGTCGACCGCTACAACCTCATCTACATCGAGGACCCCCTCTTCGAGGAAGACTTCGAGGCCTTTGCCGACCTGACCGAACAGGTCGGCGACCGGTGCCTGATCTGCGGCGACGATCTCTTCGTGACCAACGTCGAGCGGATCACGAAGGGCGCCGAGATGGGCGCGGCGAACTGCGTCCTGATCAAACCAAACCAGATAGGGACGCTCACCGACACCTTCGAGGCGATACGCCTCGCGCAGGAGAACGGGATGGAGACCGTCATGAGCCACCGTTCCGGGGAGACGACGGACGCGACGATAGCACACCTTGCAACCGCGTTCGGGTGCATCTTCCTCAAGACCGGCGTGGTCGGCGGTGAGCGGATAGCCAAGCTGAACGAACTGATTCGCATAGAGGAGCTGATCTAACTTGACAGGAAACGAACTTGAGATTGAACTGAAAGAACCACTGCTGCCCGTTGAGGAGTATCTTGCAGCAGGCGTGCACATCGGCACCCAGCAGAAGAGCAAGGACATGATGAAGTTCATCTACCGCGTGCGCGGAGACGGACTGTATATCCTGGACATCCAGGCGACCGACGAACGGATCAAGACCGCCGCGAAGTTCCTTTCGCAGTACGAGCCTTCGAAGATTCTGGTCGTCACCTCCCGGCAGTACGGTCAGTACCCGGCAAAGAAGTTCGCCGACGCCATCGGCGGCATGGCCGTCATCGGCCGCTTCATCCCGGGGATGCTCACCAACCAGCGGCTGAACAAGTACATCGAGCCCGACGTCGTCGTCGTGACCGACCCCATCGGCGATGCCCAGGCGATCAACGAGGCCGTCCAGGCAGGCATCCCGATCGTGGCGCTCTGCGACACGAACAACATGACGAAGTACGTCGATGTCGTCATCCCGACGAACAATAAGGGTCGCAAAGCCCTCTCGGTGATCTACTACCTCCTGACAAAGGAAATGCTCCGCCTGCGCGGTGTGGCCACGTCGCTCACGCCCGAAGACTTTGAGACAGAGTTATAAGATCCGAAGCACAAGAGCTCAACCTTGATGGATATGCGCCCATGCAGTGTAGCGGGAATGTTCTATCCTGCCGAGCCCAGGCATCTGGAGCAACTGCTGGAGTCCTTCTTCCAGAAAAGGGCCCCGGGGATTGAATCCCTGGGGATCGTCTCTCCCCATGCAGGATACGTCTACTCGGGAGAGACCGGAGCCTGTGCATTCTCTACCATACCACCTGATTTTGGCGGCACGTTCCTGGTCATCGGACCGAGTCACCGTGGATACATGACCTGTGCCTCTGCCGTACCGTGGGAGACGCCCCTTGGGATCGTCGATGTCGATACGGAGTTCGTCGACGCGATGGATATCGAGATAGATGAGGCATCGCACCGGAGCGAGCACTCGATCGAGGTGCAGATGCCGATCATAAAATACCGGTTCCCGAGAGCAAGGACCGTACCCGTCCTCATGGGCGAACAGAGTTACGAGGCGGCAGAGAACCTCGCCGGGCACCTGCTCCAGGCGATCGAGCAGACGAAGCGGGATGTTCGGATCGTCGCATCGAGCGACTTCTCCCACTACGTCCCGGACGATGTGGCCCGGCGGCACGATCTCTACGCGATCGAGGCGCTCAATACCCTGGACATACCCGAGTTTTACCGGCGGCTCCAGGAGACGCGCGCTACGGTCTGCGGCTACGGACCGATCGCGACCATGTGCATCGCATGCCAATCGCTCGGTGCGACGAGAGGGGAACTTCTGCGGTATACGACCAGCGGCGACGTGACGGAGGATTACAATCAGGTAGTGGGGTATGCGGCGATAGCGGTGGTCTGATTGGCAACGTGGAGCGCGCCGGGCAAGGTGTTCCTGTTCGGCGAGCATGCAGTGGTCTACGGAAAACCGGGGGTCGCGATGGCGATCAAACCCCGGGTATTCGTCACAGTGAGGAAATCGCGCAACCCGACCCGCCCGAAGTCACCCTACATCGACGAGTGTTTCAGGATGATGGGAGTGCGGGGCAGCGTCTACGTCCACTCCCAGCTCCAGAGTTCGTCGGGGCTCGGGTCGTCGGCCGCAGTGACGGTGGCGACGCTCTCGGCGATCAACGACGAGTTCGAGCTCGGGCATACCCGCGAGTATATCGCCGAGACGGCGTTCGCCATCGAGAAGAAGGTTCAGAAAGGGCGGGCAAGCCCCACCGACACCTACGTCTGCGCGAACGGCGGCATGGTGCTCATCACGGGAAGCTCCAAGCGGAGACTGCCGCCCGAAAACCTGCAGATCGTCGTGGGGAACACCATGGTGCCGCACAGCACCGCAAAGATGGTGGAACAGGTCGGGGCCCTGCAACGCAAGCACCCCGAGATCGCAAACCCGATCCTGGACGCGATCGGGGCTCTGACGCTTGCCGCGCTCCATAACATCGGCAACCCGAAGGAACTCGGGCAGTATATGGACATGAACCACGCCCTCCTGGAGGCGCTCGGCGTGGGGCACCCGGTGAGCAGCAAACTGGTGCTTGCGGCGCGGGCCAGCGGCGCATATGGCGCAAAGATCACGGGAGCCGGCGGCGGCGGATGCATCATCGCCCTCTGCCCCCGGCGTGCAAAGAGCCGGGTTGCCGGGGCCATCGAGGCCTGCGAGGGCCGGGCGATCATCACGACGATAGATACGGACGGCGCACGAAAAGAGAAGCATGATTGAGAGAGTGGTACTGAAACTGGGGGGGAGCGTGATCACCGATAAGTCGGGAGATTGCGCCATCGATCACGCCCGCCTGCGCGAGATTGCGGCAGAACTCGCCGCACGCCGAGAGACCGCTCTCGTACTCGTCCACGGTGCGGGGTCGTGCGGGCATCCCGAGGCCCGGCGCTACCGGATCAACGACGGCCTCGCCGACGATAACGTTCCCGGCGTCTACGAGACGCATACCGCCGTCTCAAACCTGAATGCGGCGGTCGTCGACGCCCTGCGGGATGCGGGGGTCGAGGCGATCGGTATCCACCCCCTCGACCTCGCCCTTGCCGAAGACGGACGTCTGGTCTCGTTTGAGACTCGCCACATCGCCGAAATGACGGAACACGGCATTGTGCCCGTGCTGCACGGCGACGTGGTGATGGACTGTCTCCGGGGATCCTGCATCGTATCGGGCGACCAGCTCGTGACCCGTCTTGCCACGGCTCTCAACAGCCGCCGTGTCGGTCTTGCGACGGACGTTCCCGGTGTCCTTGCAAACGGCACGGTCGTTCCGCGGATCGACCGCAGCACGGTAGAATCGCTCGATGTCGGCGGGTCGGGAAACACCGACGTGACCGGGGGCATGCGAGGCAAGATCACGGAGCTCCTGGCGCTGGCCGATGCAGGCATCGATTCGCACATCTTCCATGTCTCGAAGATCGGCCGGTTCCTGGACGGCGCGGAGCATGGCGGAACAACGATAACCGCAAAGGAGTAAACCATGACAGAAGAGACCGCCACGTCCTCAAGGAAACGGGAACATCTCCAGATCTGCTGCGAACAACCCGTCGAGGCCGGTGACGCCGGCTTTGGGGACGTGCGTCTGGTGCATAACGCCCTTCCCGAGTGCGACATGGACGCGATCGAGACGAAGACGCAGTTCCTTGGCAGAACACTCGGCTCCCCCCTCTTCATTGCAGCGATGACCGGAGGACATCCGGACACCCTCGAGGTGAACCGGCGGCTCGCACGGGCCGCCGAGCGCTACAACCTTGGCATGGGTGTCGGTTCTCAGCGAGCGGCATTGGAAAAGCCCGAACTGGAAGACAGTTTCACCATCGTGCGGGAGGAGGCGCCAAACGCGTTCCTCTGCGCGAACCTGGGGATCATCCAGCTCCGCGACCACGGCATCGAGTGGGCGGAACGGGCTGTCGAGATGATCGATGCACAGGCGATCGCCATTCACGTCAACTCGCTTCAGGAAGCGATTCAGCCGGAGGGCGATCACAACGCAGAGGGGTGCATCGAAGCGCTGCGCGACCTCTGCAGTGAGTTCTCCTATCCCGTCATCGTGAAGGAGACAGGGTCCGGCATATCTGCCGGAACCGCAAGGATCATCCGGGGTGCCGGAGCAAGCGCCATCGATATCGGTGGTTACGGGGGCACGTCGTGGGCGAAGATTGAACGCCTGCGGGCAAACGGCCCCGAACTCGCCGCTCTCGGCGAGGCATTCCTCTCGTGGGGCATACCAACGGTGGTGAGCCTCTGCGAGGTGCGAAGAATTGGAGGCCCGATCATCGCAACGGGCGGACTTCGAACGGGTGTCGATATTGCGAAAGCCGTTGCTCTCGGGGCCGACCTCGGGGGCATGGCGCTTCCCCTCTTAAAACCGGCCATGGAGAGCGACGATGCGCTCTTTGCAGCCGTCGAGGCGATGCACCGCGAACTCCGCGTGGCGATGTTCCTGACGGGATCCCGGTCCGTAGCGGATCTCCGGCACGCCAGGACGTATATAACCGGCCTGACCCGGCAAATGATTGAAAACAGCGAGTAACAACAAAAAACTCTACAAGGAGGCTACATGGATATTGAGATCATAGCAGTGGGCGGATATAACGAAGTCGGCAGAAATATGACTGCCGTCCGCTGCGGAAAAGAGATTGTCATCTTTGATATGGGGCTTCGGCTCGACCAGGTGATGATCCACGAGGATGCTGATATCGAGAATATGCATTCCCTGGACCTGATCGAGATGAAGGCCATTCCTGATGACACCATCATGAATGCGGTCGAGGGGAGCGTCAAGGCCATCGTCTGTTCGCACGGACACCTTGATCACATCGGTGCCATACCGAAACTGGCGCACCGCTACAACGCCCCGATCATCAGCACGCCCTACACCTCGGAACTGATCAGGCAGCAGATTGCGGGCGAACAGAAGTTCGGTGTGAACAACAAGCTCTTCGCCCTGAAGGCCGGGCAGCGCTACACCATCTCCCCGCACCTGACGCTCGAGTTCGTGCGTGCCCAGCACTCGATCATCGACACCGTCTTTCCGGTCCTGCACACCCCGCGGGGTGCGGTCGTCTACGCAAACGACTTCAAACTCGACCGGACCCCGGTGCTCGGGGAGCCGCCGGACTTCGCCCGGCTGCGCCAGATCGGGAAGGAGGGCGTCATCGCCCTCATCACGGAGAGCGTCAACATCGCCGACAAGGGCCGCTGCCCGAGCGAGAAGATCGCGCGGGACCTCGTGCGGGACACCATCACCAGTTACGAGGACGACAAGAGCGCCATATTCGTCTCGACGTTCTCGTCGCACATCGCCCGTGTGAAGACCATCGCCGAATGCGCCCACGAGATCGGCAGAAAACCGGTCCTGCTCGGGCGGTCGATGGAGCGCTACAGCTCGGCGGCCGAACAGCTGAAACTGGTCGCGTTCCCTGAGTCGCTCTCGATGTTCGGCAACCGGCGGACGGTCGACCGGACGCTCCGGCGGATCATGAAGACCGGGAAGGACAAGTTCATCCCGATCGTCACCGGCCACCAGGGAGAGACGGGCGCCATCCTCACAAGGATCGTTATGGGGGACACCCCCTACAAACTGGAGAAAGGCGACAAGATCCTCTTCTCGGCGAAGGTGATCCCGAACCCGATGAACTACGGGCAGCGGTACCTCGTCGAGGCGCGGGCGAAGATGGCGGGCGTGCGGATCTTCGACGAACTGCACGTCTCGGGTCACGCCTACCGGGAGGACCACTACGAGTTCCTCCACCTCTTGAACCCGCAGCACATCATCCCGTCCCACGGCGATGTCAGTATGACCGGCGAATACGCGAAGTTCGCGGAGGAGATCGGGTATACGCTCGGCAACGACCTCCACATCATGAGGAACGGGAAGAGTGTCCTGATCAAGTAGGAGAGAGTGTGCATGACGACGCTTGAAGACTACCTGGAGATGAATGCTGAGCGGATAGACAAAGTGCTTCACCGTTACTTCGGAGACGTCCACGGCGACCTCTTCCGGGCGAGCGCCCACCTGCTGCTTGCGGGCGGCAAACGCCTCCGCCCGGCGGTCGTCATCCTCGCTGCGGATGCAGTGAGGAAGGGGAGCTCCGACGATCTGCTCCCGGCGGCCCTTTCGCTCGAACTGACCCACAGTTTCACCCTCATCCACGACGACATCATGGATGGCGACACCGCCCGGCGCGGCGTGCCGACGGTGCATACGGTCTGGGACGAACCGACGGCGATCCTTGCCGGGGACGTCCTCTACGCGAAGGCGTTCGAGTTCATCTGCTTCTCGGAGGCCCCGGACGCCGCGAAGATCCGGGCGGTACAGATGCTCGCCCGGACGTGCACCGATATCTGCGACGGGCAGAGCATGGATATGGCGTTCGAAAAGCGCGACGATGTCCTCGAGGTGGAGTACCTGGAGATGGTCAGCAAGAAGACCGGGGTGCTCTACGGGGCATCCGCCGCCATCGGCGGGATCCTGGCCGGTGCAAATCCGATCCAGGCCGACGCCCTCTACCAGTTCGGGGTGAACAGCGGGATCGCCTTCCAGATCCAGGACGACCTCATCGATCTCCTTGCGAGCAGCGAAACAAGCGGCAAGGACCGGGCGTCGGATATCCGGGAAGGGAAGCAGACCCTGATCGCCATCCGGGCACGCGAGAAGGGGATCGACCTCGCCCCGTACCGCAGAGAACTCTCCAGCGCCGAGATCGACGACCTGATCGCCCGGCTCCGGGAGGCCGGGGTCATCGACGAGGTCAGGGCGGTCGCCGTCGAACGGGCCGCCGTCGCGAAACAGGCGCTCTCGGTCCTCCCGGACTCGGAGGAGAAGCGGCTGTTAGGCGAGATCGCCGATTACTTCATCAACCGGGGTTACTGAGACCATGGACGCCGATATCGAACACCTGCTCTTTATCTACGCTCTGCAGAACGCGGTGAAGCACGATGCCGCCCCGAAGAGCGGGACGGTCATCGGCACGGTGCTCGGCAAGCACCCCGAGTTCCGGAGCCGGGCTCGGGAGCTCGGGCCGCTTGCAGGGAGGGCGGTCGCGGAGGTGGCAAAGATGAGCGCGGCGGAGAGGAAGAGCCGGCTCGAAGAACTCGCCCCCGAACTCCTCGCGGAACTCACCGAGACGCACGAGCACGTCCGCGAACTCCCCGCCCTCGAGGGTGCGGAGAACGGCGTGGTGATGCGGTTCGCGCCGAACCCGAGCGGGCCGCTGCACCTCGGGCATGCCCGCGCCTCCATCCTGAATGACTACTACGTCAAGCGCTACGGCGGCCGGTACGTCCTCCGCATCGAGGATACCGACCCGAAAAGGGTCGACCCCGACGCATACGCGATGGTGCTTGAGGACATCGAGTGGCTGGGGCTCGGGATCACCGATATCGTCTACCAGAGCGACCGGCTCGATATCTACTACGATTGGTGCAGGAAACTGATCGAACTCGGCGGCGCCTACGTCTGCGTCTGCGACTCCGAACGCTTCCGCGAACTCAAACTCAAGGGGAAGGCCTGCCCCTGCCGGGAGCGGACGGTGGAGGAGAACCTGGAGCTCTGGCAGCAGATGCTTGACGGAGAGTTCTACGAGGGCGACGCGACCGTCCGGGTGAAGACGGATCTCGCCCACCCCGACCCGGCGATGCGGGACTACTCGGCGATGCGGATCGTGAACGCGCCCCTCCACCCGCGGGTGGACGCCACGGTCTTCCCGCTGATGAACTTCTCGGTCGCGGTGGACGACCACCTGCTCGGGATCACCCACGTCATCCGAGGCAAGGACCATATCGCGAACACGAGGCGCCAGCGCTACATCTTCGACTACTTCGGCTGGAAGCCACCGGTCTACCGCCACTACGGGCGGATGGGGATATCGGGCGTCGTCCTCTCGACGTCGGGGATGCGCGAAGGGATCAAGAGCGGTCTTTACACCGGCTGGGACGACATCCACCTCGGGACGATGCGGGCGATCGCGCGCCGCGGCATCGAGCCGGAGGCCGTCCGGAACGCCATGGTCGATATCGGGATCGGGGAGACCGACATATCGTTCTCCTGGGAGAACCTCTACTCCCGGAACAAGGAACTCGTCGACCCGAAGGCGAACCGCTACTTCTTTGTCCCCGACCCGATCGAGGTGACCGTCGAGG
>JASUSO010000036.1 GCA_030446015.1 Methanobacteriota archaeon
AAAGATCGTTCCGCGTTACGAGCGATATGAGCATTCATTCATGGGATTGATTCACCTGGCATGTGCGGTCATGATCGGGAGAATATTGGGATGACCTCAAAGCGAAGGCTACAACCGCGAAGTCTGCGGCCGCACCGACTGCAGAATCACCGCCGTAACCCCCATATAGTCTCGTAGATAACTCTCCACTGGTGGGGTCGCGTGTCGGAAACTCGTCTCCGTTATACGGTTCTTATGGAACAAAATGAGGATGGAGGGTATACCGTAACGGTGCCGTCCCTTCCGGGGTGTGTCAGCGAGGGGCCTACCTGGGAAGAGGCGCTGGCGCATATCGAGGAGGCGATCGCAGGATACGTCGAGGTGGCCCGGAAACTCGGCAAACCAATCCCGGTTGAGGTCTCTGTCCCCTTGAACACGAGCAACGCCGGGGCATGAAACTTCCGAGAACCACCGGTGCAAAGGTGGTCGGCACCTGGAAAAGCCACCACTATCTCTATCACGCGCAGCGTGACGTCATCGTCACAGTTCCCGTGCATTCCCAAAAGACCCTTGCGCCCAGGACTCTTCAGACGACTCTTTTCCAGGCCGGAATCACCGTCGACGAGTTCCGGGCGCTCCTGTAGTCTGTTGCCCGGTCGTTCTCCTGCCGGTTCCGGGAAGAGATCAAGGCGGTCTCGCCTCCGGGCATGCAGATCCTCCGGCGCTTTTATCTACGCATTGCTGTCCCGGGAGGGTTTTTACCAGGGCGATCTGTGCCCCGGTACTGAGAAAAAATTGTGTGGGGGTTTCTCTCCCCCTCCAGCGTGCCGACGGTGTGCTTGATAGCGTTTCCTGGTAGGACGAGATCCGGATGTTCTTTCTGGTGAGGGATCCACTCCTTCAGAACGCCCGGCGTTCTCCCCGTAACACCATCTTCACGCCGGAGGAGCATCACTTTCCTCATCAGATTCCAGGATGAACGCCCCCTGGTACCCGCACCGCTTGCAGTGATACAGCGTGGCAAACAGGCCACGGGCGTCCCAGTAGATGTCAGTGCTCAGGCATACCGGGCAGCGGAGAATCTTTTGTGTCATTCGTTCATCTCCTGGTTTCGACGGCAAGCCTGTACTCAAGCAGCCTGTCCTCGGTAGGAATCTCCTCACCCTTCTCCATGAGGTCCTCGATGTAGACCGCGACAGCCTCCCGTGCCATCGCTATCGCCTCGTCGACGGTCTCCCCGAAGGTGACACACCCGGGAAGGGTCGGCACAATAACGGTATACCCGCCTTCCGGCTCCTTGTGGAGGAGGATACGGTATTGCATGCCTCTCGCTTCATGCTTCTCGACAGGGTTCATGGGGTGTCTCCTCTGGAGCTGTGTTTCGCTGCCGTAGCCCGGCGAACGATCGTCCGGAACCCATACGCTCCCGGTGAACTCCGGCTCCGACACTCTATCGGGTGGCGCCCGGATTGGTGCGGCTACCTCCGGTCTTCAGCGAGCAGGGCATGATACCCGGCCTGGACAAAATGGTGGTCTGCGGTCAGGGCATCGGAGATCTCCCGCTCCTTCATGACCGCAAGAGAGATGCAATCCGTGAGGCTCCACGCTTTATCGAGCCTCTGCTCGTAGATATTCCATCCCCTCGACCACAGGACGGGATCGACAAAGACGATCTCCACCCGGGGCGACGACTCAAGGCGGCGACGGAACGCGATGACGGACGGTTTGAATGCGGGGTTGGCGAGAGCGTTGAATGTCTCGGTGAGCACGGATGAGGTGGTGACAAGAGAGGAACCGGATTCCATCCGGCGCTTATAGATCGTATCGGCGGTTTTGTGGAGGTTGTCACGCCTGTTCAGCAGCGCAATCCAGCAGCCCGTATCAACGAAACACCCATCATTGCCCATGGGTATCCCGCTTCGGCGTTCCATACAGGTAGTGATCGTGCTCCGCTGCGAGGTCGCTGACATGGGTGTCTACGGCAAGTGCCGCTATATCGAAGGCCGGATCGGTGGTTGCGTCGGAGTTCTCCGGGGTGAGTTGTATGGTAATTGTATACTTCTTCCCTGCCTCAAGGTCGACAGGCCCGGAAGGTCGGAAGACCGTTCCATCAAAGAGAACTTTCAGCGTCTTTGTCATCCCTAAAACCACCCATGAACTCGATGACCATCATGGTCTTCGTGAAATAATAATGATTGCGGGTGCGCCTGCAGGGCTCGACGGCAGCATGAGCGAGAAGGCCCGCTGCCGCAAGAAATCACGATCGAGATGCTCAAGACCGAGCACTACTCGTTCCTGCGCAACCCACTCATAGCAAAGATATTCTACCTCGCCGGGTTTGTCGAACGGTATGGTTCCGGAATCGGATGAATGGTGTCGGTCTTCCTTCCTTCTGCATCGCAGATGTAGTGCACTCCCATGCCGGACACTCCAGAATATGCGTATGTGGGCGCTCCGGACGGATTATAGTTGTCCTGCTCTAACCCCTTCATTGAGGGGGTCATCCACCTCCTGGGACCGCTCCTGCTCCTTCGTGACAGGCAGTTGTACCGGGGCAGATTCGTTATACAGCAAAGGGGCGGGGACCTTGATTACCTTCCAGACAACGTGATTCAACCCACATCCATTTCTCTCACCTCACGCTCCAGGATAAACGCTCCCTGATGCCCGCGCTGCCGTAGGGGTCCCGACCGGGAGGGCGAGCGGCTCAAGGACCCAACGGAGACCCGTCCGCGGTCAGGTCATCGCGGAGGGCCTGCATCGCGGATCTGAGGGGTGGAAGATCATCATGGATTGTCCTCCAGATGATCGCCCTGTTGATCCCGAAGTAGGCATGGATCAGTTTGTCGCGCATACCGGCCATCTCGGTCCAGGGGTTTCCGGGATAGTTCTCCCTGACCGATCGGGGGATGCACTTCGTCGCCTCCCCGATCACTTCCAGTGCCCGCGTAGACGGTCTTGTCGTCCTCGGAGAACTCCTCATACGACATGCCCAGGGTGAAGATCTCGATCTTCTCGATGGCATCAAGGATATCGTCCAGGTAGTCGAGCGTGCTACGCGGGGCCGTCATATGTAGATAACCTCTTTTAAGATGCGGTGGCCGATACGGGGCTTGAGCGCGCTCTTTTCGACAAGATCCACCGGTCTACCGAGGATCTCGGACAGGTGCCGCTCAAGCCTGAGAAACCCGAAGATCCCCGGCACCTCGGAGAACTCGACCAGGATGTCCACGTCGCTTCCCTCGTGCTCCTCACCACGCCGGCACGAACCGAAGATGCCGATGGACCCAACGTGGTAAGTCTCCTCCAGGTACGCCTTGTTCCTTCGGAGAATGCCGATGATCCTCGCGCACTCCCCGCCGGCCTCGCGGGTGACGGTATCCATTCCTGATCGGCATATGCGTCTTCCTCTCTAGTATAGGTATCCCGGGGCACGCCGGTTCATGGGGTTCGGCCCGGACGTTCACCCCGGGACCTCGACGGTGAGCCTGCATTCCAGGTGCCCTTCTTCGGTCGGGACCTCTTCCCTCCTTTCCTGCAGGCTCTTGATGTAGACCTCGACAGCCTCCCGTGCCATCGCTATCGCCTCGTCGACAGTCTCCCCGAAGGTGACGTACCCGGGCGAGCGTCGGCACGGTGACGGTATATCTGCCTTCTGGTTCCTTCCGGTGGGCGATACGAAACTGCAAATTCCTCATCGCAACGCCCCTACAGGTCATGCTGGGTCCGGGCCAGTTCAATATGATATATCCTGAATGATGTATCCAGATCTGTGCGTGCACAACTTTGCCCGCTTTACTCGCCGCTGAACGGGTTGACGAGTTCAAGTGCGCAGATCCCGGGAAAATCGCTCTCGTTTCTGGTTACGAGCGCGCACTCATGCGTGAGAGCAGTGGCTGCAATGACCGCATCGGGGAGTTTCATCCGCACGTTCGGCGCAGGTGAACGGCACGGTCGGCAATCGTATCAGTCAGAGGATATACTTCCGCCGAACGGATGAAGTCCTGGGCAAGCGCATACCCTTCTGGAGTATGATTCTTCCAACCGAGAAACTCGATCTTCGTGATGATCGAGATCCGAAACGAGGAGGTGAGCATATCTTCGATCTCCCCTACTCTTTCCGGCGGAATGGCATCTGCGAGGTAGTAGATGAGAATGTTCGTATCGAGCAGATATCGTTTCATATCCGGTTCCACTCGTTCCGCAGGTTTCGGGCCTCGGTTTCCAGGTCGAGATCGCGGTCCCGGTATATGCCCCGATATCTTGCGGGCTCGGCAACCCCGATCGGTTCATCTGCAGGTTTTTCGGCGGTCAGGCTCTCCCAGAGATCGATAGGTACGATAACGTCGGTCTTCCTACCGTCTGCATCGCAGATGTATTGAACTCCCATGCCGCACACTCCAGATATGCGTATGTGGGAGTTCCAGGCAGATTATAGTTGCCCTGCTCCGGTGCCCCTCATCGAGAGGGGCCACGCTCCCGCTCCCTTTGTGACAGACGGTCTGAAGCCGTAGAGGCCGCTAACCTCGCAGAGATGCGTCGATCTGGCAGGACGACGCTCTCTTCCCGGTTCGTCGACCCTATCGGCAATCGCCCGACCCCGCGTTCGAATCGGCCGGAGCGGAACAAAGGTCAATACGGTCGAAGGTAGAAAGAGACGTTGACACGAGTGTCTCCATCGCCGAACCAGTTCGTTTCCCCGGGACGGCATGGAGGCGTTCTCTCATCCCGCAGGAACGGTACAAGCCATGGAGATTCATACGGAGATTCTTGCCACATTCCCCGGCCTCTCTGTTGCAGAAGGCGATGTCGGGCCGCTCGCGATCCGGGAGCAGAACCCGGCCCTGGATGCGCTGAAGGACGAGATTGTCCGCCTGGTACGAGAACGGTATACGCTGGAGCGGGTCAAGGACGAACCCCTCTTCAGGGCTTATCGGGACTTCTTCTGGAAGGTGGGCGTCGACCCGACCAAGACGCGGCCCGCCTCGGAGGCGCTGGTCCGAAGGATCCTGGCCGGGAAGACGCTCCCGGCGATCAACACCGCGGTGGATGCCTACAACCTTGCCTCGGTCCGGACCGGCATTCCCATCGCTGCGTTCGATGCCGATACCCTGAGCGGGGACCTCACGATGCGGTTTGCAGAAGAGGGCGAGGCGTTCCTCGGCATCGGGATGGCGGCACCCATCACGCTTCATGAGAACCAGGTCATCCTGACGGATGACGAGGCGATCGTCGCCGTCTACCCCTACCGCGACTCGGATGCGACAAAGATCACCCTCGCCACAACGACGGTACATATCGTGGCATGCGGCGTGCCGAACGTTGAGGAGAAGAAGGTCCGTTCGGCATACGAACTGGCCGCCGCATACCTGCGGGAGCACGCTTCGGGCAGCCGGTGATGTCTGGGACGGGCGGGCCTGTGCTCTCTCCCCGGCTGTTGCAGTACGGGCCATAGATCCGTCTCCCACATTGCTCCGTTGAAACGTGCCCGGGACCGACCGGTTGCCGAAACAGGCATATAGTTCTCCGGGTATGGTCGATCATGAAGATCATACTTACCCAGGTCTTCGTCGACGACCAGGAGAAGGCGCTGAAGTTCTACACCGGGATGCTCGGTTTTGTAAAGAAGAGCGACGTCCCTGCTGGAGGCTACCGGTGGCTCACCGTCGTCTCCCCCGACGACCCGGACGGGACCGAACTCCTGCTTGAGCCGAACGACAACCCGGTAGCGCAGGCATACCAGAAGGGCATATTCGATCAGGGCATCCCCGCCGCGTCGTTTGGCGTCGAGGACGTCCCGGCGGAGTATGAGCGGCTCAAAGCGCAGGGCGTGAAGTTCACGACGGAGCCGACGGAAGTCGTTGCCGGGGTGACCATAGCGGTCTTCGACGACACCTGCGGGAACCTCATCCAGATCCAGACGCTGCAAAAGTGAATGATTTGATTGGAGGCGGCCCGCCCCCGGTCGTGAAGTGGCTGCCCGCGCCCCCGTCTGCGGCGTATCCTCGTGATCCCTGTACCCGGAACTGCTATCCGCCCGCCTGTCCGAACCCTGCAGAACCGGTTAAGTCGTTCCCGGATCAATAGAATGTATGGATATCTTCGACTCGGTCTACCAGGGCACACCCCCGTGGGAGATCGGCCGGCCCCAGAAGGCGTTCGTCGAGCTTGCCCGGGCGGGAGAGGTTGTCGGCTCCGTCCTGGACGTGGGATGCGGAACGGGGGATCACGTTCTCTTTTTTGCGGAGGAGGGGCATGAGGTGCTCGGGATCGACACCGCCGCTCTTGCGATCAGGAAGGCCGAAGCGAAGGCCGCGGCAAGGGGGCTTTCGGCGCAGTTCCTCGTCCATGACGCACTGGACCTCGTCGGGCTTGGGCGGACGTTTGATTCCGTCATCGACTCCGGGTTCTTCCACGTCCTCTCCGACGAAGACCGGCCGGTCTTCGTGGAGAACCTTGCGGCCGTCCTCGCGCCCGGTGGGCGGTACTTCATGCTCTGCTTCAGCGACCGGAACCCCGGCGACTACCCCCTGCCGAGGAGGCTCGTGAAGGAAGAGATCCGGGATTCCTTCCGGAACGGGTGGCGGATCAACTACATCCGGCCGATGGTCTTCGAGAACAGCATCCAGCCCGAAGGGCACCATGCCTGGCTCGCGTCGATAACCCGATCCGAAAAATGACGTGAACGGCTGCCCCGGGACGATCATCCTGCAGGAGGCGCTATCTTGCGAGGATCGTGGGGGACACTCCACTCCGTAATCCACGCCGGAGTAATGCTGGGTGGTCCTGTCCCGCACTCCCGCCTCATGGGACACCGGGGTGCCCCGCACGCACCTCTTCCCGCCGGACCGGTGCGCGCTGACGGGGACAAGAGCCCGCACCCGGGCGTCATGACGATTAATATGGCCGCCGTGCCGGGTGAATTTTACGCCGTTCTGGTGCAACCCGTTTTTAATGACGTTTCAGGGCCGTTTTTCAGGATCTCACCGTATCCGGCGCCGGAACCGAACAAAAAATCATATCTGGACTCGTGCAGAAGTAGATCGATCTACCGTCGACCACCGGAGACTCCCATGACCCCACGATCCCCCGGCCTTATCCTGGTTCTCGTACTCTCTGGCATCGTCACGCTCGCCATCCTCTCCGCCGGATGCGCCGCCGATCCCGGCCCCGTCCGGATCGGCGTCCTGCTGCCCGCAAACGGACCGCTCGCCACCCACTCCCTCGACGGACTCTCCTGGGCGGTGAACGAGATGAACCGTCACGGCGGTCTTGACGGCCGCACAATCGAGATTGTCTACCGGGACACGAGCACCGGCAACATCTCCGCGCACGCGGAGGAACTGGCCGGGCGCGACGATATCGGGATCATCATCGGCCCCGCGACGAGCGCGGAACTCACACAGATCGCTCCGATCGTCACCGGACGGGGTAAACTCCTCATCTCCCCGAGCGTCACGACGGGCCTCGTCACGGCAGAGTTCAAAGAGAATGACCTCTTCTGGAGAACCTGCCCCGCCGACGGCCGGCAGGTGGAGGCGGTCTTCCGGATCCTCCGTGAGGACGGCGTCGGAAACGTCTCGCTCGTTACCGCGAAGACGGCATACGGGGAGACGTTCGCACGGCTCGCCCCGGCGGCGGCCGCGATGAACGGGGTCCGGATCACCGGTTCGTCCCCGATTGAGAATTCGAGCGACGTTGCCGCGGCCGCCGCGCGGATCGGGGAGGAAGAGCCCGATACGGTCATTGCCGCCCTGTACCCCGAAGACGCGGTCCGGCTCGCCGATGCACTCGCCGCGGCGGGTTCGACCGCCGGCCTCTTCCTGACCGACTCCAGCCGCTCGCCCTACCTGATTGCGAACCTCGGCGAACGGGCGGAGGGGATACGGGGCACCTCGCTCTCCCCCGACCCCGCGACCGGCTACGCGGTCGCCTACGAGGAGATCTTCGGCGAGGCGCCGCCGCCGTTTGCCGCACAGACCTACGACGCCCTCCTCCTCGCCGTCTACACCGCGGCGCGGCAGGAGGCGGCCCCGGCCGAGACACCCGCTGACTCGCTCCGGTGGGTCGTCTCCGGCGACGGCACCGTCAAAGGCTGGGACCCGCAGGAGGCGGCCGAGGCCGCGGCGATGATCCGGGCGGGCGGCCACCCGTCCGTCACCGGCGCCTCTGGCCCCCTCCGGTTCTCCGGGACACCCTCTGCCGGGCCGATCGTCGGCTACTACACCCTCTGGTCGGTCGAGGGCGGGATCTTCTGCGAGAGCACCCCCGTTCCCTCCGGGAACGTAACGGCGGCCTTCCCCGGACTCTCCTACGACCCGGCGGCCGCGACCGGGGACGGGCCGGTCGTCTGGATGGTCTACCCGCTGGAAAAAGGCGACCGGTCGTACGCCGACACCGCGTATCGCGGCCTCTTCCGGGCGAAGGAGGCGTTCGACTTCACCAAGCGCGAGTTCTCCTACGATGACCTCGCGCTCCTTGACGCCGTCTTTGCGGGGCAGAACTTCACCGAGAAGCCCGACCTCGTGATCACCGAAGGGTTCCAGTTCACCGACGCCTCCCGGGCGTGGGCGGAGAAGAACCCCGATATCCGCTTCTTCACCCTCGAGCAGGCCGACTTCGGCCTCCCGAATGCCTGCGACGTCGTGATGGTCCCCTACGGCGCCTCCTACCTTGCGGGCGTGATGGCGGCGGATATGAGCGAGACGGGCCGGATAGGCGCCGTTGCCGGTGCGCCGGTCGCGGTCATCGACCCGTTCGTCGAAGGGTTCCATGCGGGGGCGAAGGCCCGCGACCCCGCCGTGAACGTCACGGTGGTGTACGTCGGTGAGAGTTTCGAGGGGTTCGGGATGCCGGAGCGTGCGGGTGACCTCGCCCGCGACCTCCGTGCTAACGGCGTCGACGTCATCCTGATGATCGCGGGCTCCTCAAACACCGGGATCGTGGATGCCGCCCGGGAGACCGGGGACGTCTACCTCATCGGCGAGGATACCGACCAGTCTTACCTCGCGCCGAACCTCGTCGCCGCGTCGGTGGTAAAGAAGATCGACGCGATCGTCTACCACGCGGTGGAGAACGAGGTAGACGGCAGGTTCACGCCGGGACGGGAGGTCTGGACGCTTGAGAATGGAGGCACCGGGCTGGTTATCTCGCCGCGGTTCGACGAGCGGTACGCGCGGCTCCCCGTCGAGTGGCAGGAGCGGGCGATCGCCGCGGAGAAAGAGTACCTGAAGACGGCGGTGTTCTGAGCGTGAATATGGTGGACTGATATGGCCATAGGTCGATATCTTCAGGCTGCACCGCGGGTGCACGGGACGCGTGATCAAAACGACCTGGCAGGATTTTGCGATAACCGGCATCACGATACTCTTCGCGGTCATGCTCCTGCCGCAGCTCCGCGACGTGCTGTCGCGCGGCGCCGTGCTGAACTTCTTCTCGGCGCTCTTCACGAGCCTCCTCGGCTATGGCATGGCGCTGGTCTTCGCCACCCTCGGGCTCTGGATCTCGATGTTCGGCCAGGGGCTCGTTGCGACCACGTGGATGCTGCTCGCGTGCTTTTCGCTCCGAAACGTGCGTAACCGCATGTACCCGGAGAAGTCGCTCGCAGCCGTCGCCCTGGACTTCTTTACGGTCTGGGTGCAGGGTGTGGCCTTCATCGTTGCCGGGGGTGTGAAGGGGCTCTTCTCGCGGATCAGCCGGGAGTGATCGGTTCCGGAAGGGATAACTCCTCGCGGGGCGAGAACGTGGTATGGATCGCACCACGTCAGGGGCCTGCCGGTGTACGACAGGGTCGCAGGTGCCAAAGGCGGATCGAATGGCTCTCCTTGAGGAGATCGCCGCGTTCGTCCGCGAGCATGGAGATATCCTTGCCCGCTACCACCGACACTCGATGGACGATCTCAACCGCATCGAGCAGGAGTGCTGGAGGCTGCACGACGAGGCGTGCAGCAGGGGCGCCTGTGGGAGCGCCGGGGAACTCGTGGAACTGGAGTACCTCATCGGCCGGGCGAAGGAGATGAAGGCGAAGATGATGGAGAGCGAGAGAGGGCCGGGATAAGCCGGCGTCCTCCCGCCGGTCATCGGGGCGGGTTGCCCGGGGAGAGTCCTCCACCACCATCCTGATGCGGCATTCATACGCATACAACTCCAGGAAGTGCCGGGATGGACTGTGTGAAGTTCTTGTTGGATGAGGGTATCGACGCCTTCGCCCGGGTAGGGATCGAGGAACTCCCCGATGCGGAGAGAGAATCAGTGCTGCGGTTCCTCCCGGCCGCCCAATCCGTGATCGTCTTCGGAAGGGAGGTTCCCGCCGCGGTGTACCGAATGCCGCCGAATGAGAAGACCCGGGAGATGCTCCGGATCGCCGAGAGCCTGGACGGCACCGCCCTGCGGCTCGCCGACCTCCTCGATGCGGAGGGCATCGCTGCCCGCCCCGTCCCGCTCTACCTGCCCGTGCGGGTCGTCGACGGGAGAGTGCAGGGCGTCGTCCGCTTGAAACAGATCGCCGCGGCCGCAGGGCTCGGGGAGATCGGCGCGAGCACCCTCCTCCTCAACCGGCGCTTCGGCCCGCGGCTGCTGCTCTCCTGCGTCGTGACCGGCCTGGGTGCCCCGGAGTTCGGGAGAGAGGACGGGGCAGGGGGCAACGGTGCGCCGCTCTGCACCGGGTGCGGGGCCTGCATCCGTGCATGCCCGGAGGGGGCGCTGGGGCCGGAAGGTGTCGATGCGTTCCGGTGCCGGACGGTGCGTGCCTGGGTTCCGCCCCCGGTCGTCCCGGCCGTGAAGTGGCTGCTCCGGCGGCGGCTCCTGCTCGGAGTTCTTGCCCCGCTTGCGCCGCTCATCGCCAGGACGGCGACGATCCGGTGCAGCCTTTGCGTCACCGGATGCCCGGTGCTTCCGGGAGCGGCTGAAGAGAGTTATCCGCGAAAATTTTCGTGAAAATCGCAATCAGCCGCTGTAAATTTGCGAGTCTTTAAGTTCCTGCTTCTGCAATAGATCCTTGAAGGAATATCGGATGACAGGCCAGAAAGTTCTGATAGCCGCAGTTATTGCGGTGATTATTGTTGCAGCAGGGATTATGCTTGCAGTTGGGCCCGGTGCGACCGGGCCGGCTCCCGCCGAGACCGTGCCGGCGAAGAAGGTGCCCACGCCAGATGAGATGAAGGCGCTTGCGGCGGAGATTGCAGGGCAGATCGACGGCGATGCCTTCGCCGCGCTCCGGCCCGGGGACGAGAATACCACGGCATACATCGCCATCCATGACCGGCTCAACGCTTTCCGGTCCGCGCATCCCGAGATCGTCTACATCTCGACCATGCGAAGGGTGGGGGACGCCATCGAGCAGGTCGTTGATGCGGACTACGGCACCTTCGGGGCATACGCAATCGGCGACGGATACTACGTTGCTGAACCGGACGAACCGTTCCTTGCCGGATTTACGGAGCCCTACACTGAGGTCTACTCCTGGGTCTACGGGTATGCTCCGGTGAGGGATGCAAGCGGCGCCGCCGTTGGCGTAGTCTGCCTTGAACCGGCTGGCCCGATCGAGCAGGAGCGAATCGAAGCCCTTGCGGCGGAGATTGCAGGACAGATCGACGGCGACGCTTTCGCCGCACTCAAGCCCGGCGATGAGAATACCACAGCATTCATCACCATCCGCGACCAGTTCGAAGCCTTCCGGACCGCGAACCCCGAGATCAGCTACATCTACACGATGCGTAAGGTTGATGATACCGTCGAGTATGTCGTGGACGCAGACTACGGCAGCGAAGACGGAGTTGCGATAGGCGACGGCTACACCCTGACGGATTTCGACGCCGTCCTCCTCGCCGGCTATGAGGGACCCACCGCCGAGATCTACTCCATCCTCTACGCGTATGCCCCGATCATGAACGCGAGCGGCTCCAGCATCGGGATGGCCGGCATCCAGGTGTGGAACCCGATCACGCAGGAGCGGGTGAAAGCCCTCGCGGCGGAGATCGCAGAACAGATCGACGGCGACGCCATAGCGGCGCTCAAGCCCGGCGACGAGAATACCACGGCCTTCATCACCATCCGCGACCGGCTCGCCGCCTTCCGGGACAACACCCCCGGGGTCGTCTACGTCTATACGATGCGTAAAGCAGAGAACGCCACCGAGTACGTCGTGGATGCCGACTACGGCGACGGGTATGCGCCCGTGATAGGCGACGTCTACGTGCCTACGGATGATGACGTCGCGTTCCTCGCCGGGTTTACGGACCCCTCCGCCGAACCCGGGTTTTACACCGACGAATGGGGCAACGAGACCACCACCCTCCTCTCCGGGTATGCCCCGGTCAGGGACGCGAACGGCACCGTTGTCGGGATCGTTGGCGTCGATATGGGGTTCGTTCACGAATCGTAGATGACGGGGATTGCCGGGACGGGACGAATGAACTCCCTATCCCGGTCGTGCAATCTTTTTTTCACCCGTTGCGGAAAGGATAACTCTTCCGGTGGCGAGGAGGGAGGTCCCCGCGTCATTCTGGACAGACGAACGAGGACCATGATCCTGTATGTGATCAAGGTCGGGAAGCGGGAGAATGTACGACAGGATCTGAGAGCCACCCCCGGATCAGTGTAGATGACTTTTTAGTGCTGGCGCTCGATCCCCTACCCCTGAGGTGGGATCATCGATTGGAATACCCCTAAAACGACCGTTCCTGAAGAAGTGGCCCTTGAGCCCATCGCCGGTGGGATCACCATGCCCGTTGCGCTCGCGTCCCCAGCAGACGGGACCGGGCGGCTCTTCGTCGCGGACCTCCCCGGCGTCATCCGGGTCGTCGGCGCCGACGAACCGTTCCTCGATATCGCCGACCGGGTCGTCGACCTCCGTTCCGGCTACGACGAGCGCGGGCTGCTCGGCCTTGCGTTCCACCCGCGGTTCAGGGAGAACGGGAGGTTCTTCGTCTACTACAGCGCCCCGCTCCGGGAGGGGGCGCCGGCGGGCTATGACCACACGAGCCGGGTATCGGAATTCAGGGCCGCCACGCCCGACCGGGCGGACCCGGGTTCCGAGCGGGTGGTCCTCGAGGTCGACCAGCCGCAGGCGAACCACAACGGCGGCTCGATCGCCTTCGGCCCGGATGGGTATCTCTACATCCCGCTCGGGGACGGCGGCGGCGCCCGCGACGTCGGGAGAGGCCACCCGCCGGGAGGAAACGGGCAGGATCTCGGGACGCTGCTCGGGAAGATCCTCCGGATCGACGTCGACGGCCCGGAGCCCTACGGCATCCCGGCGGACAACCCCTTCGTCGGGAGAGAGGGGCGGGACGAGATCTACGCCTACGGCCTGCGCAACCCGTGGAGGATGACGTTTGACGCCGGTGGGGAGCACCGGCTCTTTGCCGCCGACGCCGGGCAGTACCTCTGGGAGTCGGTGAAGATCATCGTCCCGGGCGGGAACCACGGCTGGAACCTCCGGGAGGGGAACCACGCCTTCGACCCGGAAAACCCCTACGTGTCGCCGGCGGAGGTGCCCCGGACCGGCCGCCGCGGCGAGCCCCTGGTCGATGCGATCATCGAGTACCCGAACGCCGGCCAGCCCGGCGGGATCGGGCAGGTCGTCATCGGCGGCTACGTCTACCGGGGCAGCACAATCCCGTGGCTCTTCGGGCGCTACGTCTTCGGGGAGTGGAGCCGGGCCGGGGCCGAGGGCGACGGGATCATCTTCGCCGCGACGGAGGGACCCAAAGGTCAGTGGGAGTTCACCGAGGTCGGGGTGGCCGGGAGCCGGACAGTGGGGGCGTACGTCCTCGCGTTCGGGGAGGACATGGAGCGCGAACTCTACGTCCTGACCGCAAAGAGCCGGGGGCCGGCCGGGAAGACGGGCAGGGTCCACCGGATCGTTCCGGCCTAACTACCCCGCACGATCCTCATGGAGATCCGGGTATCGGATCGGGTACGTCATGGTCAGGACGGTGAGGGTCCGGTACGGCACCCATGCCCGGTGCGCGGAGACGGTGCGAAACCCCGCCCTCTCGTACAGCCGCACCGCCGGCGGGTTGGGGGCGATGACGGAGAGGACGATCCTGGCACCCCCGCGGGACCGGACCCGCCGGAGGGCGTCGTCGAGCAGAGCCGAGCCGACCCCGCTGCCCCGCTCGGCCGGGGCGACCGAGAGGCTGGAGATGTAGCATGCGGACTCTCTCTTCAGGTAGTGCGGCCAAAAGATCAGCAACTCCGCGAGGAGGAACCGTGCGGCGGTGACGGGGCCGGCCGCACGGGCGACGGCGAGCGACTCCTCCAGGAGCCCCGGGGCGTCCGGGGCCTGCATGACCAGGATCCCGGCGACCCTGCCCTCCCGGACGGCGCAGGTGATATTCTCGCGCCCGAAGGCGTTGCCGCCCGCCCGGGTCAGGCGCTCGATCGTCGAACGGGCCCTCGTGCGGTCTCTCCCGAAGACGAGCGGGAAGTACGCCGGCTCGGTCTCGTAGATGAGCCCCGCAACCTCCTCGATGGGGTGCCGGTCCGGGCTGAACGGTTCGAGGACCACCGGGGGCGGTTCCGGGGCTCCTGGGGGCGAAGACGCCGCTCCTCCGGGAGGCTCATGCGCCTTCCGGTCTTCCCTTCCACTCCCAGAGCCTTGAGCGGCTGTTGCCCTCGGCGTCGACGGTGTACTCGAGTATGACGGCGGTCCCGTTGAGGCGGCTCCACCTGGGGGTGGACGAGCGGAAGAAGAGCAGCCCATGAAAGAGGGTTTCAGGGTCCGACACGCTCCCTTTTCCCATACCCATCCCGGTGTACATGGCCATCTCGCCGTCCTTTGACGTGACCACGCCGGTGCCCTCGGCGTAGAAGGTATCCGGACTGCGCCACACACTCCAGGCGGTCGATAGGTCCTGGGACTCGACGCCCAGCAGCTTCCCGGCCGATTGGTCCGTCGTCTCGATCTTCGGGCTGGCCTCGAGCAGCTCGATGACCCTCGTGCCGATGATCTTCCCTCGCGACTCGCCGATCAGTTCACCCGACATTGTCAACTCCTCCTGATGCTCTACTGCGCCCCCATCGCGATTCCAGAGGACTGTCTCGCGGGGGAGCGCCGGCCAACCCTAACCGTTGCGGGATAAAAAAGTATCCGGATCTCCGGCAGTGCGTGCGATCGCGTCGAGGGGGAGGAACCGGACCCTACGGCCCTAGGGAGGCGTAGAGGGAGCCGATGCCCGTGAGGGCTTTATAGCCCTTCTCGGTGATGATGTAGTCCCCCCGCTCGTGCCGCTGCAGGATCATCCCCGCGTCCTGGAGTTTCTTGAGGTGGAAGAGCAGGTTCCCTCCCCGGAGATCGGTCAGGTTCGAGAGGGACGAGAACGTCTGCGACTCTGTGGCAAGCGCCTGCACAATCCGGAACCGGTGCTGGTTTGCAAGCGGCTCGAGGATATCGCGGACCAGGACCTCGTCCGGGAGGTCCGTGACGGATGAAGACGCCTCCCGGTTCTCCCGGTAGACCCCGAGCGAGCGCATCAGATCGAGCTGCTTCTCGAAGAGGCGGTTCGTCTCGGCAAAGCAGGTGGCGCAGGACTCCAGTTTCCCCGCCTTGCGCAGCGTCGCGAGCCGGTCGCGGTAGGACTGGACGACCTCCTCGCTCACCTCGCCGTCCCGGATGTGCTCCACGGAGGCCTTGAGGAACTCGAAGAACACGGCATGACATTTCTCGCGCATCGGGCAGTTCCGGATCATCCGCTCCTGGAGCCGCTGGTCGGCATCGGAGAGGGTCTGCTCGATGAAGAGATCCGCGTACTCCCTGCGGAGCCCGCTGAGGGCCGCATCAACGTTCTGCCGGTTCGCGTGCTCGATGAACCGCCGCAGTTCGCTCCGGAGGCCGGCAAGTTCGGACTGGATCTCCCGGATCTCTCTGCCGTAGCCCTCTTCACGCCGGTCGGCCGTGGGGTCCGCCTCGCCGGAGAGATCCGGTCCGGGCCTCTTATGGTTATGAGACTGTAGCGCGGGCATCCAGTATAGTTTAGTGACGGGCATCTATATTATTCTAACCATCCTACCAGATGATCGGTGAGAAGATGCCCGAATGGCGTTACACCGGAAAGTCCGTATCGGACGAGAAGGCCCGGCAGGCGCTTGCTGCTGTGAAGAGCGCCTGCTTCGGCTGTGATGTGCATAGCAGCGACTGTGCTCTGGCAAAGGCTGCCGGGGAGATCGTCAGAATGACGGAGAAGAAAGAATGAACGTTAAAGAAGAGATCCGTGCACAGATCGTCGGCGCCCTCGCCGGAGCGAAGTTCCCTATCAAGACGCCCGAGGACCTCCTTGCCGCATTCCCGGCGGGAGCGGCGACCAGGTGCAAGGCAGGCGACGTGGAGATGACCGCCGGTGAAGCGGGTACCCTCTTAAAGCCGGAGGACTTCCCCTTCACGAGTCCCGGACAGGTGGCCGCTACCATCCTCTCCCGGGCAGGGATGTAACCCTCTTTTTTTGCAGATGTTCTCTTGAAGCGGGTGGTCTCGGCCGGTCATCCTCCGAAATGCCCTCAGCGCATAAGGCGCACGGAACCAGCCCGGCTATGCCGGGTCTTCTGGTTCCCGGTTATCCTCGCGAGAGTTCTTTCAGGAGTTCTGCAAGCCTGTCGAGGGACTCATTCCACCCGGCCTCGGTCATATCGCGGTCCTCGCCCGCCGGGATGCCTTCATGCCGCAGGGTCATCTTCGTCTCGCCGTCGTGCTCCTCGAACGTCACCGTCACCAGGAGCTCCTGCGGCCAGTCGCCGCTCATCCCGTAATGCGATGCCGGGACGACGTTGCCTTCCGCGTCCGCAAACGAGTCGGTGAAGACGAGCCGCTCACCCGTGACGATCTCGCGGTAGACGCCCGTGCTCCAGAAGTCCCGGCCGTCGGGCAGGCGCATGCCGAACAGGTACCTGCCCCCCTCGCGGAGGTCGACCCTGAAGTCCAGCCCCGTAAAACTCGCCGG
Organism: Methanobacteriota archaeon; assembly: GCA_030446015.1. Lineage (GTDB taxonomy): Archaea > Halobacteriota > Methanomicrobia > Methanomicrobiales > Methanoculleaceae > Methanoculleus. The sequence continues at coordinate 16,917 of JASUSO010000036.1, forward strand.
CCCCCACCACCGTGCTATCAGTTCCGGGTCCGTCCAGGCCTTCCAGACGCGGTCGCGCGATGCCGCGAAGATGCGCTGGATGAACAGCCTTCCTTTCTCTTCGGTCAGAACAGTCTCTGCCATCGTCTTGAACCTCCTTTTTCCGGGCTACCACCTGCAGCATGAAAAACCTTTTTCACGGTATGCTCCGGATGCGGGCTCCGGCTCCCACCCGGCTACGTCTCTCTTACCAGAACCAGGCCAGCAGGAAGATCGCCGCCAGCAAAAGACCGTCCTGGAGGACGACGGCGAAGATCATGATCTCGGTGCCCAGCCTCGGGCCGAAGATCGCGGCGTAGAACGACCCGAGCCATCGCAGGTAGGTGACGACGCTGGTGAGCAGGTTCGCCACGAGCAGCGTGATGACGATATCCCTGCCTGTCATATCCCCCGCCGCGAGCAGCCCGGACGCAAGGCTTGCCGCGGCGACGTACGACCCGAACTTCGCGGCGACGATCGCGAGCCCCTCGGGCGGTATGGGGAAGAGGCGGCTCGCGCCCTCCAGGTACGCCGCGACGGCGTCGAAGACGCCCGCCTCGACCAGAAACGCCACGGCGACGATCGTCGGGATCATGATCCCGAGGATCCGGCGGAGGGTCTTTGCGGCCGGTCCGAGCGATGCCCGCAACGCCTCGCGGACGGATGGGGCCGGCCCGGCCGCCTTCTCCGGCGGCCCGGATGCGGGAGGCTCCGGGAGCAGCACCCTCCCGGCCGCCATGACGATCCCTGTCTTGAGGAACCCGATCCCCATCAGGATGCCAAAGTAGATCAGGCCGAAGACCCCGAGCAGCGGCACGTAGACCGGGATGAGGTAGCGCCAGTGCATCACGACGGACGGGAAGGAGTTGATGAGCGCCGCAACGACGAGTTCGCTCCTCCCGATCATCCCCCTGCGGTGGTAGTCGACGAGCATCGCGTCGGCCGCCTGCGGTGAGACGAACGCCAGGAGAAAGCTCGCCCCGCACTCCCGGGGGAGATGGGAGAACGTCGTGACCGGGTAGGCGACGCTCGCTATCCGGTCGGTGATCTTGAGCGCAATCAGGAGTTCGGCGATCAGGACGCCGGCGACGACGATCGGGACCGTCCGGGCCAGGAGTTCGAACGAGAGGCCCAGTGCCGCTGAAACGATCTCCGCCGTGCCGTCCATGGTTCATCCCGCCCCAAAACAACATCCGGTACGCCGTCCGTCCATATCACCGTTCTGGATGGCCGCGACCGGAGCCTGCCGGCGTTACGGCAGCCGGTGGTGCGTCGGGGCTCCGGGAGTGGCGGAATCACGCAACGGTACGGTCCTTCGCCGCTTGAGAGGATGGAAAATCGGATGGTTTAAATACGATAGATCGAGAATCTGTTTAGGTACTCGATAATGAGCAATCATGTAGAGTCCTGTTGCACGCCAGTGCAGAACTGTTCGAACGTGCACTGCACGTTTGCGCAGAACGCATTCTTCTTTAGTTAGGGAACCGGCCCTTTTGCTGAGTTCCCGTGTAATGTAACGGTTTTTTCGTTACCGTCAGGTGGTTTGTTATGTTTGGCATTCCTGATCCCGCGATCTGGGTTGGATATCTGCTTGCGCTCGGCCTCACGCTCGCATGCATAGTGTATGGTCTATTGAACTGGAACAAGGGCGTCGACGGTGAGCAGGGTGGCAGTTGATACGGGGCTCTTCGTCGCGATAACGCTGGTCTACCTCGTTCTCACTGTCGGCCTCGGCTATCTCGGCTACCGGCGGACGAAGGAGGACGACGACTACATGGTCGCCGGGAGAAAGATCCATCCCGTGGTCCTCGCCCTCTCCTACGGCGCGACCTTCATCAGCACCTCCGCCATCGTCGGCTTCGGCGGGGTTGCGGCGCAGCTCGGCATGGGGATGATCTGGCTGACCGTCCTCAACATCGGGCTCGGGATCTTCATCGCGTTCGTCTTCTTCGGAAAACGGACGCGCAGGATCGGGCACAACCTCCGTGCCGTCACCTTCCCCGACCTGATGGGGAAGTGCTACGGATCGCCGTTCATGCGGTACGCCGCAGGGCTCGTCATCGTCGTCGGCATGCCGCTGTATACGGCGGCGATCCTGATCGGCGGCGCCCAGTTCATCACGAGCACGCTGCAGATCCCCTACACCACCGCGCTCATCGCGTTCGCCGTGATCGTCGCCCTCTACGTGGTGCTCGGCGGGCTCATCGCCGTCATGTACACCGACGCGCTGCAGGGCGGGATCATGCTCGTCGGGATGGCTGTCCTCCTCGTGCTCACCTATGTCCAGCTCGGGGGCGTCGTCGAGGCGCATACTGCCCTTGCCGGGATGTCGGACCTCGTCCCGGAGGCGCTCGCCGCCGGGGGGATGACCGGGTGGGCGTCCATGCCGGAGTTCGGGTCGCCGATCTGGCTCACGCTGGTGACGACGCTCGTCCTCGGGGTGGGCATCGGGGTGCTGGCGCAGCCCCAGCTGGTCGTCCGGTTCATGACCGTCAAGGACAGCCGGGCTCTGAACCGCGCGGTCCTCGTCGGCGGACCGTTCATCCTGATGATGACCGGGGTCGCCTTCACGGTCGGCGCGCTCACGAACGTCTACTTCTACCGGACGGAGGGCGTGATCGCTCTCGCGGCGGCGACCGACGGCAACGTCGACACGATCATCCCGAACTTCATCAACGTCTCGATGCCGGACCTCTTCGTCGTCATCTTCATGCTGACGCTCCTTGCAGCAGCAATGTCCACGCTCAGCTCCCTCTTCCATGTCATGGGGACGTCGCTCGGGTTCGACGTCCTGCGGCGCACCGATTCCGGCAGGGCGGCGATGCGGCCGATCCAGATCGCGACCATCGTCATGATCGTCGTGAGCATCGTCCTCGCCTTCGTCATGCCGGGCAGCATCATCGCCCGGGCGACGGCGATGTTCATGGGCCTCTGTGCATCGGCGTTCCTGCCGACCTACGCCCATGCCATGTACAGCAGCAGCCCCTCGCTCCGGGCGGCAAAGATGAGCCTCGTCACCGGCACGGTCGCCTGGTTCGCGTGGACGGCCTTCGTCCACGTCAAGGAGTCGGCGGCGCTCGGGCTCTCGAACCTCCTCTTCGGGGTGCCGGCGCTCCTCTCCGCGCCGTGGCAGGACGTGGACCCGCTCGTCGTCGCCCTCCCCCTCTCGACGGCCGCGCTGCTGGTCGGGTGGGCGCTCGACCGCCACGAGGTGACTGCGGAGGAACCGGCAGGGGCCGTCTGAACGGCCGCTCCCTATTTTTACAAAAGAATGTTGCCGCGGGGGGTTCCCCGGCTTCACTCTTCGGGCCGGAACGCAGCGGAGATGAATCCCCGGCGCTCCCCTGAATCCGAATCGACCGTATCCATCGCCGAGAAGAGATCCTCCGCCGGGACCCAGATGGGGGGATACTTGTATCTCGCGACGTCGAGGATCAGGAACCGGTCCGACTCTTCGTCGTACGCGGCAACCGGCGAGAAATGGCCCCCGCCCACCTGCCCGACGGCCGTCCGGAGGTAGTTTACGATGATGAAGTCGCCCTCCCGGGCCAGGTTCTCCGCGGCCAGCCTCCGGAACTCATCGAGGCTGCTCTCGTCGGCGTGGTAGACAGTCACGTTCACGCCGTACTGCCCAAGGGCCGCCCCGACCTCACGCAGGGTCATGCCGTTCTTTGAGACGGCATCGGGGTCCGCAATCTCCCTGACGTCGGCCCGTGCGAAGAGGCTGTCCTGGGTGAAGTAGCGGTACTCTCCGAACTCCGGCGTCTCGGGCGCGGGAACCCCAAGGCCGTTGAGCACCATCACCATGCTCGCCGGACCGCAGTAGGTGAGGTGCTCCTCGGTCACGAAGTGCTCGGCAAGAGGGAAGTAATCCGCGTTTGCCGTGCTCCGAAAGAGCAGGGCCCGGCCTTCCGGCGAATCGAAGGCTACCAGGCCCTGCGGCAGGGGGAGGGTGGCAACGGCGAGCCCCGCAAGCCCGATGACGACGATGACCCCAAGGAGCAGCCACGACTTCTTCATCTACGCGCCTCCTGTGCCGGCGACCCCTGCTTCTTCGCGAGCACGTCGCCGAAACTGGTGCAGTCGAGATAGCCGTGTTGCGTCCAGTACTCGAGATCCCCAGCAAGGACGCTGCCGCCGCCCATCGCGATCTTGTGCTTCATGATGCCGAAGACCTCTTCCAGGTACTCGTCGGTGGTGACGGCGCACTCCCCCGTCACGTAGGGGTAGACCGCATCGGCCAGTGCATGGGCGTCCCTCCGTGCCCCGTCCGGATCGTAGAGGTGGCCAGGGAGCGACCCGTGGGTTCCGAGCGTTCCGACGGTCTTGACCCCGAGCGACGTCATCATCATCCCGAGGAAGTTCTGCACTTCGGGAAGGCCGTTTCCCGCAGTGGTCGCGACGGTGACGCCGGCTTTCCCGGCGAGCCGCATCGTGTGGAGCCAGGCCGGGAGGCGGTCGAAGAACGTCTTCATCTGCCCGGATACGTTGACCGTGTACACCGGGGAGCCGAGGACGATGAACGAGGCGTCCTCCATCCGCTCTTTGAGCATCTTCATATCGTCGTGCTCATCCTGGGGGCAGAACCCTTTGATCATGCATGTCCAGCAGCCCTTGCAGTAGCGCACGGTCGTCTCGGCAGGGGTGAATATCTCGTAGCGGACCGCACCGTCCTTCTCCGCCAGGCGGTCGAGCATCATCTTCGCCAGCGCATACGTGTTGGAGCGGCTGCCGTGGGGGCTGCCGATATACGCAAACACCGTTGGCATGCAGAAAAACGGCCCTGTTGAAATGCTTTCCACAACCTCTGGATAACACTCGCTTTCCGATAGAGATGGGCGAGGTGGGTCTCACGCGAAGTGCGACTTTCCCGAAGGGAAAGGAGTTCGAACACCGAAGGTGTGAAGTGCGACGGACGGAACGT
>JASUSO010000037.1 GCA_030446015.1 Methanobacteriota archaeon
GGGGTGCTCTCGTCCGAGAGCTGTTCGATGTACTTGCCGATGTTCTCCTCGCGCCGCTTCTCCCTGTCCTCCATGAGGCGTTTTACCGAGCGCTCCATCTCAATCCCTCCAGGTTTTCGTCGCAGACACGATCTCGTTTACGGTATATAGCACCTGCCGCGGCATCTTCCCGCCATTCTCCCGCGCCGGTTACGTGGATACCCCTTCTTCCTCGCCGACGACGTCGAACGTGACGATCCTGTAGTTGTAGTACCGCCCGTCCGGGTCGGTGAAGTAGAGGAAGACCATCAACCCGTACTCGTCCGAGATCCAGAGTTCGGCGTCCTCATCGATGGAGTGGTACTCAAAGCCGAACCTGTCAAGCGCCTCCTCGATGGCGGTGCCCGTATCCATGTCGCTGACCATCTCGAACGTCGCAGCCAGCGGGTACTGCTGTTCCTCAAGTGCGGATACCTGGAGCCGCGCCTGCTTCTCTGCAAGGAAGAGATTGTCCAGAGTGGTTCTGATCTCCTGCACGATGGTATCCGTTTCGTCCGGCTCCATACCAGTACCTTGGATCCGCCGGTTATATGGATGTTGGGCGCATGCACCGCGAGGGGCAAAGGCCCATGTGGGACACGGGATCGATCATTTCGCCGTTGTCGGCCCGTATGGAAATGATCTTTCGCGGATCTGGTCGGATGCATCGCTATCGCCGCCGTAGCGCAATCATAGCGGAAACCCTAAAACATCCCGGTGCAGATAGATGTCTAATGGCAGAAGGCAGGCTCAAGATCGTCGTTTTCGGTTCCTTCAACGCAGGCAAGTCCAGTTTTATCCAGGCGCTCGACCCGCGCAGCCGCCACATCGAGGCGTCCTCACAAGAGGGTCCCACGACCGTCGCATTCGATTTCGGCAGATTGACGGTGAGAGATAAGTCTGTCTTCCTCTTTGGCACGCCGGGGCAGGAGCGGTTCGAGTTTGTCCGGCAGATCCTCTCGCGGGGGATGGACGGCGCGATCATCGTCGTGGACGCCACAAAGGGGGTGGACGCGATGACGCGGTACTTCTACGACCAGGTAAAGGCTCTCGGTGTGCCGCTCGCGTTCATGGCAAACAAGTGCGACTGCCCTGATGCGATGCCCGAGGCCGTCAGCCGGGATCTCCCGGGGGAGACGGTGCACCCGATCTCCGCGCGGAGCGGCGAGAACGTCCATGCGGCGCTTGATGCCTTTGTCGCAACCCTGACTGCCCGGTAGCGATCATTTTTACTGCCCCGGGGTCGTTCTTCTCTACAGAGAATGAACCGCAAAGAGATCCATATCAAGGAGGTTGCCCGGCTGCTCACGGGTTTTCTATCGAGCGGCGACGCCGGGGACCTGCTTGCCTACCTTGTTGCGGAGAGCCGCCTTCCCGGGCCCCGGGCGAACCTTGAGCTTGCGGCGGCGTTCGCCGGAACCGTGCAGGAGTTTGCCGTTGCCGACCCCGGCGATCTGGACCGGTTGTGGAACCTCTGCATCGAATTATCCTGCATCGCACCGGAAGACGCCCCGACGGGCGATCCGCACGAGTTCCTCGGGTTCTGCGGCGTCCGGGGCATCGGGGCGATCGGGTCGGTCTCGCCGGGGCACGTCGAGGAGGCGCTCAAACACCTCGCGGAGGCCTCGACCGATCCGCGGTGGCGGATCCGGGAGGCGGTGGCGATGGGGCTCCAGGATCTCCTCTCCCGGCAGCCCGATACAACGGTCTTCGAGCTGGAGGGCTGGGTGGAAGGGGGTTCCTGGCTTGCGATGCGGGCCGCGGTCGCGGGGATTGCCGAGCCGGATCTCCTGGCCGAACCCGACCTCGCAGAGGCGGCGCTCCGGCTCCACCGCAAGAGCCTGATCCGCGTCTACACCGCAAAAGAGCGGCAGTCCGAGGAGTTCCGTACGCTCCGAAAGGCCCTCGGCTACACGCTCAGCGTGGTCATCGCCGCGCTTCCCGCGCCTGGTTTTGAGTACCTGCGACAGCTTGCGACCCTCGACGATCAGGATATCCGCTGGATCGTGCGGGAGAACCTCAAGAAGAACCGGCTCGAGAAGCGCTACCCCGAGACGGTGCAGCACATCCTGGCGCAGCTGGCGTAACGGCCCTGCGGCCGGTGAAGATACCCCCGGCAACCCGACCCACACCTTTTTACCGTCCGGATGTCCTAACCGGCATCGGCGTGGGTGAGAGGCCATGATACCGTTTCGTGAGTTCCTTGTGGGAGTGCGTCCTGCCGTCAACCGCCGGATCGCGGAGACGGTGGGCGGCGAGGCCGATATCGATCCCGGCGTCCTCCCGCTCCTCCTCGGGGGAAAGCGGATGCGGGCGGGGCTCCTCCTCTACATCTACGCCGGTCTTGCGCCTGAGGCGTCTCTCACGCGGCAGGCGCTCGACCTCGCCTGCGCCGTCGAACTCGCTCACGCCGCAAGCCTCATCCTCGACGATATGCTGGACGGGGATACCATCCGGCGGGGGGCCCCCTCCCTCCACCTCACCCGGGGGCAGGGACGGGCGATCCTGGACGCCATCGGCGTCCTCGCCCTCCCCTACGCGCTCGCCGCCCCGTACGGCGCCGGGTACGTCACGATGCTCGCGTCGGCCCAGCGGAGGATGGCCCGGGGGGTGGCCTGGGAGATGCTCGGGGGGCCGACGCTCCCGCCGGCCGAACTCTACGATACGATCGTCGCCAGAAAGACGGGGTGCCTCTTCTCGCTTGCGGCCGCCTGGGGGGCGATGGCGGCGGGGAAGGAGAATGCGGTCGTCGCCGCGTTCGGCGAGTTCGGCCTCGCCGCCGGGAAGGCGATGCAGGTCGCCGACGACATCGCGGATCTCGGCGCACCCGGCGGCACCCGCCGCCGGCCGGGGTCGGAGACGCTCCTCCTCCGGTGCGTCCCGGGGAAGAACGGGACCCGGCAGGCGCTTGGACGGATTCTCGAGCGGGAGGTGAGCGGTGCGGCCGCCCGGATCGCGAACGCCGGACGGCGGCGGGTGCCGCCGGAAGCGTGGGAACCGTTCGGGCAGGCGGTCAGGGATATCGTGGGGCTCACGATGGCGGGTGAAGTGCCTGCCGGGTGACGGCACGCCGTTCCCGATTCCCTGTTTCGAGACGTTTGCGCAACGATAAATACCGCTCCGCCCTACACTCTTTTGAGAGATCATGCCGGTAATAACCATTCGTATGGCAGAGGGTCGGACGCTTGAGCAGAAACGGATACTCGCAGACGAGATCACCGCCGCGGTCACAAGGACGTTCGGCGTCGACCCGCAGGTGGTCACCATCTTCTTTGAGGAACTCAAGACCGAGAGCATCGCCCGGGCGGGAAAACTCCTCTCGGAGTCGTAGTTGCCCAATACTTTTTTGCTAAAAGACGCCTCCCGTGAACGGACGGAACCATGGCACGCGAACTTGACGAGAGGGACTTTGCCATCCTGAGAAAACTGGCCCCCGAGTACAGCGGTGTCCTCTGCCCGGAGTCGGGCCACGAGTTCCACTCGATCCTCCCGCCGGTCTCCAACCACATCGCAGCGGACGAGGAAGATTTCGCGGAGCGGGTCGGCCGGCTCTCGGACGAGGAGTGGGGGTACCTCGTCGACCAGATCCTTTCCGGCCGGGAGGACCTCGGGTGCATGCCCGAAGAGGATATCGAGACCATCCTCGTCCGTATCCAGCAAGCGGTATCGGAGGAGGCGGCCGAGCGCGTCCGAAAACTCTACCACCTCTCCGGGTGCGGGCTGCTCTAGGAATTGGCCGCATCGGAACCGGTATATGCCGCGGCGACAACCAGACTTTCATGGAATTGAAAGAACAACGTTCCGGCGTTCCGGGGCTCCTCCGGCCGTTCAAGGAGTACCTCCGCGAGCTCGGGCTCACTGCAGGCGACCAGGTCGCCTACTACGGCTGCCCCGGAACCTGCACCCCCTTCATCGAACTCCTGGGGTTCGCCGTCCGGGACCTCTCTCTTGAGCAGGTCTACGTGCCCTACGTGGACGAGGCGGCGGCGAGGGTGATTCTCCCCGTCGAAGGTGTCGGGATGCAGGTCTCCGGCGACGCGGTCAGCCTCGACCCGAAGGTGATCGTCCTGATGGGCGGTCTCTCGATGCCGGGTGTCCCGGTCGAGAAGGAAGCGGTGCAGGCGGTCGTCGCGTCCCATCCCGGGGCGAAGGTCGTGGGCGTCTGCTTCATGAGGATGTTCGAGAAGATGGGCTGGCTCGACGCGTTCGACTTCGACCTGATCATCGACGCCGCCATCGACCCGGTCAGGATCTGGCAGTGACCGGCAGGGAGGTCGCCGGCGGTTTCTGTCTCCGGCCCGACGTGAGGAGGGTGAACCGGAACGCCGTGCCGCATTCCGGGCTCCCCGGCACCCGGTCGTCGACCCATACCCGGCCGCCGTAGCGCTCGATCAGGGTGCGGGTGATGTAGAGCCCGAGCCCCTTCCCGCTCCTGCTGTTCTTCCCCGGCGCAAAACGGGCAAAAAGGGTTGGTTTGATCGCATCGGGCACCCCCGGCCCGGTATCCTCGATCGCGACCTCGACCTGATCGCCGCGTTCCTCGACCCTGACGGAGATCTCGACTCCCGGTTCCCCGAACTTCTCTGCGTTGCCGATGAGGTTCGCAAAGACCTCGGAGAGGAGGTCGTCTGCCATGACCTCGATCGGTTCTCCCCGATACGCGATCCGGGCGCCGGGATGGTGGGCGATCTCGGCCCTGACGACTGCGTCGAGGTCGACGGGCTTCATCGCCGTCTCATGGGCGTGCAGTCGCCGTATCGTCGTGACGTTCTGAATGATCTCGATGCTCCGGTCGACGCCGGCCCTGAGTTTCCGGACCATCTCCCGCTCCTCCCCCGCATCGAGCGTCGTCTCGAGCAGGTCGGCATACCCGAGCGCGACGGCGTTCGCGTTGTTGATATCGTGCGTCATGATATCGAGGTAGAGGTTCGCCTCGTCGTGGGCTTTCCGCAGCCGTTCTTCGGCAAAAATTCGTTCGGTGATATCGGTTCCCGACCCGATCACCCCTATCGGCCGGCCTTCGTCGTCGGTGAGCACGGTATACTGCCACGCGAGGATCAGTTCGTCGCCGGTTTGCGTGACGACGGGGTGCTCCCGCTGTCCCGGCAGAGCGGTCCTCCGGGCGATCGCCTCGTCGAAACCCCGCCGCCGCGCCTCCCGGAGCGGTTCAGGGACGACCGTGTCGAACCAGTCCTTCCCGAGCAGTTCCTCCTCCCGGTAGCCGAGGAGTTCGCACCCGTGGCGGTTGACGAGCCGGACGGTGTGGTCGGTGCCGATGACGACGAGGAGGACGCCCACCACGTCCATGTAGTGCCGTACGAGGTCCCTCTGCCGTTTCACCTCCTGCCCCCGTCCTTTGAGCTGTTCGGAGAGGGACGCGACGACGAAGGCGATGGCGATGAACACCAGCACGCGTGCGTAGTCGTTCAGGGTCAGGAGATCGGGCCGGTAGAGGAGGGTGCTCGCCACGACGAGCCCGCCGAGAAAGATGGCGACCGGCACGCTCCGTTTCTCCCACCAGAGCGCGGTCAGGATGATTGGGATGTAGAAGAAGTGCGAAAAGACGGTCCCGAGCATCAGGACGGCATGAACGTAGTAGGTCAGGATGACCGAGAATACGAGGAGCGCCATGACGATGCCCACTCGCTGCTGTTCGGTAAGGGTAGTCACGGTGTGTCACCTCGGCAGGGGAATATATAATGACAATAATATAAAATTATACTCATGAAATAATCCCCGAGATTCTGGCGAGTTATGAGTTATCGGGGTCGGTCGGGCGGCCGCAGGCAGGCTTGGGTTTCGGATATCCGGCTGGGGATGAGGCGGCCGCCCCGCCGGGGTAGTGCAAGGGAAGCACCTTGCTGATATGGGAGCATTCTGCCGGATGCGGCCGGTTTTCTCCAAACTGCCTATGTTTAATAGGTCGGAGAGCGAAACTATTCCAACTGCTCGCTTCACGGATGCGACCGCCTGCAGGGCTGCATCGCGTGACGCGGTATCCCGCACCACGAGAAGAACCCATCCGCTGGTGAATCCGTGCCGACAGACCTTGCCAAAGCACTCAAAGCCACAGGCTATGCAGATGCCGAGATTCCTGCCCTGATGGAGTCGTTTCCTCCCGCCGTCACCGAGTACCTGCGGGACTTCCGGCTGCAGGAGGTTCGCGACATCGTCGAGACCCTCCTCTACATCTACATCGCCCAGAACAGCGCGTCGTCCCGGGGAGAAGGGGCGGGCGTGATCGAACAGAGCTGTTACGCTTACACCTCCGGACCGCTCTTTGCGCTCAGGCAGGTCGGCCTCATCGAGTCCGTCTCCTGCCACGGCACGACGGTGTTGACGTCGACTCCGACCGGCGAGGCGATAGCCCGGTCGCTGATGGAGGCGCGGCTCCGGGCGCTGGACATCGAGAGCCTCGCCCGCGAGATCCACGAGGTCGTCCCGGCCCTCCTCGCAGGGACGGTGAAGGGGTCGTTCGTCAACAAGACCTTCCCGTCCGCGCTCCCCCGCACGGAAGAGACGTTCATCAGTTTTCTCCTCAACAACTGTCCGGGCCTCTTTACCGAGTGCGAACGGTTCGCCTCCCGGCTCAGGGCGGCCGGGTGCGCAGTTCTCGCCTACGCGTACGATCTCGACAGTGCAAGGGCCGACGGCGTCGTCTACACCTTCCCGCCGGAGTTCGCGTACATCCTCAAGGGGATGCTCGAGCGGATCGACCCGGCTGTCAGGGAGCACTACGACATGCTTCTTGAGTCGTTCTACTCGACGTTCACCGTCCTGCGCTACCTTGCCTGCGGCGAGGATTACGACCGTATCCGCGCGTCGCCCGCCCACCGCCGCGAACTCGCGAGAGTGCTTGCGGAGCTCGACGACGCGATCTACGTCCTCGAGGGGGTGCGCGAGGAGGACGGGGTCGACCTCTCCCGGTTCATCGTCAGGGACCGGAACCTCTACGATATGCGCCTGCGCGATCTCGGACGGGCGCTGATGGCCGAGGTTGCCGAGAAACTCGTCATCGACCGCCCCGCCCCGGCGGAGGAGCCGTTCATCCCCGTCCTCCGGGACCCGTCGCCAGCCATGGAGGAGGTCGCGGTCCCGGCGCCTGCGGTTGAGGAGGACGAGTGGGAGGAGCCCATCTTCCCCGATGAGGCAGAAGAAGAGGATGAGGTAGAGGTAGAAGAGGAAGACGAGGAGGAGATGGAGGAGCCGCTCCCGTTCGTGCCGCCGCCCGCACCACCCCGGCGTACCGCTCCGCCTGCCTCCGCCGCCGCCGCTTCGGAGCGGCGTTCCGCCGCACCGCCCCCCCTCCCGGCAGCCGGCCCCCGGCCCGGAGGGCTCGACATCTTCCTCGGGTATGCGCAGGACGGGCAGCGGGTCAACTGGTCCCCCGGCCAGCTCAACAACGGCCACATGATCATCCTCGGCGGCTCGGGCGCCGGCAAGACCGAGACGATCCGGTGCATCGCCTCGGAACTCGCGGCACAGGCGATGCCGGTCATCCTGATCGACTTCCACGGGGACATGGCCGCAAGCAGCGGGAACATCCGGTCGTACAAGATCCGCGAGGGCGGCGAGTATTTCTTCAACCCGCTGGAACTCGACCCCGCTATCGACGAGATCACGCCGCTCCGGGCGACCTCGGACTTCGTCGACGCCATCTCGATCAACTTCCCGACGCTCGGCATTCAGCAACGCAGAAAGATCAAGAACATCATCAAGGACTGCTACCGGATGTCCGGGATAACGGGGAAGACCGAAACCTGGACGCGGGTGCTTGACTTCGACGATATCGAGGGGGAGATCATGAACTGCGAGGACGAGGCGATCCCGGCCTACCTCGAGGATATCTTCGACTACAAACTCTTCTCGGGCGAGGAGAAGATCTCGATCCCCACGATCCTCTCCGGGGGGATAACCCATATCAACCTGAACGCCCTCCCGGAGAATCTGCGCTACCTCTTTGCGGACCTCTTCCTCCGGCGGATCTACTACACCCTCCAGGCGATGGGCGAGATCCCGCGCGGGACGGAGGACGAGCGGGCGAAGTTCCGGCTCTTTGTGATCGTCGACGAGGCGAAACTCCTGGTGAGCCAGAAGAGCGGTTCGAAGACCTCAATCAAGGCGGTCTTAAACAAGTACGCGACCGAGATGCGGAAGTTCGGGGTCTCGCTGATCCTCGCGTCGCAGCTGATCGCCCACTTCAACGAGGAGATCCTCGCGAACATCGCCGTGAAGTTCTGCATGCGCTCCGAGAACAAGAAGCAGGCCCAGGAGAACGCCAAGTTCTTCGAGGTGAGCGAGAAGGACCTCCTCAACTTCCAGCCGGGGGAGGGGATCCTGATCATCGGTTCGGAGAAGATGAACATCCGGATCGTCCCGGCGTCGGAGCGGAATCTCTAGACCCGGGCGCTTCACTCATTTTCCGCCCGCATGACTGCCGGCGTGCTCTCCTGACGGCCGCGCCGGAGCACCGGGACCGGGAAAACCCTTATCTTGGGCCGCGCTGGATTTCTGGTATGGCCGATCCCGACACGCTTGAAGAGTATCGTGCGAAGAGGAATTTCTCCCGGACACCGGAGCCGCCGGGGGAACGAAAGGTCTCCTCTAACCCCGTCTTTGTCATCCAGAAGCACAGAGCGAGCACGCTTCACTACGACCTCCGCCTGGAGGTCGACGGGGTGCTGAAGTCCTGGGCGGTCCCGAAAGGGCCTTCGACAAACCCGAAGGAGAAGCGCCTCGCCGTGCCGACGGAGGATCATCCGCTCGACTACGCCGACTTCGAGGGCGTCATCCCGGAGGGGAGTTACGGGGCCGGGACGGTTCTCATCTGGGACCGGGGGACCTACCGGAACCTCACGGAGAGGGAGGGAAAGGAGGTCGGGGTCGCCGAGGCCATCCGGCGGGGCCACGTCTCCTTCCGGCTGGAGGGGGAGAAACTCCGGGGCGGCTACGCCCTCACCCGTTTCAGAACCGGGAAAGGCGAGGCCTGGCTGCTCGTAAAGAAGGACGATGCCGAGGCCGACCCGGAGAGAGACCCTGTCGCGACGGAGCCCCGGTCGGTCGTCTCCGGCCGGTCGATCGAAGAGATCGGCGGCGGGGAGGGGGAGTGATCGGCGAGCCGCCGGATGTCCGGTGAAGGCACCCGGCTGCGGCAGGTCATGTCCCGGGACCACGGTTGGGTCTGTGACGGGAGGCCCGGGGTGCGCGTTGTCCGGCAAAGATGTTCCGATTTCAGGAGCTGAAAATGAGGTTCCGTAGTCATCGCCCGGCTGACTTTCGGTCGGGTTCGAGACCGGTACGGGGGCGGATATCTCCTTTCTCAGACTTATTGGTTTTTCCGATCCGAAATTATATCCGAAAACCGTCACGAAGAAAGACCTGTCTTTTTAGACCCCTTCCGCCCGAAAACCCCCGGAGCAAACTCCGCGGAAAAAATCTCCTGTCTGAAATTGTTCATACTTGGTATTACGTATGGTGCTAATTTTGACTACTAAAATGGAAATAGGCTGCGTAAAGTCTGCAAATCGAAAAACTGTCAAAAATACGCCTTAGAATTTTTAATACCTCGGAATTACTCGCGCCTAATTGCGAAATAACGGTTATTCCTCATTAGCAGGATGGATAAGTTTAAAATCAGAACTATCAAAAACTACAGTGCTCATTCGATCAGAGCATGTCTCGAAGGTGAGAATCATGGTTAGCAAGGCAATGGCAAACAACGTTGCAGCGGGCAACGTTATGGCAGAAACGTTAAGCGACGCAGAGATCGTTGCACAGTTCAAGCAGCGCGGGTGCTGGGGGCTGTACACGAGCGTTGACTTGAAGGGGTGCGACCCGGCATCGATACGGGACCCGGAGAAGATCCACCGGTTCATCATCGAACTGTGCGACCTCATCGACATGAAGAGGTTCGGCGAACCACAGATCATCCACTTCGGCCCGAACGAGAGGGTTGCAGGGTTTTCCATGACCCAGCTCATCGAGACATCGCTCGTCTCCGGTCACTTCGCGAACGAGACCAACGCGGCCTACCTCGACATCTTCAGCTGCAAAGAGTATGAACCCTCGAAGGCAGCGGAGTTCTGCAGGGACTTTTTTGGAGCGGAATCGGTAACATACCAGGTACTGTTCAGGGACTGAATACGAACACACCATCCGGAAAGATCACTTCAGCGTAACGTATGACGGCAGAGAGCATCTGCCATCTCTCGCCGGCTAAAAGGAGCCCGTAGCGGGGAGAGATCCCCCATCGCTTTTTTTGAGATGATGCCCGCTACCTCCGGGTAGGGACGTCCGGCCGGATATCGACGAAGAGTCGGCTCTGTCGAGATACCGCTCAAGGCCGGGTGCTATGAAAGGATGACGGACCGCGGGGATATCCGGCGCTCACGTCTTCCTGGCGTTCATGCCGTGAAGACCCGGAAATGACTCTCCTGAGCGCTTTAGATCAAAGCCAGAAGAGCCGGAAAAAAAGTGTTTTCAGGGGGACTCGTAGGGGTTCCGGAGACCCTTCGGGGTTCCGTCCGCCTTGAGACCCACAGTCTTACGCTCGTCGACGTGCTTCTGGTTCTTCGTGATCTTCTCGGTGGCGAGCTTCGCCACGAGGTCGAGGCCGGGCTTGACCTGGTCGATGGGCTTGGTCTCGAAGCATCCGGCGGCGATTGCGCCGTCCCAGACCGCGTTGCCCTTCATGCTCCGGACGAAGACCGTGCTCCAGCCGTCGGGGCTGCCGACGGAGCCGCTCGAGATGTCGGCGAGGTTCGCGACGTAGTCCAGGCAGACGTGGCAGCCGGGCTGCACGTACTTGTGGATCAGCTTGAGGGGCATCTGGCTGACTGCACCGCGTTCGGTGTAGACCGTGAACTTGCCCTTGCCGATGTCCATCTTCTTGACGGACTCCATCTTCTGGTTGCAGTGGTCCTCGACGATCGCCTCGAGCGCCTGGTAGGAGAGGTTCTCCATGCAGAAGATACCGAGCGCGAGGGCGATCTTGTCGTCGACGTCGCGCATGCCGATCGGGTAGAGCTGAGCCTTCCGGGTCGCCTGGATCTGGCAGGGGGTGCCGACGATACCGACGCGGTCGAGACCGTAGCTGCGGGTCGCTTCCTTGATCAGGTAGAGGTTCGGGCTGATGGTGTAGCGCGTTCCGGCGGCGGCCAGGAGCTCTGCCTTCGAGGTCGCAACCATGGGCTCGGGCCTCCAGGGCTCGGCGCTCGGACCTGCGACGATGGCACCGTCGATGATGCCCTCTTCAAGCGCGTACGCGAAGAGCGTCGTGATGATACCGCCGTCCTGGGACTTCTTCAGGATGTCCTTGTCGGTCGAGCGTGCCGCGATTACGGACTTGTAGTTACCGAGTACGTCCATTGTTCTCACCTCACTGCATAGCACCCTTGATGGCATCCATGATGCCCTCGTAGTTGTTCATGACGTCGAAGTTGAACCAGCTCCTGGGGCACTGCGCGTAGCAGGCGCCGCACTTGATGCACTGGTCGCGGTTCACGTTCGGCTTGCCGTACTCCATGGTGACGGCACGTACCGGGCAGGTACCGGCACAGGTTCCGCATCCCATGCAGAGGCCCTGGTTGATGACGTCATACATCAGGTCGCAGCCGCAGGCCTCGTTGCCGCGCTGTGCAAGCTGCATCAGCGGGGTCAGGTAGGCGGTTGCGAGTTTCTTCTGTTCCTCGTTTCCTCTCAGGAGCAGGTAGGCCATGACGGCGACGTTCCTGACTTCCTGCGGGCACGGGGGACAGGACGGGATGTAGAGGTCGACGTCGACGATCTCGCTGATCGGCACGAACGCCTCCTGGCCGGGCTGGTTCCACTGACCGCCACGGCAGAACCGGGTGATGTTGCCGTAGGCCGCGCAGCCGCCGTAGGCGACGAGCACCTTCGACTTCGCCCTTGCCTCTTTCAGTTCCTCAATCGAGAGTTCGTCGTCGAGACAGCAGGAACCCTCGACCAGGCACACGTCCATCTCGGGGACATGGCGCACGTCGACCAGGGTCAACGCGTAGACGAGGTCCGCGTAATTATCGAGCAGCTTGAAGAGACCCTCGTAGTTGTCTGCAATCGTCACGAGGCATCCCGTACATCCGCTCAGGTGTAATTCACCTATCGTAATCTTTTCTGCCACAGGCTTTTCCTCCTTTTGTACAACTTCCACCTTTTCTTTTACAATCACATCAGAGGGTTTCACCGCGGGCTTCTCCGCTGCAGGCTTCTCCACCACAGGTTTCTCCTGCGGCTGAGTTGCCGCTGGCTTCGCCTCAGGCCTTTTCTCCGGGGTTTTTACCGATATCTCCGGTGGTTTCTCCCGGCGACGCCCAAAGATGCGTTCCTTGATGGTTGATAGTAGCCCCATAATCTACCCCAATCTCTTCCAGTACGATACGTACTGTTTTGGGAATGGCACCCTCAACCTCCTCAGTGAGCCCTAGTTCAAACTCATGGCTCGCGACACGCTTGGGCTGACACCCGATGATCGTGATGTCGATGACGTCTTTTAATCGCTGGAGCGGTTCTGAGAGATCCCACGAATGGGCATCCCGGTAGGTGCCCGGCGGCAGGTCCTCGGGCCGGAGCTTCGTCACATCACCGGGTTTTCCGCCGAAGTCGGCGATATCGATGATGATCAGCTTCTTGACCGGCACCTCTGCATCTTCCATCAGGGTAAAGAGGAAGTGAGGGGCGCCAAGGCCGGCATCGATAACCTTGACGTTGTCGGGCAGTTGTAGTTTCTGGAGTTCCTCGACGACTGCAGGACCAAACCCGTCATCTCCGAAGAGGGGGTTGCCGCATCCTGCGATCACGATCTCACGGAATAGCATGCGTGTACGCTCACTGAATGAGTTTCTGGGCCACCAGTCTCTTGTCTTCGTCGATCACAATCATGTGCGTCGCACAGGAGACGCAGGGGTCGTATCCACGCATGACGACTTCCGCAAGCCGCCAGGGCGCACCCTCGAGCGCACGGCTGCAGGTCGGGAAGTTCCAGGTGGTCGGGACAAGCATCGAGAAGTACTGCACTCGGCCGTCCTTGACCCGGGCGAGGTGGACGTCTGCACCACGGGGCGCTTCGTTCGCGGCCCATCCGAGGGAGCCGTCGCCCTGCGGGATCTCATCGGCGACTACCTTTCCGGAGGTGTCGAGCGCGTCGAGCGCGTCGATGATGCCGTAGGCGGTCTCGGGGAACTCCATCTGGCGGGCGATCTGCAGGCCGATGGTGCCCTTCTCGTCGTAGTTCTTGAAGATGGCCTGGCGTGCACGCGGTCCGACCTCGACAGGCTGGCCGTCGTAGAGCGGGACGCCGGTGCAGGCTTCCATCTGGGGCCAGGCCTTCGTGCCCACGGGGGAGGTGCCGCCGATCGGGTAGTTCGGGTCGGCCTCGGTGACCTCAACCTCGCCCATGTACCAGTCCCAGGGGCGGACTTCGGTGAACCGCTCGGGGAACCACATCGGGGTCTCGTCGAGGCTCGAGCTGCCGTAGACCGGGGCGACGGCCATGTAGCCCTGGTTGTGGTAACCGAGGTTCTTCGGGATCGGGACTTCGACGCCGCCGACCTCAGCCCAGTCGCGCTTCTGGTAGTTCCGGAAGATCGCGATCATGAACTCCATCTGTTCCTGGACGAGGACACGGGCTTCCTTCGCGAGGTCGTAGATCTTCGCCTTCGCACGCGGGGTGATGTTCTTGTACATACCGCCGACGCGGGGGTTGCTCGGGTGGATTGCCTCTCCACCGACCATCTCGCCGATGGTCTGGCCGATCTCACGGATCCGCTGGATCCGGAGTGCAACGCTCCTGACCGGTTCTTCCTTGGAGAACGGGTTGATCTTCATGTCGGTCCCGGGGAGGTACATGTCCGGGAGGGCCAGGATGTTGTGGATGGCGTGGCTGTGCATCCTGTTGGCACACTGCAGGATGTAACGCAGGAGTTTCGCGTCCTCGGGGATCTCGCACCCGATGGATGCTTCCATCGCTTCGATACCCGCCAGGGTGTGGGCGATGGGACAGATACCGCAGACACGCGATGCGATCTTTGGAACCTGCTCCATCGTCTTGCCGATGGCGAGTTTCTCGACACCCCTCACCGGGGTGATGCTGAGCCAGTCTCCACGCTCGACGATGCCTTCATCGTTGACCTTCAGAACGAGCTTAGAATGGCCTTCATGTCTCGTTGTTGGGGAAATCTCTACAACTTTCGACAAATATATCGCCTCATTCCGATATTATGGTGTTCTGAACACTATACTGGTGTTACCACACAATTCTGTACTGAAAACGTACACGAGTACGTCAACATGGATTATGAAGAAAACAGAGTTTATATCTTTCGCTTTGGGACATTCTGGGGTGTTACGATTGTGCAAAATGGTAATACTAATTGTCAGAAAATTTGGTTTGCGTGGAAAAATGTGAAATTTTATTCGATCTACAGTGTGCCTTTGTCCATCTCTGAGATGAGCTCCGCTATCGTTGCTTTACGCTCTGCGTATGCATTGTGCTGGTGGATGCTCTCCTCGTTCGTCTGCTTTATGGTGACTACGGAGTCTCCCGGCAGATCGTGGAACTGCGCGATCACCTTGCGGGCCATCTCGCGTACGCAGTCCTCTACGAACCGGGGATTCTTGTGCGCTTCCATCACCACGTAACTCTCGTCGCCCCGCTTGAGGAGCTCGTAGATACGTGCACTCATGGAGTCCTTCAGGATCTTGATGATCTTTTCGAGACTGATGTGCTGGTCGTCATCGATCTCGATGCAGAGGAAGCCACGCCCACGCTGGTTGTGCGTGGCCATCGGCACTTCGTTCAGGAAGGCCTCAATCTTCTCCTCCTCCACACCGAGGTTCTCGAGGACATGCAGGGCGTGATCCTTCATGATGTTCTGGGCGCAGGGGCAGGCGGTCATCCCGGTCACTTCGGCACCGATGCTCTTTCTGATGATCGGGTTCCCGTCGTTCCTCTGGGCTACTGCACGTGCGTGGACGTTCACGACCTCATGGCAACTCGTCTCGCTGACCGGCGTCTCCCGCCGGACCATGAACTTGCTCCGCATCCGAACCTCGGTCCGCTCCGCGTACTCGTGCCGGTCGAGGAGTTTGCGCGCCACCGCGCTGCAGAGTTCCTCGATCTCCTTTACGTCCCCGTCGATGGCCTGCTGCAGTACGTCGTCGATCACCTCGAAGTTCCGGGAGAGGTTCGCTCCTTTGAGGCTTCCGGGGAGATCGACGAAGACGTCGAAGACAGAGATGAAGACGACCGGCCGTTTGCCAGGCCGGGCAACTTCAACGAGTTTCTGGACGTTCTTCACACCCACCCTGGTCAGGTTGATACGGACCTCCGGCAGGCTGGACTGGACATCTGGCAGTTCCATTACAAATCCTCAATAGCGTATTGGGAGTAAGGTTTCTCTTCATCAACCTTAAAGTGACCCTTGGTGCACCACTGAGGATCTCTGATACAATATTTATCTGGTTTGCTGCCCAACCCGGTGTGAGAACCTATGGTGCAGAAATACTATGAGTCCGATGCGGACCCTCGCACCCTGGAGGGCAAGACCATCGCCGTTATCGGCTATGGGTCCCAGGGTCGCGGTCAGGCGCTGAACCTGCGTGATTCCGGGTGCCGGGTCGTCATCGGCCTTCGGCCCGGAAAGAGCTGGCAGCAAGCGTCAGAAGACGGTTTTGAGGTATACTCCGTGGCCGAGGCGGTCAAGCGCGCCGACGTAGTCCAGATCCTCCTCCCCGACGAGACCCAGGCGGCCGTCTACCGCGCCGAGATCAGCCCCTATATCCGTGAGAACGCCTGCCTGATGTTCTCCCACGGCTTCAATATTCACTACGGCCAGATCGTCCCCCCGCCCACCGTCGACGTGGTGATGGTCGCCCCGAAGGGTCCCGGCCACATGGTCCGGCGGACCTACGAGGAGGGGAAGGGTGTGCCGGCTCTCATCGCCGTCCACCAGGACGCCACGGGAGAGGCACGGGCCATCGCGCTCGCCTACGCACGGGGGATCGGCGCGACCCGCGCGGTCGTCTTCGAGACGACGTTTGCCGAGGAGACCGAGACCGATCTCTTCGGTGAACAGGCGGTCCTCTGCGGCGGTGTGACCTCGCTCATCAAGGCCGGGTTCGAGACCCTGGTTGATGCCGGGTACGCGCCTGAGATGGCCTACCTTGAGGTTCTGCACGAGATGAAACTCATCGTCGACCTGATCTACGAGGGCGGTTTCACGAAGATGCGCGACTCGATCAGCAACACCGCCCAGTACGGCGACCTGACGCGGGGACCGCGCGTCATCGGGCCCGAGACCTACGCGGCGATGCAGGAGATCCTCGAGGAGATCCAGGACGGCAGGTTTGCGCGGGAGTGGATGCTTGAGAACATGGTGAACCGCCCGGTCTTCACCGCGCTGACGAAAGCGGACGAGGAGCACCTGATCGAGCAGGTGGGTGCGGAGATCCGTTCGTTCATGCCGCAGTTCAAGAAGTAACCCCCTCTTTTTCCCGTTCTTCGCGCGAGGCCCGCGAGTCTCGCTCCACCCGATAGCCGTTTATACGCGTCTGCCATACCCTCCGGTATGTCCGTCTGCATCATCTATCACTCGGAGACCGGCAACACCCGGGCGGTCGCCGAGCAGGTCGCCGCTGCGTCCGGCGGCGATCTCATCGCGGTCAGGGATCTTGCGAATTACTCGAAGGTGGGGAGGTACCTGAAGGGCGCCCGCCGGGCCATGAGGGGAGACTCTGCCGATATCGAACCCGCGGCCATCGACGTCTCCGGTTACGAGACGGTCGTCGTCGGGACCCCCGTATGGGCGGGCAGCCCGACACCCGCGATCAACGCCGCGGTCGGCGCCCTCCGAGGCATCGAGGGGAAACCCACGGTCGTCTTCTGCACCTCGGGCGGCTCGCCGCGAAAGACGCTCGATACCCTGACGGCGATGCTTGAGGCGAGGGGTGCCGACGTCCGGGGCGCGGTTGCGCTTACGGCACGCACCGCAACGAGGCCTGAGGCGGTAAAGCCGCTGATCGACCTCGTCCGGCAGTCGCGACGGGAGGCGGCCGCTCAGTGACGCACCGCCCGACCATCTGCCGGTGGCATCCCTGAAGGATGCGAGGTATCCACTTTTTGACGTCGCGCGATCAATAGTGTGATATGAGCCCGTCATACGAAGACCTTCTGAAGAAGGCGTATACCAATATCACGGAGCCGACGGAGTTCGAGGACCGGTTCACGGTTCCGGTCCCCCGCGTCTTTATCGAGGGAAAGACCACGGTTCTTGAGAATTTCGCCGAGATCGCGGATATCCTCCGGCGCGACCAGGATCACCTGATGAAGCACCTCCTCGGCGAGCTCGGCACCGCCGGCAAGATCGAAGGGACGCGTGCGGTCTTCTCCGGGAAATTCGAGCAGGAGCAGATCAACACGATCATCAAGGGTTACGTCGACGACTACGTCA
The DNA here is from genome assembly GCA_030446015.1 of Methanobacteriota archaeon. Lineage (GTDB taxonomy): Archaea > Halobacteriota > Methanomicrobia > Methanomicrobiales > Methanoculleaceae > Methanoculleus. Next base: position 17,484 of record JASUSO010000037.1, read on the forward strand.
TCTGTTCGGAGTGCGGCAAGCCCGACACCCGCCTCGTCAAGACCGAACGGGTCCTGACGCTCCGGTGCGACGCCTGCGGCGGCCACCGGCCGGTGCGGAAGCGAAAAGCGACGGCCGATTCTTCCGCTGCGGCGAAACCGACCGAGGGCGCGATCATGGACGTCACTCCGCAGTTCCTCTCGAAGCGCGGCGACGGCGTGGTGAAGCTCGACCGCTACACGATGTACGTTGCGAATGCAAAACCGGGCCAGACGGTGAAGGTGAAGATCACCCGGATCGCCGGGACGATCATCTTCACCGAGCGCGTGGACTGATCGCGTCTTTTCTGATCTCCACCCACATCCCCTCCTCTTCTTCCCTGAGACGGGCGTGGGTGATTCCGCTTTCTGCAAGTTCTCGGCGGAGGGCATCGGGCGTCGCCTGCCCGCTCCGCCTGGCGACGTCGCTATCCCAGTTCGGGTTTCGCCGCCGCATCTCCGCAAAGATCGCTTCGCGGAGCTCGGGCGTCCCGAAACTCCCGCCGACGTACGCGACGCCGCCGGGCCGGAGCACGCGCTCGATCTCTAAAAATGCCCGCGGCCGGTCCTCCCAGAAGTAGATCGAGCCGCGGCTGACGGCGAGCGAGACGGTATTGTCACGGAGCGGTATACGGTGGACGTCGCCGGTGACCGGGATCATCCGGCCGGCGCTCCCGGCGGCGGTTGTCCGGGCAATCCGGGACATCGCCGGGTCGGCGTCGAGCGCGATGACGACAAGATCGCTCTTCTCAGCGAGCGCGAGAGAGAGGAGGCCGGGGCCGCTCCCGAGGTCGAGCGCGATCCCGTCCCGGATGCCCGACCACGCGAGCGCCTGCTCTGCGATGACGGGGTAGATGGGAGCAAAGACTTCCCGGGCAATCCGGGCAAAGCCTTCGGCGCTCTTTGTCATGGCAGCTTATGCGGTCTTGAGGTTCTCCATCTGCCGGAGGAGTTCACCGGCGTAACCGGAGAGCCGCTTTGCCGCGTCGGTTATTGCAAGAAGAGGGTTCCGACCGCCGATTGTGGTGACGACCAGTTCGGGATCCGTGAACCGGAATGCCTGCTTGCGCTGCGCCACGTCCACCTGCGGATCGCGGATGAGTTCGGCGGCGAGCGCGTCGATATAGGTGTTGCCTTCGCCTTCAAAGAGGATCCGGGCCTTGTCGTCGGTCAGCTCCAGGAGTTTGAGTTTCATGGCCATACGCACCTATGTTTTGGTTCCGGGAGGGGTATATAGGTATGGGTGGGTCCGGATCATCCTCCGCTGCGTCAGTGCTTCAGGAGCGCTGTGGCCGGGGAGCCATGCCGCGTGATGATCCCTCCCGGTCCTTATGACCCGTGCACGTCCGGCGCGACCAGGTCGCGGAGTTCCCTGCGGTCGCGCGATGTGTCCCAGACCCCGGGTTCATCATCTGCCCGCGTGATGATCATGGCCTCTGGATAATCTTCGAGATCCAGAAAAATTATCACCTCGTTTACCGTGACCACCTTCGGCGACCCGTCAACGAGATAACCTGTCTCAAACGTCGTGGGGATCGGGAAGTTCATCGCGACGTAGGTGCCGTTCTGTTTCATGGCCTCCAGTTCCTCCGGCGAGAACCCCGTCTTGTACTGAGCAGAGATGCACCGGATCTGCTCGCCGCATTCTGCTTCGATGGCGGGATACCCGGGGTCTTCCGGGTGGAGGAAGACGCTCAGGCCTCCTGCGCGGTGAATCTCGATGTAGGGGGTATCCTCCCCGGGGTTGTCTGCCGGACGAGGCGTCCAGTCCCCCGGCATTCCCGGCAACGCCTCGCCATGATCCAGTCCGAGGAAGAAACCTCTCCCAACCTCCCATCCCGCACCCTCCATCCAGACAACAATCGCTTCTGCCGGTATGGTTCGATTGTTCAGGGCGGCCAGATGCATCTTGAGGCGTACCTTCTCCCCCATCCGAAGGGTGAAGGAGTCCGGGACATAGGAGACGCATACATCATCGGGCAACCCGTCGGTCCGAACGACCCTGACATCAATACTGGTGTCGGCCTCCGAGGAGACGATGATCAGGAGGGTCGCCGATGCATTCGATCCCAGAATGAGTGTCGGCGCTCCCGGGCGATCGACCCTCACTTCCTCAAAGCCCGAGGAGTTCCCCGTATCGAACTCAAAGAGGAAAGGAGGAGCCCCCTCCTTGCCAGCAGGAGCGTTGATGATCGGCTTATCCAAGATGTCTGGCTGGAACGTGGGGGGTCGGTACCGAAGTCACATCGCCAAGTACCCCCTCGCTCGTACACCCGGCCATAAGAAGGACACACCCCAGAATAGCAAGAGAGAGCATAGGGGCCGGCACTGTCTTTTTAAGCCTGCTCCTTTCCTTTTCCATCGTCTCTTCACTCCTCCCGCTGCGGGAACGTGCATTACGTCCCCCAATTTGCTTCCGGTACTCGCTACTACAGCCTAAAACTGACTCGCCGTCAGGCAATATGTCCATAGGACTGCCGAACCCGCGCTGTCCTGCCGCCTCTCTTCGCAGATACCATAGATAGACTGTGTTCCTTCATAACTTCCAACCCAGTCAACCGCATACTTCCCGGCGTTTCCCACCCGGCATTCACCCGGTTTCGGCCTGATCTTGCCCTGGTGCAGGATGAAGTCCTTGCTGATGTTGTGGCAATCCGGACCCGAAAACTCGAGTCCGAACCGTAATGTAACTGTATTTTCAACACCACGCATATCCCCATCGGGGGCGTACCATAGCAAGTTTGATGTGGAATTTTCGAACTCTACCCGGCTCCAAAAGTTCCGAAGGTTTGAGTCGTCGCCTATCCAGGTATCCTCGCGGTTTTTCGCAGCGCCCCACTGCCACCAGTAGTAATGATCTCTGCCCTGCTCGTCGGTCAGGTCTAACGCATAGAGAACCAGTGCATTGTCGGAATCTGCCAGGACCACGCCGTCATTGTTCCTGATCTCCAGACTGCCGCTCCATGCCGACACATACCGGATATTCGGCGTCGCACCCGCCCCCTGAGATGGACCGCGGGTTTCGTCAGGGATGTGCAGTCTTAATGCGCTCACGGCCTCCGAACCGTATTTCTGCTCCATTCTCCCGGCGTAGGCCATAAATTCATCTTCAGACATGCCTGAACTATTGGGGGCAATTCGCAGCGTTTCCTGAGCAGTACTCGTAGAGAGAACTGCCTCTGCCCCCACCACCAGCGCAAAGGCTACGCCGACGACCAGCAGCGCCGCGAACAGGACACAGATGCCGAAGATACGTTTCGGATTCACGGGATCTCCTTGAAGCACGCCCGGACGAGATAGAGCGAGGCGGGTCCGATGCTCATATGATGAGCAGCTGCGCCCTCCTCGGTAGTAATTTTAAAAATGGAGAGAGGATTGGCATATGATGCATCCATCTTCTTCACCTAACATACAGTCTGCCTGAACTCTTATCGGACTCATCTCCTCGATAGACGCTTCCGTGGAAGTCATAGACATTACCCGGGTATACGCAAAAAGAGCCGGGACTGAGCGTACCTTTGTTGGAATCGCCCGTTCCAAGACCATCCGGACAAACTTCAACAGCGGTTCCGCCGTCATCCGTAAACTCAAAGTGCACATCGCCACCTGCCCACCAGTCGGTATCGTCAAACTTCCATTCTACCCATGGTTTGACCCAGAGGCCTTCCTCTGGAACACCCGTTAAGGTATAGTCCTTTAGAGACGCTATTGCCGGTGTACTACCCCAAGATTCATTGAAGTACAGATCTCCGACTTTGAATTCAATGGCCAACGGCCCTATTTCTCCAAGATTAGAGATGTCTATCCCCTGATTGGAGAGATCCACCGTGCGAATGTGATCGCTTGCATCTATCGTTTGACTTTGGGGTTCGGGTGCTTTCTCGGGGCTCATGACGTACTGGAGACGTTCGCTCAAATCGGTGTCGTCTATGGCATCTTCCGGGGAGGTCCTATCTGCACTCACCGCCGGCACGATGACCGCGACGACGAGTAGCAGCGCCACAAACAGGGCGCCGATTCCGGAAATGAATTTTGGTTTCATGGTTCCACACCTCGATGCGTGCTCCGGGAGGCCGTGGGACCGCAATGGCTATCTCTGATAATAGCCAACAGCCCTATTGCCCTCCGGGCACGCGGTGGGGGCCGGGGCACGACGCCAATCGAGACACCCGGCTCCCGCGGGATACCGCGTGCGGTATCACCGATGGAGACTTCGCTGTTCTTCTTTATACCGTTTCTCGGACAAACACCGATTCATCCGGGCGTTCATAGGCCTCAAGTCCAGGGAAAAGAGCGGGAGTGCAGGTATCAG
>JASUSO010000038.1 GCA_030446015.1 Methanobacteriota archaeon
TCGGGAATGACGGGCGCCGGGAGGCCGGCGGGGATGGCAGCGATGTCGCCGACGATCGCGACATCCGGGAACGCGATCCGGGCGAGGAGGGTCGCGATGATGACGGGGAGGAGGAGGGCGACGGGGCGGAGGCGCTCCAGTTGCCGGAAGGCGAGGACAAGGGCGATGGTGAGGAGGCCGACGATGAGGGCCCCGGGCTGGATCTCGCCTGCGTGGAGGAGGAGGTCGGGCACGGCGAGGATCTGGATCGCCTCCCGCGGGAGGGGGTAGCCGGTGAGGTTCCCGAGCTGGCCGAGGACGATGAGGAGCGCTGCTCCCGTGACGAACCCGGTGAGGACGGAGTGCGATATGAACCGGGTGAGGCTGCCGGCCCGGACGAGCCCGAACCCGAGCTGGAAAACGCCAACGAGGAGGGTGAGGACGAAGAGGGTGGCGGGGACGTCGGCCTCGGGGACCGGGGCGAGGACGGAGTAGATCGAGACGGCGAGGACGTTTGAGAGCATCACCTTGAGGTAGGTGGAGCCGGTGAGAAACGCCCCAAACGCCGTCGAGAATATCGCGGTGTAGAGGCCGTAGACGGGGTTGACCCCGGCGACGAGGGCGAACCCCATCCCCTGCGGGATGCCGACGAGGGCGGTGGTCGCCCCGGCGACGAGGTCGGCCGGGAGGCTTCTCCTCCAGTTCGTCTCACCGGCGGGCATGCTCGGTGAGGGTGCGGGGTGCGGGATATAGGTTGCCCTGCCGGGATACTGTGGTCCGGGTGGTTACGACGTCGCCGTGGATAGGCGAGGGTTTTAGCCGGACCACCGGGGCTCGAGAGGTGTAGTAGATCGATGCGGAACGGCTGTATATGCGGCGTTCAGGGTGGGTAAGCGCAGTGGTCCGGGTGGTTATGACGTCGCCTGATCAGGCGGAGTCACAATCAGCTAGACCACAACTAGACCGCCACAGCCCGGAACACCGGATATGCCCCATTGGATATTTTTACATATTTTTACTCATATGTGTAATAATTGAGGTGATACAACCATGCCAGGATTTGATGGAACCGGCCCGGCCGGCCGTGGCCCGATGACGGGCGGCCGCCGGGGGCGGTGCGTCTCGCCCCCTGTAGCGGGGACACCAGAAGAAGGTTCCGCGCCGGTGCTTCGCGGCATCGGCCGGGGCGGCATCCCGTGGGGGTGCGGCCGCGGTTTTGGCCGCGGCGGCCGGGCACGCGGCCGGTGGTAGCCGCCGACCCGGAGCGAAGGCACTATCTGCACGGGAGACCGATCTCTACTTCAGGAGATCGGTAGCATGAACGAGAGAGAACCCGGCGAGGGGCGTGGCCGCCGCCAGCGGGGCCGGCCCCGTGTTCGCCGGATGATCGGGGACCAGGGAGCGTTCCGGTGTTTCGGACCGCTCTGCGGGGGGCCCGACGAGTTCGTCGTCGTCCTCCCCGAGGAGGTGGAAGCCCTGCGGCTCGTCGACCTCCAGGGGCTCGAGCAGGAGGAGGCCGCCGTCGCCCTCGGCGTCTCCCGAAAGACCCTCTGGCGCGACCTGCACGAGGCGCGGACGAAGGTCGCCGACGCCCTGGTGCACGGGAAGACGATCCGGATCGTCGGGTGCGGCCGCCGGCGGGAGGAGGGGTGCCCGGAGGACGAGGACGCCTCCTTCGAACCGTCGCCCTGATCGGAAGATACTCTGTATCTTTTTTGAGGCGGTTCAAAACCCGATATGGCCGTGTATGACTAGTTCATCCCCATATCGCGCAACTGATTGGCGGTTTCGTCAAACGACTGGTGGATGATGAAATATTGCACCCGGCCGGCTTTGATGCATTCTCTGACCGCACGTTCTCGTCTACTCAGGTTGGCGGCTTTACCTGTTTTTATTTCGACAAAGACCACGTTCTGCACCTCGTCGGCGTCGGAGAGCCCGTCGAAGACGATGAGATCGACCGGCGTCCCTAAAAACCGCGCATCTTTCGGATTGTAGGGGAAGTCCGGGAAGTACGGGATGAGGCACTCCGTGACCTTCCCCCGGGTCACCGATTGGCTGCGCCTGACCGCGTCGGTGCGGATCTTCTCCTCTTCTTCCAGCCTCCACCGCTCAAAGAGGATCGTTGCCTTCTCATCCGAGAGGCGCCTGAGTTCCTGCTCTTTCCAGGCCTCCATATCCTCCCGCTCTCCCCGGCGCCAGGTCTCGAACAGCTCGCGTGCTTTTCGCTCGACCTGGCCCTGGATCCGGGAGTATTTGTAGAAGAGTGCCAGGAGCGCAAGAAACAGGAGAAGGATGACGGCCCATTCGATCATAGTCTCCCAGGAGACTCTCGCGTCCCGACAGATAGGCCTTTCTAACGGTTCTTCGGTCGATGCGCTGGATCTGCCGTTATCGCTTCACACCAGGCCATCTCATTCTCGATATCATCCTGCGGGTATACGGGCAGAGCCGCAACCGCCATGGCGGCAGATCGGATACGAGAGAACGATGGCACGCCGCCAAAATGCAATCCTATCCAAAAACATGGGCCCGGAGGGATTCGAACCCACGACCGCTCGGTTATGAGCCGAGCGCTCTAACCGGACTAAGCTACGGGCCCGAGAATTGGTATGCAGCTGGCCTGATTCCGAAACGGCGCTGTATCTCAATATCCGGAAAATCCCCCGGATATCACTGCATATAAATATTGTTCTTGGATCATAAAAAACATTGTGCGCGTTCTGCAGGGCAGCCGCACAACCGACAGGCGTGACGCCCGGAACATCGCCGTGCAGCCCCTCCGGACGGATCTATGGCGTCTCCGGTATGAGAGACTGCCCGCAAAACGCTCAAAGAACCCCCTTACCGCGAGCTCTGGTGCTGCTTCTTCCACTGCATCCAGTTGTTGTAGGCATTCATATCCCGCTGCTTGAGGATCTCCTGGACGCTGCTGTCGATCTCGGAGGTCGTCATCCCGCTGTGCGTGCTCCCCTGGATCTGCCGGGTGATCTCGTCCGCCAGTTGCTGGTCCGCTCCGGCGTTCTGGATCGACCTTCTGATCTTGTCGGGGTTGAACTGCTCCTCCTGGTTGTTGCTCTTCCGGACCATGGTCTCCTGCCAGGGCCGGGACTCCAACTGCTGTGCCGCCATTCTCATCACCACATCAATACTGTCCTGTCTTCCTTCGAGGACCGGGTTGCCCGTTGCATCCCGGCTTTGTTCCAGGATACGTATTTCCGGGCGCTTCACCCGGCCCTGTTTCGGTTGCAAGCCGCAGCCTGCCGGGCAACAGTGGGATCTCGGGTACTTATAAATTCCGGCCGCCGGCCATCGTCTTCATCCCGGCGAAGGAATGGACTGACGGCGCCTTCCCGTGCTATGAAGAATCGAACGGCTCTTTTTCGTGGGGTATGCCGGCGGCGCTGCGATCCCGATCCGCGACCGCCCGGGGACAAACGTCCCGATCCACAGAATCTGGGAATGACAGCGCTGGTGAATCACCCCACCCTGAAGGGGGGCTTCCTGCTTTACATTTCTTCGGCCACACGCGAAGCCGCGAAGAACGCGAAGCGCGACGGCCCGGGCTTAAGAAACCCGGGGGGGTTCGCGCCTTCGCGCCTTCGCGTGAGTAGGCAGTTCGCGCCGCCCCTCGTTCCGTGCCGGGCCGGTCCTTACGCACCTTCGGCCTCCCGGATGGCCGCGAGCACCTCCCGCTTCTTCTCATCGAGGAGGCTCCTCGTATCCGCCTCGATGTTCAGCCGCACCACCGGCTCGGTGTGGGAGGGGCGGATGTTGAACCACCAGTCGGGGTAGGTCGCCGTCAGCCCGTCGAGCCGGTCAAGCTCCGCGTCGCGGTAGCGCGCCGCAAGCACCGCGAGCACCGCCGCGGGGTCGCTCACCGCGAGGTTGATCTCCCCGGTCGAGGGGTAGCGGTCGAGGGGCTCAACAAGTTCGGAGAGCGTCCGGCCGCTCGCGGCGAGGATGTTTGCAACCATGACCAGCGTGAGGAGTCCGTTGTCGGCAAACCCCACATCGCGGTAGTAGTAGTGCCCGGAGAGTTCCCCGGCAAAGAGGGCGCCCTCCTCCCGCATCGCGGCCTTGATGAAGGCGTGGCCGACCCTTGAGCGGACGCCCCGACCGTGAGCCCTCTCGATCGCCTCGCGGACCGCCCGGCTCGACCGCAGGTCGTAGAGGATCGTCGCCCCCGGGAACTCCCGGAGCAGGTGCTCCGCGATGAGCCCGGTCACCAGGTCCTCCCGGACGCGCTCGCCCCGCTCGTCGATGAACCCGCACCGGTCGCCGTCGCCGTCGAACGCAACCCCCATATCCGCGCCCTCGGCCACGACCCGTTCCTGCAGTTCCCGGGTGGTCTTTGGGTCGAGCGGGTTTGCGTGGTGGTGGGGGAACCGGCCGTCGGGCTCGAGGTAGATCGGGACGAGCCGCCATTCCGGGACCCGCTGAAAGAGCCGGGGAACCTCCGGCCCAACCATCCCGTTCCCGGCGTCCACGACGACCGTGAGGGGTCTCGGCGCCCGGACGAACCCGGCCACCGCCCCGATGTAGTCGTCCAGCACCGCGATCTCGTGGACCGACCCACCCGCACGGGCGACCCGCTCCTCCCCGACCCGGGTCTCAAGGAGCGGCAGGTCGCGGTCGCCGGAGAGCGGGACGGCGTTCTCCCGGGCGAGCTTGAACCCGTTCATCTCCCCGGGGAGGTGGGAGGCCGTCACCATCGCCCCGCCGTCGAACCCCCCGGCGGTGATCGCGTAGTTGAGGAGCGGGGTGCTCACCATCCCGATATCGGCGACCTCCGCCCCGGCCTCGACCGCCCCTCGGGTGAACGCCCGGGCGAGCGATGCCGATGAGAGACGCATGTCCCGCCCGACGACGATCCGCTCCGCTGCAAGGAGCGCGACGAAGGCGTTCCCGATCCGCTCCGCCGTCGCCTCATCGAGTTCGTCCGGGTAGCGCCCCCGGATGTCGTAGGCCCGAAAGATCCCGGCCATTCATGCCTCCCCCCGGAGCGGCGAGATCGCCCGCAGCCGCTCGATTATCCCGGGGAGCACCTCGAGGACGTAGTCGACGTCGTCGTCGGTGTTTCCGTACCCGAGGGTGAGCCGGAGCGAGCCGTGGGCGTGCTCCGGCGGGAGGCCGCACGACGTCAGGACGTGCGAGGGCTCAAGCGACGCCGAGGTGCAGGCGCTCCCCGTCGAGGCGGCAACCCCGAGAGCGTCGAGCATGAGGAGGATCGATTCCCCCTCGACGTAGCGGAACGCGACGTTGACGTTGTTTGGGAGCCGTTCGGTCGGGTGGCCGTTCAAGCGGCTCTCCGGGATCGCGTCCAGGATCCCCCGGATCAACCGGTCCCGCATCGCTGCGAGCCGGGGGGCTTTCTGCGGCATCTCCGCGACCGCGAGTTCGATCGCCCGCCCGAGCCCCACGATCCCGGGGACGTTCTCGGTCCCGGCACGCTTCCCCCGCTCCTGCGCCCCGCCGTCCATGAACGTCCCTATCCGGGTCCCCCGCCGGATGTAGAGCACCCCCGTCCCCTTCGGGCCGCCGAACTTGTGGGCCGAGAGGGCGAGGAGGTCGGCACCCATCTCGTCCACGTCGACCGGGAATGCCCCGATCGCCTGGACGGCGTCGGTGTGGAAGGGAACACCGTGGTCGTGCGCAATCTCCGCAACCGCCCGTACCGGCTGGATCGTCCCGATCTCGTTGTTCGCGGCCATCACCGAGACGAGGATGGTCTGATCCGTGATCGCCTCCTCGACCGCCGCCGGGTCCACCCGGCCGAACTCGTCGACAGGGAGGTAGGTGACCCGATAGCCCTGCTTCTCGAGGCTCTCGCAGGTGTGGAGGACGGCGTGGTGCTCGATCGAGGAGGTGATGATATGGTCGCCCTTCTTCCTGTTCGCGGCCGCCACCCCCTTGATCGCCCAGTTGTCGGCCTCCGTCCCGCCCGAGGTGAAGTAGATCTCCGCGGGGCTTGCGCCGATCGCCGCCGCCACCCGCTCCCGCGCCTCCTCGACCGCCTCCTTTGCCTCGCGGGCGAGGGCATAGAGCGAGGAGGGGTTCCCGAACCGCTCCGAGAAGTAGGGGAGCATCACCTCGGCGACCTCCGGCCGCACCGGCGTCGTCGCCGCATGGTCCATATAGACCGATCGTTTCCGCTCCATCCCGGTCACTTCGCCGCCATAGGCTGGAACCCGCGCATCGTCTCCGCCATCTCCCGGAGACGCCGGTCCACCAGGTAGTTCACCGTCCCCTCCTCGTAGGTGCCGTCCTCCCGGCGCTTGCCCGCCGGGACGCCCGTGAGGATCTCGATCCCCTCGTCGATCGTCCGCACCGGGTAGATCCGGAACTTCCCGGCCTTCGCGGCCTCGACGATCTCCTCTTTTAGCATCAGGTTCTGGACGTTGCTCGCCGGGATCAGCGCCCCCTGGTTCCCGTTGAGCCCTTTGGCCTTGCAGACCTCGAAGAACCCCTCCAGTTTCTCGTTCACGCCGCCGATCGCCTGGACCTCGCCCTTCTGGTTCACCGAACCCGTTACGGCGAGGTACTGTTTTATGGGAAGGCCCGAGAGCGCCGAGAGAAGGGCATAGAGCTCGGTGCTCGACGCGGAGTCCCCCTCGATCCCCTCGTAGCTCTGCTCGAAGACGAGCCGGGCGGAGAGGGAGAGGGGCTTGTCGTGCGCGTAGTTGTTGTTGAGGTAGCCGCTGATGATCAGGACGCCTTTCGTGTGGATCGGCCCGCCGAGCGCGGCCTCCCGTTCGATGTCCACGATCCCCTCGCGGCCGACCCCGATGCTCGCGGTCACCTTCGACGGCCGGCCGAAGGCGAAGTCCCCAAGCCCGATGACCGAGAGGCCGTTCACCTGCCCGACCTTCTCGCCCTCGGTGTCGATCAGGAAGATCCCCCGCCGGATCGCCTCCTCGATCTTCTGCTGGATCAGGTTCGAGCGGTAGATCTTCTCCTCGATAGCCTTCGTGACGTGTCTCCTCTCGACCCGGTCGGCCCCGTCGCTTGCGGCGTAGAAGTTCGCCTCCCGGATGAGGTCGGCGACCGCCGCGAACCGGGTCGAGAGTTTCTCCTTGTCCGCAGCGAGTCTCGACCCGTACTCGATCACCCGGGCGATCGCCTCCCGGTCGAGGTGCCGGAGGTTCTCCTCCCGGACGAGGTTGCAGATGAAGTCGGCGTACTTATTGGCGTTCTCGTCGTTCCGATCCATCACGACGTCGAAGTCGGCCTTGACCTTGAAGAGTTCCTTGAAGTCGGGGTCGTACTGGTAGAGGAGCTGGTAGATCATCGGCGTCCCGATGAGGGTCACCTTGATGTCGAGCGGGATGGCCTCGGGCTTGATCGTCTTTGCCGTGATGAACCCCATCCGCTCCCCCGGCTCCTCGATGACGGCTTTTCCGGTCTTCAAGGCCGTCTTGAGGCCGTCCCAGGACAAGGGCGCCTTTAAGAGGTCTTCGACGTTGAGGACGAGGTAGCCGCCGTTGGCCCGGTGCAGCGAGCCCGGTCGGATCATCGTGAAGTCGGTCGTGAAGATGCCGAACTGCACCTCTTTCTCGATCTTGCCAAGAAGGTTCTGGAAGGTGGGGTTCTGCTCGAAGACCACCGGCGCCCCTTCTGTCGCGGCGTTGTCGACGACGACGTTCACCTCGTACTTCCGGAACGGGATCTCGCGCATGAAGGCCTGGAACTGGGGCGGGACGCCCTGCTGCTGCTCGGGGAGGCCGAGGAAGATCTGGATGTTCTCGAGGATGTCGTTCTGGACGGCGTCGATGTATTCGGGGACCTCCGGGACGTCGGCGTACTTCTCCTTGAGTTCGGCGACGAGGTTGCCGATCGCGTAGAGAGCGATCTCGCGGTTCAAGTTCGTGACCGCCTCGACGCCCTGCCGCTCGATGTCCTGCACCTGCCGGAGCGTGCTCCGGAGTTCGGTGTTCAGGGCGTCCCGCCGCCGCTGGACCTCCGCCCGGACTTCGTCGGGGAGGTTGATGAACTCCTCATCGGGGATCGGCCTCCCGTTGATGACCGGGATGGTCAACAGGCCGATGGGGCTCATCTGGATGACGAACCCCGCCTCCTGGGCGCGCTGGTTGATCCGGGCGATGAGGTCCGTCCTGTCCCCCTGGAGGGCCTGGAGCGTTTCGTCCCGGCGTTTGGCGTACTCTTCGCTCTGGAACGCCCGGGGGAGCGCCTGCCGCGCCTCCTCGATGAACCGTTTCACGTCATCCCGGAACGCCGTCCCTCTCCCGGCGGGGAGGGCGATGGCGTTGGGCTCGTACTGGTTCTCGAAGTTGTGGACGTAGACCCAGTCGCTCGCCCGGGGCTTCTGCTTCGCGAGTTCGTCGAGGAAACTCCGGACGGCTCTCACCCGCCCGGTTCCCTGGGCGCCCGCGGCGTAGACGTTGAACCCGGCCTCCCGGATCTCAAGGCCGAACCGCAGCGCCCGGAGCGCCCGTTCCTGGCCGATGATCTCCTCGAGCGGCCGCATCTCCTCGGTGCTGGCGCACTCCACCTTTCCCGGTTCGTAGACGTTCCGGTACTCTTTGATATCCAAGGGCTGAATCATCAATCTCACCAGGTTTCTGCAACTTACACCGCAGGATGTCGCTCGCCTTAAAAAAGGTTCCCCGGCCCGGCACCGGATGGTACGATAGGTGGTTTTACTTTCTTTCGCGCATATGTGTAGTACGTTTGTATGCGGCCGATACCGGATATGAGGCCGCGTAAATTCGGTGATATTATGAGAATAGCAATCGCACAGGACGAAAACAGGGTATCCGAACACTTCGGGCACTGCCAGGGTTACGCCATATTCGACGTCGAAGATTCGATCATCTACAGAAGAGACGATCTCCCGAACCCCGGCCACGAGCCCGGCCGGCTCCCGGTCTTTCTTGCAGAGCACGGTGTCAACCTGATCATCGCCGGCGGCATGGGTCCGCGAGCCGTCGAGCTCTTCAACGCAAACGGAATTCAGGTTCTCCTCGGCGTCAGTGGAAACACTGATTACGTGGCGCAGGACTATATTGCCGGCCGCCTTTCTCCGGGGAAGAGCTCCTGCCACCACGAAGACGGCGGCGAGTGCGACGGGCACCAATGAGACGGGTGCACCACCCATAGTATTATGCTCATATGAGCAAAAACCACCAGAGGAGTGAATCAGGATGATAGTCGGTATCACGGCACGTGCAGCAGGCACAGACGCCCCGGTCGAGCAGCGGTTCGGCCGGGCACCTTACTTCGTCTTCGTCGACACGGAGACGGGGAAAGCGGAATCGATCGAAAACCCCCTCGTTGACGCTGCCGGCGGGGTCGGTCCCCGGGCGGTCCAGATGTTTTCGGAGCACGGCGCGACGGTGGTCATCACCGGTCAGGTCGGCGGGAACGCTGCAAAAGCGCTTGAAGTAGGCGGGATCAAGGCCTACGCCTACCGCGGAAGCGGCAGCGTGGCCGATGCCCTCGCGCAGTATACCGCCGGGAACCTGCAGCCGCTCCCCCTTGCATGAAGCGGAACCCAGTATGAAGATCGCGATTGCAAGCGGGAAAGGCGGCACCGGGAAGAGTACGGTGGCGGCGAACCTCGCCTGCACGCTCTCCCGCTCCCGCGAGGTGGTGCTCGTCGACTGCGATGTCGAGGAGCCGAACCTCCACCTCTTTTTCCCCGCTACTACCGTGGACGTGCCGGTGACGACACCGGTTCCGGAGATCGATCCCGCCCGCTGCACCCTCTGCGGTGAGTGCGGGAAGTTCTGCCGGTTCGGGGCGCTCTCGGTCTTGAAAGACCGCGTCCTCGTCTTCCCGGAACTCTGCCACTCGTGCGGGGGCTGCTCCCTCGTCTGCCCGCAGGGAGCCGTCCGGGAAGTCCCGCGCACCGTCGGCCGGGTCGCGTGCTCCCGCCCGCTGCCTGCCCTGGTGTTGATCAGCGGCGTCTTGAACGAGGGGGAGGTGCAGGCCCCGGCGGTCATCAGGGCGGCAAAGCTGCTCGCGGAGGGGCACCCGCTCACCCTCTACGATGCCTCTCCGGGGATCGCCTGCCCGGTGATCGAGACGCTCGAGGGGAGCGATGCCTGCATCCTGGTGACCGAATCGACGCCTTTCGGGCTGCACGACCTCCGCCTCGCGGCCGAGGTGGTGGAGAGGGTCGGTATTCCTGCCGGCGTCGTGATCAACCGCAGCGACGGCAAGGACGAGGAGACTCTCGACTTCTGCCGGGAGCGCGGGCTCCCCGTCATCATGACCATCCCGTTTTCGCGGGAGATCGCCGCCGTCCAGAACCGTGGCGGTCTCATCGCCGCGCTCCTTCCCGGGTGGGAGGAGCGGTTCGTCGCCCTCTTTGAAGCGGTCGTGAAGATCGCGGGGGTGAGTCCGTGATCCGGCTTGCGGTCGTCAGCGGCAAGGGCGGCACCGGGAAGACGATGGTGGCCGCGGCGCTCGCGGATATCAGCGGGGTGCCGCAGGTTCTCGCCGACTGCGACGTGGACGCCGCGAACCTGGAGCTCCTCTTCCGCCCCCGGCGGCTAACCACGGAGGAGTTCCGGGGGCTCGCGGCGGCCCGGATCGACCCGGAACGGTGCCGTGGCTGCGGCATCTGCGCCGACCACTGCCGGTTCGGGGCAATCGTGCGCCGCGACGACGCCTGGGAGGTGGACACGCTGCACTGCGAAGGCTGCGCTGTCTGCACCTATGTCTGCCCCATGGGAGCGATCTCTATGGAACAGCGCGTCTGCGGCGAGATCTACACTTCGGCGACCGACCGGGGCAACCTCGCCCATGCCCGGCTCTTCCCGGGCTCGGGGAACTCAGGATTGCTCGTCACCGAGGTGAAGAAGCGGGCCGTGAGTCTTGCGGACGGCGCCGACCTGCTGCTTGCCGACGGCCCGCCGGGGATAGGCTGCCCGTTGATCGCGACGATAAGCGGCATGGACGCGGTTCTCATCGTCACGGAGCCGGGGGTCTCGGCGCTCCACGATCTCGAACGGCTCGTGACGGTCTGCCGCCGGTTCGGCGTCCGGATCTTCGCCGCTATCAACCGGTTCGATCTCGCGGAGGATATCTGCAAGAGGATCGAGGACTACTGCGAGAGAGAGGGCATCGTGGTAGCGGGCAAGATACCGTTCGACCCGGCGGTGGTCGACGCCGTCCGTAGCGGCCGCCCCGTGACCCGGAGTGAGTCCCCGGCAACGGATGCACTCCGGGCGCTCCGCGATACCCTCTTTGCCGAACTCGGGCTTGAATAAGCTCGCTCCTTTTTCCGATCAAGGTCTCCCGAGCACCGGGAGGCCTTGAAGAGGTGGGTCGCGCGATGCCGCACCACCGACTTCTATCGATAACCGGGTGTTATCCGAAGGTTGTGGAAAGCATTTCAACAGGGCTAAAAAAAGAGATTTATTGGTTTAGAACCGGGGTTTTCTGTGCTTCGGGAGGCAGTCCTGGCAATACACGGGTCTGCCTTCGGTCGGCTTGAAGGGGACTTCGCACTCTTTCCCACAGTCTGAACAAACGGTCTTCGTCATTTCACGGGGCCCGCCGAAGTTCCTCGGTCCACCGAAATTTCTGTTTCCTCTGTTATAATCCATTGGATTGCTCATGCAGATAGAACACTGCTTGTAGAGATACGGGCGTATGGTATATAATGTATGGTATTGGCCTAGAGATACACCGCCTCCGCGTCGACGGCCTGCATGAGCCGTGGCCGCCGGGTGATTCCACCTGAGAGAGCGAGATCTACCGGGAGACCGAGGCTCCTCTCCAGGTCCTCCTTGAGATCCACAATATCCCAGCCGAGCGGCTCGTCGAGTTCGACCAGGATATCGAGGTCGCTCTCCGTGCCCTGCTCGTTTCGGACATACGAGCCGAAGACCCCGATCTCGCGGACGTGATACCGCTCTCGAAGGTACGGCTTTGCCGCTTTGAGCACGTCGATGATCGACCGCACCGTCCAGTGCGGGGGGATATCCTCTGGCGTCCGCGGCATCTCTCTGACCCTTCCTGGATGGATATAGGGTGAAGGAAGAGTTTAACGTTTCTCCGGCCGGCACCCCCAAGGTTTATGGCGCTGCAGGCGACTCTCCCGTCGGTGAATGATGATGAATGGTTCGCGGCTGAAGTACCGGGTCGAGGTCCTCGGCGACCGCGGCGGGATCGAACGCTACGGCCCGTTCAACGAGCAGAAGGCGCGGGAGTTCTTCGAGGTCGAGGAGAGCCTCGGCGGGACCGCCCGGATCCTGCGGCTGGAGGAGGGGATTCGGGAGGCCTGGATGGTCGTCGCCGAGTGCGGAGACTGGGGAGAGCCCTGCGGCGTCCGGAGCCCACAGGCACCGCAATGAACGGTTTTTTGCTCACTCCCGCGGCCGCATTCCGACGGCTGCAAAGACGGTCTCTTCTCCCACGCGCTCCATCATCTCCCCGAACCGCTCGCCCGGGAGCCCGTTCTCCCGGAAGTACTCAAGCAGCCGTCCAATGACCGCGACCGCCTCGTCTTTCGCGATGAGGTCGTCGGCCTCGGTGCCGACCTGGAGCACCCTGCCCGACCTCCCGCCGAGGAAGAGGCGCAGCCCCTCCGTGGCGACACCGATCGCACCGCCCGGGCAGATCGCGATACAGTCGCCGCAGCCGATGCAGGCCTCCTCCGAGTAGAGGACCCCGTCGTCGTCGACCCGGACGGCTCCTTCCCGGCAGACCTTCTCGCACGCTCCACAGCCGTTGCACTCCCCGACGCCGTAGGCCGGGTATCGTCTCCCCGATATCCCGATATCGTTGAGCTGAACCCGTGCGCAGTTGTTCGGGCACCCGGAGAGGGAGATCTTCAGTTTCCGGGGGAGGTCGCACCCCCCGTACCGCTCCTCGATCGCCCGGGCGAGCCCCTGGGTGTCGTAACATCCGTGCCTGCAGACGGTGCCCTTGCAGGCGACGACCGCTCGGAGCGTGGGCCCGGTGCTCCCCGGCTCTATCCCGGCATCCCGGAGCCGTTCTGCAACCACTCCCGCGTTTCGCCGGTCGATGCCGGGGAGTTCCACGTTGAGCCGGGCCGTCAGCCCGACCGTGCCGTCCCCGAACTCCTCGGCGATCCGGGAGATCGCCGCCATCTGCGCAGCAGTCATCACGCCGGCGAGGATCCTCCCCCGGACGGCGGCCGTTCCCTTCTCCCGGAGGCGGATGACCCCAGGATTCCTGGTCTTCGTGATCTCGGCCATCTCTGGCTGTAGTATTTGGCGTGACCCCCGCTAATACTATCCCAGGGGGACGAGCGTAAACCGGATATACCCGGGGCCACGATAGCGGGGCGTGAACCTCATCCTCCAGGCGTGGGACGTCCTTCTCTGGGCAGGCCTCCTCAAAGGGCTGCAGATGGCGCTCTGGCCCCGGCTCCGCCCGGCACTCGGGGACTACGCCTACCCGGCGGCCTACCCGGCCTCGCTCCTCCTCTTCGCCCTCGCGACCTGGTACTGCGGTCTCTTCCGCCTCCCAATCGCCCTCGCCCTCCTCCTCTTCCTCGCCCTCGGGGTATACGGCATCCGGCGGGGCGACTACCGGCCCCGCGAGCTCCGGGGGCTCCTCGCCTGGGATGCGGTCTTTATCGTCGGGTTCCTCTTCGCGCTCGCCGTCCGGTTCACGAACCCGCCCATCGGCTACTTCAGCGAGCAGTACATGAACCACGCCTTCATCGCGAGCATCATCCGGGAACCCGTCGTGCCGCCGCTCGATCCCTGGTTTGCGGGCGGGCACCTCACCGTCTACTACTACCTCGGCCACTGGCTGATGGGCTCGCTCGCCATCGCCACCGGCATACCCTCGGAGGTGGCCTTCAACCTCGTCCCGGGGACGGTCTACGGGACGGCGTTTGTCATGCTCTACGCCCTCGGCCGCCTCATCCTCTCCCGGTGGCAATGGCTCCCCCTCGCGGTCCTCCTCCTCGTCCCGCCGTCGGTCGTCTGGTTCCTCGCCGCGGGCGCCGGGATCTACTCGGCCTTCCAGGAGACCAACTGGATCATCCCCGGCGCCCGGGTCGAGTTCCCGGTCTTCTCCCTCTTCCTCGGGAACGTCCACGCCTTCGAGATGGCCGTCTTCAACCAGGTCTTCCTCATCTTCCTCCTCGGGGTTGCCTGGCTGCGGTGGCGCGGGCTCGACGCTCGAGCTCGGTTTTGCCTCGCCCTCCTCCTTGCCCTCTCCGTCGGCTCGATGCCGCTCCTCTCCTCCTGGGACGCCCTCGTCTACGCCCCCGCCGTCGCGCTCTTCCTCCTCGTTCTCCTGGCCCGCGAGCGTGACCGATCGACCCTCGCCGCGGCCGTCGCGGTCCCTGCGGTCGCTCTTGCCCTCTACCTCCCCTACTACCTCGACCTCGAGCCCGCAGGTATCGGCGGGATCGGGTGGGGCCTCCCTCCCACCGACCCCCTCGCCTTTCTCGCGGTCTGGGGCGGATTTCTCGGTGTCGTCTTCCTCGCCATCGCCCCCGATATCCGGCGGGTCCCGGCGGCGCTTGCCGTCGCCGTCCCTCCCCTCGCCGCCGGCTATGTGGCTCTTGCGATTCTCCTCGTCCCGCTCGTCTACCTCCTCCTCCGGCGGGAGCGCTCGTTCGCCGATCTCCTCTGCATCGCGGGCCTTGCGGTGCTCGCCCTCTGCGAGGTCTTCTACCTCAAGGAGATGCTCGGCGGGGATTACAGCCGGTTCAACACCGTCTTCAAGTTCTACTTCGACGCCTGGATCCTGCTCGGCACGGGTTCCCTCCTCATCGCCGGGGGCTGGCTTGCCGGGCGCCGGCCTCTCCTCCCGGCGGCGGCACGGAAGGGCGCTGCCGTCGCCGCGGCCGTTGCTCTCGTCGCCGCCCCGGCCGCCCTCGATATCGATATCGGCCGGGGGCTCCTCGGGATCGACTACCCGCCTGCGGGCTACGCGACCCTCGACGGCCTCGCCTACCTCGAGGCCACGCGGCCGGGGGAGGCCGCGGCGATCAGTTTCCTCCGGACGCTTGAGGGCGACCACCGGATCGTCGAGGCGGAGAACGGCGACTACGGCTACTACTCGAGGGTCTCGTCCTTTACCGGCATCCCGACGATCCTCGGGCAGATCGGCCACGAACTGACCTGGCGGGGGAACGGTCCCTGGTATACCGAGCGGCCGGCGGATATCCGGGCGATCTACGAGAACCCCGAACAGACTCTCGCGTTGATGGAGAAGTACAACGCGACCCTCCTCTACGTCGGCGAGCCAGAGCACGAGCGGTATGATGTACGGCTCCCCGACCGGGGGCTCCGCCTCATCTACGATGAGGGGGGTGTCAGGATCTACGAGCGTGTGGGATAACGTTTATATGTTCCACCTCGACAGGGAGGCCGCATGACACGAGCAGTCGTAGTCATGATATCCTTCCTGGTGCTCCTCGCCCTGGCAGGCGTTGCCGGGGCCGCGGTGGTACCGGGCGGGGAGAGCAACCTCACGCAGGCGCCCGCTCCCGAAGCGGCGAATCTGACGGCTGCCGCAGGGAACCTGACGAATGCCGGGTCTCCCTACGCAGCGGAGTTCCTGAACAACACCTCGGTCACCCGGCTCGTCGGGGAGGCGGTCAACGTGAGCCTCGAGCCCGTGGCGGACGGTTTCGTCTCTCCGGTGATGATCACGCACGCCGGCGACGGTTCGGGCCGGCTCTTCGTCGTCGATCAGGTCGGGACGGTCTCGATCATCGATGCAAACGGCACCCTCCTCGATGAACCGTTCCTGGACGTCCGCGACCGCCTGGTCGAACTCAACCCGTCGTTTGACGAACGCGGCCTCCTCTCGATCGCCTTCCACCCCGACTTCCAGGAGAACGGGCGGGTCTTTGCGTTCTACAGCGCACCCCTCCGCGAGGGGGCTCCCCCTGACTGGAACTGCACGAACCGTCTCGTGGAGTTCGAGGTCGACCCCGAGAACCCCAACCGGGTCAACGTGACCTCGGAGAAGATCTTGATGGAGATCGACAAACCGCAGTTCAACCACAACGGCGGGAGCATCGGGTTCGGCCCCCGTGACGGCTACCTCTACGTGCCGCTCGGAGACGGCGGGGCGGGAGACGACAACGGCACCGGCCACACCCCCGGTATCGGGAACGCCCAGGACCTCACGAAGATCTACGGCAAGATGCTCCGGATCGACGTGGACAACGTCACGGCGGAGAACGTGACCGCACCGGAGAACGCCACCTGGACGACGGCGGCGGGCAGCCTCTACGGGATCCCGGCGGACAACCCGTTCGTCGGGAACGCGAGCATCCCGCCCGAGATCTACGCCTACGGCTTCCGGAACCCCGCGTACCTCTCGTTCGATGCCGATGGCAACCTCTTTGTGGCGGACGCCGGCCAGAACCTCTTTGAGGAGGTGGACGTCGTTACGAAGGGCGGAAACTACGGATGGCGGATCCGGGAGGGAACCCACTGCTTCGACCCGGAGAACCCCATCGCGCCCCCGGCGACCTGTCCGGAAAACGGCTCCTCCGGCGAACCCCTGATCGGCCCGATCGTCGAGGGCGGCCGTGACCTGGGTCTCGTCTTCGTCGGCGGCCACGTCTACAACGGCACGGCGCTCCCGGAGCTTGCCGGACACTACATCCTCGGCTACTGGAGCAGTGAGTTCGATGCCGGGAACGCGACCCTGCTCGCCGCGACGCCCCCGGCGGAGTGGAACGCGTCGGCCTTCCCCGACTCCGCGGAGAACCTCACGCCCGAGAAGATCTCGATGTGGAGCCTGCAGAAACTCAACGTGACCGGAACGCCGGCGGGAACCGTGGAAGCCTTCCTCCTCGCGATCGGTACGGATGAGGAGTCGTCGGAGATCTATCTGCTCACGACCGACGAAGGAGGCCCGGACGCCGCGAACATGACCGGCAGGGTCTGGAAGCTCGCCCCGGCGAACGTGACGGCGACGCCGACCCCGACGGCGGGCGTGACGGTGGTTCCGGGCGCGGGTGTGACCGCAACCCCAACCACGACCGAGAACGTGACTATGGCGCCGACCGCGACCCCAACCGCGAACGTGACCACAATGCCGACCGCGAACGCGACGGCCACCCCGGCGGCCCCCGGAGCCCAGAGCGCGAACGTGGGGATCATGGCCGCAGCCTTTGCCTTCAACACCTCCACCATCACCGTCCCGGCGGGGGCGGAGGTGACGATGGTCTTCGATAACCAGGATACCGGGGTCCCGCACAACGTCGCGGTCTACACGGACTCAACCGCAACAGAGGCGATCTTCGTCGGCGAGATCATCAACGGCCCGGGCCAGGTGACCTACACCTTCACGGCGCCGGAGGAGCCGGGGACCTACTACTTCCGGTGCGACGTGCACCCCTCGATGGACGGCGACTTTGTCGTGGAGTAGAGCGGGCTCCCCCTCCAATTTTTTAGGCGCGGCCGCCGCACCGGGGTAACTGTTATAACCCCCGGATACCGGTGAACGGCTCATGGTACGAATAACCGCAGTCCTGGTGCTCCTCGCCCTGACGGTCGTTGCCGGGGCAATCGATCCCGGAGAGGATCCGGCCGCCGACCTGACGAACGCCGGCTCTCCCCACGCGGCGTGGTACTGGAAGGGCGCCTCGATCACCCGGCTTGCCGGGGAGGCGGTCAACGTGAGCCTCGAACCCGTGGCGGAAGGCCTCGTCGCGCCGCTGATGCTCACGCACGCCGGCGACGGTTCGGGCCGGCTCTTCGTCGTCGACCAGGTGGGGGCGGTCTCGATCATCGATGCAAACGGCACGCTCCTCGATGAGCCGTTCCTGGACGTCCGCGATCGTATGGCCGACCTCAACCCGACGTTTGACGAGCGGGGGCTCCTCTCGATCGCCTTCCATCCCGACTTTGGGGAGAACGGGAGGGTCTTTGCGTTCTACAGCGCGCCTCTCCGGGAGGGGGCGCCCGACGGCTGGGACTGCACAAACCGCCTCTCCGCGTTCCGGGTCGACCCCGAGAACCCCGACCGGGTCGATATGGCCTCGGAGGAGGTCCTCATGGAGATCGACAAGCCGCAGGCCACCCATAACGGCGGGAGCATCGCGTTTAGCCCCCGTGACGGCTACCTCTACGTCTCGCTCGGGGACGGCGGCGGCCTGGGCGACAGCGGCCCCGGCCACACCCCGGAGACCGGGAACGCCCAGGACCTCACGAAGATCTACGGCAAGATACTCCGGCTCGACGTGGACAACGTCACCGGGACGGCGGCGGGGAGCCGCTACGGGATCCCGGCGGACAACCCGTTCGTCGGAAACGCGAGCGTCCCGCCCGAGATCTACGCCTACGGCTTCCGGAACCCGGCGTTCATCGCGTTTGACGATGCCGGCAACCTCTTTGCGGCGGGTGCGGGCCAGAACCTCTTTGAGGAGGTCTCGCTCGTGGTGAAGGGCGGGAACTACGGCTGGCGGCTCAGGGAGGGGACGCACTGTTTCGATCTCTTCAACATCCAGACGCCCCCGGTGGCCTGCGAGGCCGTCGGCCGTCTCGGGGAGCCCCTGATCGGCCCGATCATCGAGGGCGGGCATGACCTGGGCGACGTCATCGTCGGCGGCCGGGTCTACAACGGCACGGCGCTCCCGGAGGTCACCGGGCGCTACGTCTTCGGCTACTGGGGCGGGGGTTTCGTCCCCGGCGACGTCGTCCTGCTCGCCGCGACGCCCCCGCCCGGGTGGAACGCATCGGCCGTCCCGGACTCCGCGGAGAGCCTCACTCCCGACGACGTCGCGATGTGGAGCCTGCAGCGGCTCAACGTGACGCCCGCGGTGGAGGCCTTCCTCCTGGGGTTCGGTGAGGACGAATGGTCGGAACTCTATCTCCTCACGACGAATGTTACCGGGCCGGATCCGTCCACCGCGACCGGCAGGGTCTGGAAGATCGTCCCGGAGGATGCAGCCGCGCCGGTCTGAGCGTAGCGGGGCGTTGCGTCCCCCGGTGCCGGCCGGGACAACCTTTATGATTCCCGGCCGCCTGGTGGCGCCCATGGTACAGAAGACCGCAGGCAGGGTGACCGTCGCGATCGCGGCCGAGAACTTCGGTTTCAGTACGGAGACGATCACGGTCCCTGCGGGAGCGGAGGTGAGGATAGAGTTCGACAACCGGGACGACGGGGTTCCGCACAACGTCGCGGTCTACACGGACGCAACCGCGTCCGAGGCAATCTTCGTCGGCGAGATCGTCACCGGCCCCACCCGCGTCGCCTACACCTTCACGGCGCCCGAGACCCCGGGGAACTACTTCTTCCGGTGCGACGTCCACCCGATGATGCACGGGGCGTTCATCGTAACGTAGGGGACCCCGCCGGGAAGCGGAGCGGGTCTAAAGAACGGCGCCCGCGATGATCGCCGCGGCGTAGACGAGGAGCGATCCGTGCATGAGCGGGAGCGCCCGCATCGCCGCGTCCGCACTCTTCCCCCGGAGGGTGAGGTAGTTTGCGGCCCCGAGGAGGACGAGCCCCGCCGCGAACCCGGCGAGGGCGACCGGGCCGAGGGTGAGGCCGAAGACGACCGCCATCCCCGCGTGGACGGCCGAGAAGCCGAGGACCCAGGCGGCCGCGCCCTTCATGCCGTAAATGATCGGAACCGTCGCCATCCCCCGGGCGCGGTCGTTTGCGATATCGGCGATGTCGTTTGCCGCAAGGTGCGCGAGCGTCCAGGGGTAGAAGAAGAGGAAGAAGAGGAGAGCGGTCGCGTCCGGGCTGCCGTGCACCAGGTAGCCGGCGACGGGGAAGAGGGCGAAGTCCGTCCGTCCGACGACCTGGGCGAGCGGGATCGTCTGGTTGCGCTTCTTTATCTGGTAGAAGTACTCGACGGCGTAGGAGTAGCCCATGATGGCGAGGACGTAGAGGTTGTGCGGCGAAGGAAGGGTTGCCGCGAGCGCGGCCGCGATGCCGGCGAGGAGGAGAAAGACGGCGAACGCTGCGCGGGGGGAGAGTCTTCCCGCAGGAATCGGCCGCTCGCCGAACGGCCGCCAGTAGCGGGTGAGCGAGCCGTTGACGTCTCTTCTGTCATACTCGCGGTTGATGTAGTCGTTCAGGACGAGCCCTGCCGTAAACCCGAAGAGCCCGATCAGCGCCGCCCGACCGACGAGCACCCACGTAAAGCCGCCGTAGTTCTCGGTCGCGAGCGCGAGCCCGGAACAGAAGACGAGGGGCCAGACGAAGAAGAAGTGGGGCCGGGTCAGGTCCGCGAGCGCCGCAAGGCTCTCTCTCATGATCGATGCCATGAGTTCTACCTTCCGGCTCAAAAAGCGTTGCAGGCACACCTCGCGACCGTGCGGATCTACTGCCGCTCGATATGCGGGCATACCTATGACGAAATGACCGGCGATGGGCAGGTCTGCTCCGTTTGCCCCCTCTCACGACGTTCGGGCTCGAAATCCTTCCGGGGTGCGAGGAAGAAGCACAACCGGAGAGAACCGCATAAAAAGGCTGAGAGCGTAGAGTACCTCGCTAAAGCCCCGGGAATCGGGGCGGGTCGCAGGAGTTCTCAATGGTGGATACCCTACTGCCGGGCGCTGCCCTGGCCGTCTATGCTCTGGTTAACGCCGTCGCGTTCATTGCCTACTACCACGACAAGCGCTCGGCGAAACGATCGACGTGGAGGACGCCGGAGAAGACCCTCCTTGTCATCGCGTTCTTCGGGCCGTTTGGGGCCTTTGCCGCGATGCGTGCTTTCCGGCACAAGACGCAAAAGCCGCTCTTCCGGCTCGTGCCCGTCTTCCTCTGCCTGCATCTCGTGCTCGCCGCCGCGCTTGTTGCGGGTCTCGTCTGACTCTCATCAATGGATTGGGGTTTACAGGATGACAAAGTTATAATCAATCCATTGTCTCACCATATCGTATGGCGTACGAGTACGGGCCGCTCTCCCGCCCGCTCAAGGAGACCCTCGCGGCGCTGCAGGACGGGCTCATGCGGGAGTACCGCCGGGAGTACCTCCCTGCGCACCGACGCTCGGCCCGGCGGTCGCGGCGGCTCCGGCGGATACGGGGATGGTGCAGGGCGGCCGGCCGCCTGGAGGAGCAGGCCGCTCGCGTGGCTGAGCGCACCCTCCCCCGAATCGAGCAGGAGACCGGGCATGCCTTCCAAAACCCGGACGTGCTTGCCCGGGTCCTGATGGCCCCCTCTACGAAGCGGCTCTTCTCGGATATCCTCGCCGGGTTTCCTGAAGACGCGCTCCCGATATCTGCAAACGACCTCTCAATGCTTGGAAACTTCGCCGACGACTCCCACGCCCTCGCCCTCATCGGCGACGTCACCCTGCGGCTGAAGGTTCTCTCCGGCGCAGCAGGGTTCGCGGCCCTTGCCGACCGGTGGGGCCTCTACGAGAGCCGGATCGGTCCCGGGCCCCGCTGCTCTGTGGACAGCAGAGATCTTGAGCAGGAGAAGGAGACCCTTGCCCGGGCGGTTCTCGGCCTCATCTACGTCGAAGGGGGCGTCGATGCGCTGCGGGCGGTGGTGCCGCTCCTCGCCCGCGATCGGTAGGGGTCGGACAAAGGCTATATACCCCCGCGGCGGGAGACCC
>JASUSO010000039.1 GCA_030446015.1 Methanobacteriota archaeon
TATAATTATATGCGTGGATGGCATATACGGTTTATGGGTCGGTGTTGACGCATTCATCCCACGACTGAACTCGTGGGCTTTCTGCTGCTATGATCGTAACGGGGAAGATAAGCGGGCACCGGGGGCTACCCGGTCACCCGCACGGCCTGCTCGGCCGCATACCCTATGCCGACTGCGATGATCGGGATATTCAGGTATCGTGCCCCGACCTGCGCCATGTAGGTGCCGACATCCATCCCCGCGAGGGGCAGGAGGATGAGGATATCGAGCACCCAGTTGATCAGCAGCCAGACGATACCAAGCAGGATACCTTCTCGAACAAAATGGGCGTGAATATTCCCAAAGTAGACCAGGATGAGGGCGACCCCGAGGGCTGTAGAGAAGACAAGCAGGATTGTCTTGATCAGGAAGACGTCGGAGAGCGGTACACCCTCCGGCGAATAGAAGAGGAGCGAGAGGAGGAAAGGAAGGAGCCAGGTGAGGATGCCGAAACCGATGAGTCTTCCGGTTTGTGTCACGTTCATAGAAGAAGGGTAATATACCAATGGGATATTAGACCATCGTGATCGCTCCGGGATGAGTCCGGTATCCTTCATAAAGACCGGGCAGATGTCTTCCCGGCCTGTATCTTCAGAGAAGCGCCGCTGAAGTCTCTGGAACGGTTATGGTACCCGATCTCTCCCCCCGCGGAACCGCTCGCGGTCGACATATATACCTGTCCGACCACACAGGGGAGACGTGAACCAACCTGCAGAGAGCAGCGCCGCCCCGCCCGGCGGAACCGGGGTCGGGCAGCACTCACCCCGGTTCGTGCTCGCCGCCGTCCTGATCGCCGTCGCGGCCGGCGGGGCGATGATGCTCTTTCTCGAACTGCAGAGCCTCGGGGCGGCTCTTCTCTGGCCGGACTCATTCCCCGTCCCCTTCCTCCCCCTGATCCTCGCGACCGCGGGAGGTCTTCTGGTCGGGCTCTGCCTGCACGTCTTCGGCGACCACGTTCTGCTGCTCCAGCAGAGCCTTAGAGAGTTTCAAAAGACCGGCCGGTTCGAGCCGCGGCACCTTCCCGCTGGGCTGCTCATCATCTACCTCTCGCTGGTCTTCGGGGCGAGCCTCGGGCCTGAGGTGGCTGCCGTCGATATGGGCGGGAGCATGGGCACCCTTGCCGGCGACCGGCTGCGGAGCCGGGTGCGGACGCTCTCGAACGCCGGCATCGCCGGTGCGCTGGCCGGGTTTGCACTCTACCTTCAGATCACCAGGACTGCAGGCGGTGCCCTCTATCCGCTTCCACCGCTTGGAGAACTGCTCCCGCTGTACCTCCTCTACGCCGCGATCCTCGGGCTTGCCGGTGCGGCGGCGGGCGCCCTCTTCATCGGAGCATTCCACCTCTTTGACCGCCTCATGCGACCCCTTGCCGGGCGGCACCTGATCAGGGGTGTTGCCGGAGGTCTCGGGCTCGGCATTGCCGGGACGGTCTTTCCGCTCGTGCTCTTCTCGGGGCAGAACGAGTTCAAGACAGTCCTCGAGACGGGAGCAACCGCCGGTGCGGCCGTGCTGCTCCTGCTCGCCGCGGTGAAGATCTTCGCAAGCACATGGTGCATGGCGACGGTCTTCAAGGGCGGGCCAATCTTTCCGCTGATCTTCGCGGGCGGGACGCTCGGCCTCGCCGTCAGCCTCCTGATCCCTGCGATCCCGCCCGCCGTCGCCGTTCCCGCCGTCATGGCGGGGATGATCATCTGCGTCCTCAAGATGCCGGCCGCGGTGATCCCAATCGTGGCACTCGTCTTCCTGCAGTGGGAGATCCTGATCATCGTCGTTATCGCGACCATAGCCGGGTATTACACAACCAGAACGATCGAGATGGTTCCTCACGAGGGCAGCGGAGAGGCGGGATGATCGGCACGTAAAAACACAGGCTGCGGGTTAGATCGTCAATCCACGTTGCGGGGGGAGAGGGGTGCCGTGGCTCCCCTCATCTCCCCGTCAGCCTCTTTATCCTCGCGAGCGGCGATGCCCGGTCGAGGAACCTGGAGACGAAGACGGCGAACTCCTCCTCCCAGCACTCCGCACCGACCTTCACCGTCCAGCCCTGCTTCATCGAGCGGCGGACGTGCTTACCGAGCGCCACATCCAGGAGCGTCTTTGACCGCAGGAGATCGACCGCCCGGGTGAACGTGCGCGGGACTTCCACCACGTAACGCCCGTCCTCCACGTAGGGGCCGGCGAAGACCTCCTCACAAACGTACTTCGCGAGGAACTTCTCGGCGTTCTCCCGCGTCGAGAGCGGCGGGCCGATATGCCGGCGCATCACCGGGACGGTATCGGCCATCAGCTCAAAGAGGAGCATGCACCGCTCCGGCCCCATGCAGACGTCGATCCGGTTCGCCGGAAACCCGCTCCGCTCCAGGAGGTCCCGGATCGACTCGGCGGACTTCCGAAGCTGAGGAACCACCGTGTCGGGCGTGTAGTCCGGCGTTGCGAACGTGAGCGAGAAGAGGTACGTCCCGCGCGCGGCAAGGAGGCGGGTGAAGACCTCCCGGGTGAGCGGCGGCGGCGACGGCCGGCAGAAGAACGCCCCCGACGGTTCCGCGAGGTAGCCGCGGGCGAGCTCCACGAACTCGAACATCCGCGAGAGCGAGAGCGCCGCCGCCACGTTTCTCTCCGGATCGACCGGATCGATGACGACGAGCGGATCCTCGAACTCCTTCGCGGCGTGCCCCTCGATATCGATCACCTCCCCGGGCTTCCAGCAGGAGGCGGCCTCGAGGAGCGGGTGGAACCCCCCATAGTAGATCGTCAGGATCTCGCAGAGGTAGCCGGAAAACCCCTCGGTCATGTGATCCGAGCCGTAGACCCCGCCCGACTTCGCGAACTGCTTTAAGAGAAGGACGTCGTCGGCATAGCCGCCGATATGCGAGAGGATGTAGCGGGTGTGAAACGGCGTCCGGTCCACGGCGCTCTTGATCTCGGTGGCGCTCGCGACGGCGTAG
This sequence comes from Methanobacteriota archaeon, assembly GCA_030446015.1. GTDB lineage: Archaea > Halobacteriota > Methanomicrobia > Methanomicrobiales > Methanoculleaceae > Methanoculleus. The sequence continues at coordinate 2,985 of JASUSO010000039.1, forward strand.
CAGGGGACGAGGTCGATGTCGAGCGAGTTGATCGTCGCGTTGACGTAGGGGTGCTCCGCGTACTTCTCGCGCCAGGTCGCGCCGAACTCCTCCGCGATCCGGTGCGCGAGGGCCAGCCCCTGCTCCTGCAGTTCCTCCCGGGAGAGCGCGGGGTCAAAGAGCATGAAGATATCGAGATCCCGGTCACCGCGGACGAAGGTGTCGCGGGCGACCGACCCCACCATCATCGCCTTCGCCTTCCCCGAACGCTCCACCGCCTCGATCAGGCGCGCTCCGATCGTACGGATGTAGGTCCGCTCCTCGGGCGTGGGGCGGATCTTGTTGAGCACCTCCTCCTCGCAGGGGTACCGGGTCAAAACACGACCTCCGCAAGATCCTCGTAGATCGAACCCCGGGGCGTCAACGTGCTCTTCTTGAGTTTGATGCCCTCCACCCGACAGGTCCCGAGCGGTTCGCGCGGCGTGGACTCTGCCGCCCGGCACTGAGAGGGGTGGAACTCCTTCACCCGGGCAAGGGTCATGTGGGGGCGGAAAGGACGCGTCTCCCGGGAAAACCCGAGCGGTGTAAGGAGATCGTCGACCTGCCGGGCGAGGGCGGCGCTCTCCCCGCCGTCCGCGACGTCGCACCAGATCACCCGCGGCCTCCGCGCCGGGTTGCAGACCGGGTACCCGACCGTCAGGCTGAAGGGAGCGGCCCGAACGGCCCGGAGCGCCTCGACGACCGGATCGACCTGCGCCGGGTCGATCTCTCCGAGGAACTTCACCGTGAGATGGAGGTTTGCAGGGTCGACGATGGCGAGCCGCCCGGACGACCGTCTCAGGATCTCCTGGGACTCACGGGCGCGCTCCCGGAGATCCTCCGGCAGATCGATTGCAACGAACGTCCTGACCATACTACCGTACTATCGTGCTTCACCCTACAAAATGGTGATTGTCCGGCGGAGGTTCGAGCGCCGGAAGGGAGCGCGAGCCGGCCGGAGAATCCGACCGACGGGAGGTTTTTTTGAAATCCGCGTCGGAGACGCGGGAATATACTTCCGGTCGGGAAGCAACGCTCCATAGAGAATGGGATCTGTTATAACGGTGCAAAACGAAAACATAGTGACCGAATAATCCGGGGGTATTATCATTTCCGATACAACGCAATTCATCGTATACACACTGGAATTCTGCCCGAATTGCGAAATACTCAAAGAGTTCCTGGCCTCCAGGGGCGTTCCTTTCGTTGAATGCGACATGGCGTCGGCCGAAGCGCTGACCGAGCTCCGCATAAACGGCATATTCGTCCAGGAAGCGCCGGTTCTCCAGAAGGGCGATGAATTCTATACATCCGCCGATCTCTTCAGCGGGGGCGCGTTCCAGGAGAACTTTGTCGCCGATCTGATCGCGGGGGCATGAGGTTGACCCGCAAGTCGACGCAGGCAACTCTATTCGGGGAGTTCGTCCCGACGTTCCCAAAGGTTCGGACTTCCCGCGGCTACCTCCTCGACTGGAACCGGGACCGGATCGTCAGGCAGATCCTGGAGGAGACCCGGCTCGTGGAGACCTTCTACGGCTACGAGGGGGCCGATGAAGAGACGGCGAAGGATATCGCCCGGCGGGTCGAGAAGAAGATCCAGATGCTCGGCCTCCAATCGCTCTCCGGCCCCCTGATCCGCGAGATCGTCAACATGACGCTCCTTGAGCGCGGCCTCGTCCCCTACCGCAATGTCTGCACCCGGGTGGGAACCCCGGTCTTCGACGCGCACCTCATCGACGTCGGGCGGGGGTTCGAGGCGCACGACAACGCCAACCTCCAGGAGAATGCCGAGACCTCGCACAAGAAGAAGGCGGACAAGATCAGCAAGGAGCAGTACCTCCTGCAGCTCCCCCCGGACCTTGCGGATCACCACCTCCGCGGCGATCTCCACATCCACGACCTGGAATACTTCGGGACACGCCCGTTCTGTATCGACGGGAGCACGGCCGTACCCCTGCGGATGGAGAACCGGGTCAGGAGCACCCTTCTTGCCGAACTCCCGATCGACGGCGATGCATGGCTCCCACAGGATCTCTCTGCGCTCACACCGAAGGGCTGGAGGCGTGTTGCGAAGGTGACCCGGCGGCGGGTGAACCCGGGTGAGATGCTCCGGATCCGGACATCCGGCGGACGGTCGCTCCTGGTCACCGGCGAGCACCGGATCCCGGTGCGGACCGGTGAGGGGATGACCATCCGCCGTGCCGACGAGGTCAGGCCCGGAGACGCCCTTTACCGGATCCCCCAAACCGGCGCCGTCCGCGGAGAGACGATCGGGGCGATCGATCTCGTCCGGGAACTGCCCGCATCGGCTCCGGCCGAACTCCTCGAGAACGTCTACGTCCGCGGTGCCGAAGGGATCTTCAGCCGCGTGGTGGAGAGCGGGCAGGCCGTCTCATACGCCGAGATCTCGCGGGAGCTCGGTGTCGAGCACCAGAAGCAGTGGTACACCCGCGGGATCATGCCAGTCGCCCTCTTTGCAGCCTTCTCCCGCCGTTACGGCATCGAAGACTACACCGGCGTCACCGTCGGGGCCGCAGGGAGCGAGCACGAACTACCGGCCCTTCTCACCCTCACCCCGGAACTCGTCCGGCTCATCGGGTTCTTCGTCGCCGAGGGGAACTACAACGCCGCCCCGGCGGTCGGGCAGTACAACCTCGCGATCACCGAGAACCACCAGGCGCACGCGATCCGTGCTGCGGCATGCGCCGCCCTGAATACGTATGCAACCATCGCCGGCGGCGCGCCCGATACCACGACCATCTACGGGGTAGAGGTGGAACGCAACCGGGCGCTGCAGGTCTACTTCGGCGGCAAGGTACCCTATCTCCTCTTCCGCTACGTCCTCGGCATCCCGGAGGGGGCAGCAGGGAAACGCCTCCCCTGGATCGTCTACCACCTAGACGACGTCCTCCTCCACGAGTTCCTCTCCGCCCTCTTCACCGGGGACGGTTCGGCATACTACCGCCCGGAGAAGTCGGACTGCATCGTCAACTACACCACCGCATCGCCGGCGCTCCGGCAGGAACTCGCGCTCCTGCTCACAACGCTCGGGATGACCCCCCATATCGTCGAGCTCTACGGGGAGGAAGACCGGACGACGCTCTACCGGCTCCAGCTCAACGGCCGGCGCAACATCGAGACGTTCGCCCGGTACGCCACGTTCCTTGATGCGCGGCAGGACCACATCGACGGGTTCCTCTCCGCGGTAAAAGAAGGACGGAACACGGAACGGGAGGAGACCGTCGTCGAGGTCTCCGCGGCGGAGCCCACCGGCGAGTACGTCTACGACCTCTTCCTCGACGGCGACGGGAGCGAGGAGAGTCACACGTTCTATGCCTCCGACGGCCTCCTCATCCACAACTGCCAGGACTGGGATCTCCGCTACTTCTTCTACTACGGCCTGATGCCCGACGGGAACGGGACGAAGGCCTCGGTCGCCGGCCCGGCGAAGCGGGCTGAGGTGGCGGTCCTCCACGCCGTCAAGGCGCTCGGCTCCGCCCAGACGAACTTCGCCGGCGGCCAGGGTTACTACAACTTCCTGACGTTCATGGCGCCCTACTTCGAGGGGATGGACTACGAGGAGATCAAGCAGCTGATGCAGATGTTCGTCTACGAGATGACCCAGATGATGGTCGCCCGGGGCGGCCAGGTGGTCTTCTCGTCGGTCCAGCTCTCCCCGGGCGTCCCGACCCTCTGGAGAGACAAGCCCTGTGTCTACCGTGGCAAGGTCTGGAACGGGGAGCAGGCGCCGCTTCGGACCTACGGCGAGTTCGAGCGGGAGGTCCGGCTCCTCTTCAAGGCGCTGATGGAGGTGATGCTCGAGGGCGACTACTGGGGCAAGCCCTTCTCCTTCCCGAAACCCGAGATCAGCATCGAGCCCGACTTCCTCACCGAGGACGAGGAGTTCAACCGCAAGCACCCCGACCTCCCCACCTACCACGACCTCTACCTGATGACGTTCGAGCTCGCGTCCAAGTACGGCAGCCCCTACTACGACAACCAGATCCCCGCCTACCGCGGCGCCGGGGAGGGGATCTCCTGTTATCAGTGTCTTGCGGGCGACGAACTCGTCCCGATCGCCGGGAGCGACGGCTGGATCACCATCCGGCCGATCCTGGATCTCTTCAAGGCAGCAGCGAAGAACGGGCGGCGGATTGACCCATTCGGCACGGAGTTCGCCTACTACGACGGGATGGCGCCGAGCGTCGACTTCACCACCCTGGACTCTTCCCTCCGTCCCTTCCGCGGCGTGATGCGCCGGCGGTATACCGGGAACCTCCTCCGGATAACCCTGGAGTCGGGCAGGACGATCACCGTCACGCCCGACCACCCCGTCTACCACCTCAACGGCGACGGCTTTGCGCGAGCGGCGGCAGGAGACCTCAAGGCAGGCGACTACCTGCCGGTGCTGAAGGCAGGCGGGTTCTGCGAGAGCCCGGTCACGGAGATAGACGTCGCGGAGGTCCTTGCGAGGGGAGGCCACGCGGGCGAGATTCGCGCCACGGAGGAGACGGTGAATACCCGCGGGGCAAAACACCCCGGCCTTCCCCGCATCCTCACGGTCAGCCGCGACCTCGCGGCGTTCCTCGGCTACTACCTTGCCGCAGGATCGAGCGAGCGGGCCGGGCGGCGCTACACGGTCAGGCTCTCGTTCCCGAAGCACGACCGGGACCTTGCGGCGGACGCCGCCGGATGCATCCGCGCCGCCCTGGGGTTCGAGCCGCAGGTCCGCGAGACGAAAACGTGCACCGAGGTCATCGTCGCCAGTAAGCTCGTCTACCTCTTCATCGGCGCCCTCGGCTGCGGCTCATCTGAGGGCAGGACGGTGCCGGACCTCCTCTTCAACCTCGATGCGATGCTCGTGGGCGACTACCTCGGCGCGGCCTTCAGCGTCGGTGAGAGGCGAACCGGGCGCCGCGCCCGGAGCATCAGGCTGACGGCGGCCTCCCGCGAGGCGGCCCAGAAGCTGGTCTGGCTCGCCCAGCAGATCGGCGTCCAGATGAGTTACGTCGAGCGGGAGACAGGAGTCCGGCGAGACGGCGACGGGGCTGTGCAGACGGCCTACGTCTGCCGGATCACGGATCAGGACCAGATCGACCGGTTCGTGAACGCGACCGGGTGCTTCGCGGAGGCCCCGCGGGGCCGGCAGGTTGCCGGGCCCTTCGCCCGCCTCCCGAAGATCGGTTTCACCGCCGTCGCCTGCGCGAGCAGGTGCAACCTTGGCGATGCGGAGGGGATCCAGGTCTCGCTGGTCCTCCCGGCAAGAGCCCCCATGGCCGGGGCGATCCGGCTCGCCAACGGGGACGTCCACCCGCTCCGGATCCGCTCGATCGAGCCGGTCGAGCACGACGGATACGTCTACGACCTCGTCGATGTCGCCGGGACGCATACCTTCTCAAACGCGCTCGGCATCGTGACCGGGAACTGCTGCGCCTACCAGTTCTCCTCGCTCGCCGACGAAGATGCCGGCTTCGAGGACAAACTCTACTTCCGGGAGGGGAAGCACTTCTCGATGGGTTCCTGGCAGGTGATGTCCATCAACTGCCCGCGGGCGGCGTATAAGGCGGAGGGCGACCAGGAACGGCTCTTCGCCGAGCTGAAAGCGCTGATGGACATCGCGGTCGAACTCTTCCGGATCAAGCGCCGGTGGATGTCCCTCATCCGGACGAACGGCAGGATGCCGTTTGCGATGCAGCGCCCGAAGGACCCGAACACCGGTGAGCGCGGCGCGGTCGCCGTGGACCTCGAAGGGCTCGTCTACACCATCGGCGTCGTCGGCGTCAACGAGATGGTGCAGCACTTCACCGGCCACCAGCTCCACGAGTCGAAGGACGCGTTCCGCCTCGCCGTCCGGGCGATGACGGAACTCGAGATGTACGCCCGCGAGCTCTCGAAGAAGCACAACATGACGATCGCCCTCGCCCGCACCCCGGCGGAGACGACCGGCCAGCGGTTCGCGGTCGCGGACCTCCTCGACGAACGGTTCAGGGACCACGCACTCAAGGTCATCAAGGGCGACGTCGAGCGCGCGCTCGATATGCTCGGCACGACGCTCGACCTCCCCATCTACTACACGAACGGGACGCACGTCACCCCGGGAGCCCCCGTCCCGCTCACGAAGCGGATCGAGATCGAGCACGTCTTCTTCCCGGTCGTCGACGGCGGAAACATCTTCCACATCTGGCTCGGGGAGGCGCGCCCGGACCCCCGCGGGCTGATGGAGATGGCGATGAACCTCTGCCGGACGACCCAGATCGGCTACTTCGCCTTCACCCGGGACCTCACGGTCTCCTTGAAGGAGTACCGGGAATTAAAACCGACGCGCCCCGACACGGGGAAGGCGGGCGGGCTCTCCCCGGCGGCTGATCGGGCGGATGCCTGACCGGGATCACACCTTTTTTGGCTTCGCCGGGAAGACTCAGTTAGGAACCGCCCGGCACGAGACCGCGGCGCTATACGAGAGGGCATTCATGATCGACCTGACAACGTCACTCCTCGCCATCGACGTCGGCCGGGGCACCCAGGACATCCTGGTCTACGAGCCCGGCCGAACAATCGAGAACAGCATCAAACTGGTCCTCCCCTCCCCGACCGTGGTGACGGCGGAGAAGATCCGGCAGGCAACCCGGGCCGAAAGACCGGTTTTCCTCGAGGGATACCTGATGGGCGGCGGCGCGAACACCGGCGCCGTACGCGAGCACCTTGCGGCGGGCCTTCCGGTCTACGCCACGCCGGATGCCGCCGCGACCCTCCACGATGACCCGGAGCGGGTGCGGGCTCTTGGTGTCGAGATCCGGGACGCTCCACCAGAGGACGCGGTGAGGGTCCACACCACCGACTATATGGAACCGGAGCTCAGACAGGCGCTCTCCCTCTTTGGCGTGGACTACCCGGCAAACGTTGCGGTAGCCGTCCAGGACCACGGCTACTCGCCGCACCGGAGCAACCGCATCCGCCGGTTCGAACTGATGCGGGAGCGTCTGGAGGCCGGCGGCTGGGATCTCCTCTCGCTCGTAACCGATCCCCCGCTCGACGACATGACCCGGATGCAGGCCGTCCGGCGCCAGGCACCGGGGGCGCTCGTCACCGACACCGGTCCCGTCGCCCTCATCGGGACGCTCTGCGACCCGCAGGTCCGGCGCATGGCAAAGACTGGAGTGACCCTCGTCAACGCCGGAAACGGACACACCCTCTGCTTCACCCTGAAAGGGCGGGAGATCCACGGAGTCTTCGAGCACCACACCGGCGCACTCGATCCTATGAAACTGAAGGACTACATCCGACGGCTCGCCGACGGCACCCTGACCACGGAGGAGGTCTTCGACGATGGCGGCCACGGGGCGGCGGTCAACAAACCCCTCGAGACCGATGCCGTTGTCGTCACGGGCCCGAACCGGCTCAGGCTGCTGCCGGAGGCCTACCAGGCGGCGCCCTTCGGGGACATGATGCTCGCGGGATGTTTCGGGCTCGCGTATCTCTGGAAGGTCTTCAGGGAGGGGTGACCTCCCCTCTCTTCACCACGGTCCCCGGCGCCTGTGCTCGGGCGGCAAGCGTGCCTCCGGATCAGACAATATCTATCGTTCCACGGACACCGGCAAGAGCATGAGGGACCAGTTCTTTTGCCATGCACCACTCGGCCCCGGGGTCGTCGTTGTGGAAGATACCGAAGGTATACGATGCGCAAAACCCAAGTCCATGGTAGATCTCGGGCTCGCCGCAGAGAAAGACCGCGGTATATCCCATCCCGCGGGCGATCTCGAAGGCCCGGTCCATCATGGCGCGGGCAATACCCTGCCGGAAACAGTCCGGGTGGACGCTGATCGGGGAGAGCACCAGAGCGGTGATCGGACCGCTGTCTGTCGCGATCTCGGTGGCATACAGTACGATCTGTCCTACAATCCTCCCGTCTGCGTCCTCCGCCACCAGCGAGAGTTCGGGGATAAACGTCTCCTTTCTTCGCACCTCGTTTAAGTAATCCGCTTCGGTACCATCCGAATGGACGGTTGTCGCAAACGACCTCTTTACCAGTTGATAGACGTCCTCATAATCCGCCGGACACTCCTGCCGTATCGTGTACATACCAATCCCCCCGGATCAGTGGTCGACCTTCAAGACCATGTTTGCGGTCTCCAGTCTGCCGTAATCGCCCTCCCCGTACCGTTCCAGGTATTTCCCCGCCTGTCCGCTCTGTCTTCCACAATCAGATGGCTATATTCTATTCGTGGCAACGAACGGAATATATCTTGTGCTGTAAGGGAGCAGGCGGGCGCCCAAAAGAGGCAGTTGTGGGCCTGGAGGCGCCGCCACCCGCATAAAACGGCGCTCATGCTCTGGACTCGAAGGCCTTCGGCCTTCTCAAGCTCCTGCCGTTCCGGCAGTCGCACCCATCAGCCCGTCGCTCACCCAAACAGCCCCTGGAAGAACTCCACGATCAGGTCGAAGAGCGACGACTGCGCCCCGGGAGCCTGCTCCGTCCCGGCACCCCCTTCTGCGGCATAGATGGCTGCTATCTCCTCAGGACCGAGACCCTGCATGGCCTCGAGGCGCCCGACCGCCGCGGCGACGATCGTCTCGTGATCGACGCCCCGCGCCCACGCACCGATCATCGTCTCTGACGGATGGAGCGTCGAGTCCTCGATGCCCAGAAGCGCGTAGAGTTCGGGGAGGGAAGATTCCTCCGCCGTACCCGCATTCCCTTCGGGGCGGATGGCGAGCACCGGGTCGGAGAATCCCGACGACGGCACCTCCTGATCGCCGGCAAGCGCGTACGCCTGGAAGGCGAAGAGGTTCGGGTTCGACGTCAGGTTAGTGACCAGCCGCTCCTCGGGGAGGGTGAGGTTTGCAAGCGTCAGCCTCCCGGTGCGGGTGGTGACCGAGAACTCCCAGACACCGCGCTCTCCGTCCCCGAGGGTCTGGAACTCGCGGGTCCGGGTGATCTCGTAGACGCCGATCTCTTCCGGCGGCGGCACCAGGACGACGTAGGCCGGGTTCTCCTCCGTGATCGTCACGTTCCTGGCCTCGACCGTCACGGTGACGGTGAACGTCTCCCCCTCGAAGACTGCCCGCGGATGCCGGCCCCACAGGCGCATCGGCGTGTCGAGGAGCCAGTCGAGGTTTGCTATCTCCACCCCGCTCCGGGTGAGGGCGACGTCTGCGGGTGTCCGGTCGAGGAGCACCCCGACACCCCTGACGAAGAGGCCGTCGCTCGGTGCGGCGGTCTCGGCCGGCAACCCGGACTCGTTCTCCCCGCTCGTATATGGTCGGGAAGGGCTGACGAGGGTGTGGTCGCTCTGGACGAGCGGACGGTCATGGGAGTAGTGTGCTTTCGCCATCGTCGCGCTCGGCCGCGGCGGAGCGAACCGTTCAAGGGTCGGTTCCGGATTTTCATCCACCTCAGGCTCCTCGTCGTCGGCTTCGTCAACGACCTCGTCCGTCTCCGTCTCGACGTCTTCAGTGGTTTCTGTTGCATTCTCGGGCGGTTCTTCCGTCTCCGCATCGCCGGTCTCGTTGCCGGCTGCAACCGTATCCCCGGTGAAATTCGACAGGGCCGTTGTAGCCGGGGACGGCGTGGAGGCTGCCGGGGTCTCCGTGGCCCCTTCGACCGGGGGCGTAGCCTCTCCGGTCGTCAGGATATCGGGCTCCTTCGGTGTTGCGGTCTTCCCCCCCGTCTCTTCAGGCGCCGGGCTCTCCACAAGCGTGACCGGCACCCCATTCGTCACGGGCTTCTCACCCGGTGCATCGACGGTGCCGTTCTCGTCTGAACCGGCAAACGCGAACGTGAGAAAGCCTGCCATGCAGATGCAGAGCACCAGAGCATCGACAATCAGGTAAAATCCTCTCAACGACACCACCCCGGACAAACCGGAACTCCACCCGCCCGATTCACCGGTTCCGCCACAGATGACGCAGGACTCACTCTCCGGGCGGAGACTCCGTTCATGGGAGTGTCATGGAGTGCACACGAATATAAATAATTTCCGGGCAGGAGTACGCTAACAGCCCTCCCGCAAATCGTCTCCGGGAGAACCGGTTCTCTATCGCCACGGGATAGTACGGAACTGGTGTAAAAAAGTGTTCAGGCAGAATCGTTCTGCACCAGCTGGACATCGGCGATGTCGTGCTGCCGCTGTGCGAGAACTTTTGCCTTGAAGATATTCTTCCCCGCTTTGCCGATGGCAAGGCCCCGATCCTCGTCTCTGACCTCGATAAGGGCGATCTGCTGATCCTCCTCGTTCGTCTCGAAGTCGATACCGGTGACCTGTGCAGGAAGGAAGCAGTTCCGGAGGAACTGGGCGGGGTCCGCGGAGTACTCCACGACCTCGATGCGCTTCCCCATCACGTCGGAGGCCTTCTTGATGCTCGACCCGCTCTTGCCGATAGCGAGCCCCATATCGCCGGGATTGATCACGAAGATGATCCGCTCGTTGCGGTTATCGACGACGCAATCGCGGCTGCCTGCGCCGGTAAGGCTCTCGAACTGGGAGATGAGGCGCATGCACTCCTCAGTCAGCGTGACCTGTGGCATCGTCTACACTCTCGCAGCATTCAGGATATCGGATTCGCCCGGCTCGATCACGGCGAGCGCACTGACGACGTACGGCATGCCGCAGGCTCTCCCGAGCTGAACGCTCGAGCCCTCGTAGACGTAGACGGGGATGTCGGTCTCATTCACCAGATTTTTAACGGATTCCGGGCTGTTCCTGGCCACTACAACGAGTTTGGCCTTGCCTTCTTTGATAGATTCCTGGGTCTTGTTCCGGCCCAGGAACACGGTACCAGTCTTCACGGCTTTGCGTAGTGAAGCATTAAAGTCCATTATAATTTCTCCTAGATTTTCAGGTTTAAGGGTTTTGCGACGAGTTTCACATCGCCGGTGCCAAGCTGGATTGGCTGGCCCACGATCACGTTCTCGGTGACGCCGTTTAATTCGTCCACCTCGTTCGCGATTGCGGCATCCAGCAGATGGTTGACCGTCACTTCGAACGCAGCCCGGGAGAGGACACTCTCCTTCTCGCCGGCGATACCGTGGCGGCCGATCTGCTTGACCTCGCCGTCCATGCACATCATATCCGCGACGAGCATGATATGACGGACGTCGACGCCGATACCCTGTTCGTTCAGGGTGCTCAAGGCCTCCTGGATGATCGCATTCCGGCCGGCCTCGATACCGAGCACATCGGCGATCTCGCTGATGTTGTTGCTCCGGGTGCGGGAGGTATCGACTCCTTCAACTTCGAAGACATCTTTTAGGTTGGAGCCCTCAGTATAAAGGATATACTCTCCGCCCTCTTTTCTGACGACGACCCGCTCGATGTCGTCGATACCCTGAACGATGACGTTTCTGACGTGTTCCGCAAGCTGGAAGAGGTTCTGGTAACTCTCCCGGTTCTTCGGGGTGAACGTGAGCGAGGCGCTCTTAGGGTCGCCTTCGACGTCAAAGTCGCGGAAGTGCCGCTTTTCGCGGATCTTTCTCGGCGCGGCCTCGATGATCTCGTCGACCGAGATCTTTCGCCGGTCGCAGACCCCCTTGTTTAACATGACGAGAACCTGCATGTTCTCCATGTCGATGGTGATGTCCCCGAACTCGTGGAGCGGCGCGGCCTCGATCTGCCAGCTCACCTCACGGGCCCGGTCACGGTTGAACGCCCAGTCGTCCAGCAGGTAGACCGCCATCGTGGGGGTGCTCGGCTCGCGCCGGGCGTCCATGATCTCGATCAAGCGGGGGAGACCGAGGGTAACGTTGATCTCGGCCACACCCGCGTAGTGGAACGTACGCATCGTCATCTGGGTGCCGGGCTCGCCGATAGACTGCGCCGCCACGACACCGACCGCCTCGCAGGGCTCAATCCGACTCTTCTGGTACTCCGAAAAGACCATCTTGATGATCTGCTCGAACTGCTCCTCGGTGACGTCCCGGTCGGCGAGGGTTGCTTTGAGGTCCTCCCGCGTCCGGTACGGTAGATCGAGGGCGTCGATCCGCTGCTCCATATCGCTGTTCATTTGACCTCCTCCTTGAGCACACTCTCAACGATACCCTTCACGTCCACCGGAGCGCCGTAGCTGCTCTTTCCGGGGTCAGTTCCGTCCTCGCCGTAGCGGAACTGGATGATCCGGCCTCCCGTCGTCCGGACGGTGCCGTCGTAGGCCACCTTGAGGTCCTGCAGGGCGTTGATCATCCGCCGCTGGAGGTACCCGCTCTGCGACGTCCTGACTGCAGTGTCCACAAGACCTTCACGACCACCGATGGCGTGGAAGAAGAACTCGGTGGGAGAGAGACCGCTCTTGTAACTGTTGGTGATGAACCCGTGCGCCTCGGCGCCGCGGTCGTTCCTCCGGAAGTGCGGCAGCGTCCGGTCCTCGTAGCCACGCATGATCCGCTCGCCACGGACGGACTGCTGGCCGAGACACCCGGCCATCTGCGTCAGGTTCAGCATCGACCCACGGGCGCCGGAGACCGCCATCACCACGGCGCTGTTGTCCATACCGAGGTGCCGGCCGGCGATCTCACCGGTGCGGTCACGAGCCTTGCCGAGCACCTGCATGATCTGCATCTCGAGCGTCTCCTCGAGCGTCCGCCCGGGCATCGGCTCGAGCTGCCCCTCGTTGTAGATCTTGATCCGGCGCTCGACGTCGCTGATGGCACCCTTGAGCACCTCGTCGATCTGGCCGTACTCGGTCTTCGTCAGGTCTTCATCGTCGATACCGAACGAGAATCCTTCGAGCATGATGGCCCGGATCGAGAGTTTGGTCACGTCGTCGATGAACCGGGCAGCCCGCTTCATGCCGTGCTGCCTGATGATCCGGTGCAGGATCTGGCCGTCGAACGCACCGATCCCCTTCTTGTCGATGGTCCCGGAGATCAGGTTTCCGTTGACGATCCGGATGTATGCGTCGTTCTCGCACATCTCACGCCGGCAGGTCTCGCAGTTCTGGCACGACGAGGCCTTGAATACCATGTTCAGGTTGTCGGGGAGGACGAGCGAGAAGACCTGCTTGTTCGTCCAGAGGGGGTTGCCGTCCTCGTCCAACCTGGCCGGTTCGGGCAGGTGCTCGATATCCAGGTGCTGGGTGAGGTAGAGCACATCCGCTTTGTTGAAGTGGCGGACGGTATGCGTCAGGAGGAAGATACCCGAGATATGATCGTGGATACCCCCGATGATCGGGCCGCCGGTCCTCGGCGAGAGGATGTTTGCCTGCACCGAGACCAGGATCTCGGCCTCGGCCCGCGCCTCCTCGGTCTGCGGGATATGCAGGTTCATCTCGTCCCCGTCGAAGTCGGCGTTGTAGGGTGGACAGACGGCCGGGTTCAGCCGGAAGGTCTTCCCGTCCATCACGACGACCCGGTGAGCCATGATGCTCATCCGGTGCAGCGAGGGCTGCCGGTTGAAGAGGACGATGTCGTTGTCCTTCAACTGCCGCTCCACCGTCCAGCCCGGCTCGATCATCTCGGCAACCGTCTCGAGGTTTGCCTCAGACAGACGCATTCTCCGATTGTCCGGGCGGATGGCGTAGTTTGCACCGCAGGGGGACCGGATGGTGGGGCGCTCGGGGCCGTTTAAGATGTACTGCTTCATCTCGTCGATGTTGAACTGCGTCACCCGCACGGGGACGGTCATCTCGTTCGCGATGGCGAGCGGAATTCCCACCTCGCCGATCGAGAGGTTCGGGTCGGGAGAGATGACCGTACGGGCGGAGAAGTTGACACGCTTACCCGAGAGCGAGCCACGGAACCGCCCCTCTTTTCCCTTGAGCCGCTGCGACAGAGTCTTTAAGGGCCGACCGCTCCGGTGCCTGGCGGGCGGACACCCCGCAACCTCGTTGTCGAGGTAGGTGGTGACGTGGTACTGCAGGAGTTCCCAGAGGTCCTCGATGATGAGCTGGGGGGCGCCGGCGTCCTGGTTCTCTTTGAACCGCTGGTTGATCCTGATGATGTCGACGAGTTTGTGGGTCAGGTCGTCCTCGGACCGCTGCCCGTTCTCGAGGATGATCGAGGGGCGCATCGTGACCGGCGGTACCGGGAGAACCGTGAGGATCGTCCACTCCGGGCGCGCGACGTCCGGGTTGACACCGAGAGCCCGGAGGTCTTCGTCCGGGATCTTCTCAAGGCGGGCCCGGATATCGGCCGGGGTCAGTTTGTGCTCGACCTTCTTCCCGTCCTCCACGAAGACCTCAGAGAAGGTGGTGGGTTTCTCGAAGTTGATCTTGAGCTGCTGCTCCCCGCAGTGGGGACAGACCCGTTCCTTCTTGATGTCCTTCTCGGAGACGATATCGCCCGAGAGATCGCTGTCCTCGGGGCCGATGATCTTCTCGACCTCCTCGGCCGTCATCAACAGCCGGGAGCACGACCTGCAGGTCACCCGCAGCAATTTCCGGATCAGCCGGGTGTAGCCGACGTGGATGACGGGCTTTGCGAGCTCGATGTGCCCGAAGTGGCCCGGACAGTCGGCCGCTTTCTGGTCGCAGGTCTTGCACCGGAGACCCGGGTCGATGACGCCCAGGCTCAGGTCCATCAGGCCCTGCGGGTAGGGAAACCCGTCATCGTCGTAGGTGTCCGCCCAGATGATCTTCCGGACGCTCATCTTGCGGATCTCCTTCGGGGAGAAGAGCCCGAACTCGATCCTTCCAACACGTTTTGGACTGGTCATAGTTTGATTGTGCCCCCTCTCTTACACCATATCGTCGAGTCTCAGGCGGGGAGCGATGCCCATGCTCTTCATCTCGTCGAGGAGGAGCTTGAAGGCGTAGCTCATCTCGACGGGGTAGATATCGGTCTCGCTGCCGCAGGCAAGGCACCGCGTCACCTTCCTCTTCCGGTCGACCATCGCCACCATACCGCACTTCGCGCAGACCCACTGGGTCACCTTGTCCGACTCGTCGAGGAGACGCTCCTTCAAGGCCATGGCCGCACCGTGACCGATCATCACGTCGCGCTCCATCTCACCGAACCGGAGACCACCCTCACGGGCACGCCCTTCGGTCGGCTGGCGGGTAAGCACCTGCACGGGGCCGCGCGACCGCGCGTGCATCTTGCTCGATACCATGTGGTAGAGTTTCTGGTAGTAGATGACGCCGATGTAGATATCGGCCGCGAACTGCCGGCCGGTGATGCCGTCGTACATCACTTCGCGCCCGTTGTGCGCAAAACCGAGTTCCTTGAGCGAACGCCGCAGGTCGGCCTCGCGCTCGCCGCGGAACGCCGTCGCGTCGATCCGGCGGCCCTCGAGCGAGCCGACCTTTCCGCCCAGCATCTCGAGCATGTGCCCGATGGTCATACGGCTCGGGACGGCGTGGGGGTTGATGATCAGGTCGGGCGTCATCCCCGACTCGGTGAACGGCATATCCGCCGCGGGCTGGATCAGACCGATGACACCCTTCTGACCGTGCCGGGACGCGAACTTGTCGCCGACCTCCGGGATACGGAGGTCACGGGTCCTGACCTTCACCAGGCGCGAGGAGTTCTCGCCCTCGGTGATGATGACCGTATCGACGATTCCGTGCTCGTTGCTCCGCATCGTGACCGAGGTGTCGCGCCGCTTCTCGACGGCGATCAGTTCGCTCGTCGGCTCTTCGAGGAACCGGGGCGGCGACGTCTTCCCGATCAGTACGTCCTTCTCGCGGACGATCGTCTCGGGGTTGATGATGCCGTCGACGTCCAGGTTCGCGTAGTACTCGGCGCCGTGCGCGCCGGAGACCTCTTCGTCCGGGATCTCGATCCGGTCGACCTGACCGCCGGGGTAGCGCCGCTCTTCGCCGTCGTAGGTGCGGAAGAAGTGCGAGCGGCCGAGGCCGCGGTCGATCGAGGCCTTATTGATGATGAGCGCGTCCTCAATGTTGAACCCCTCATACGAGATGATGGCGACGACGAAGTTCTGGCCCGCTGGCCGCTCGTCGGAGCCGATCACGTCCGAGGTCTGGGTGAAGGTGAGCGGCTTCTGGCCGTAGTGGAGCATGTGACCCCGGGTGTCGGGGCGGAGTTTCATGTTCGATGCCCCAAAACCGAGCGCCTGCTTGACCATCCCGGCGCCCATGGTGACACGCGGACTCGCGTTGTGTTCGGGGAACGGTACGTGCGCCGCACCGATACCCAGGATGAGCGAGGGATCGATCTCGAGATGCGTGTGCTCGGGGGTGAGATCCTCCTCGGTGATGGCGATGAAGAGGTCCTCCTCCTCCTCGGCATCGACGAACTCGATGGCGCCCTTCCGCACCACGTCCTCGAAGGCAATCTCGCCTTTTCGGAGGCGCTCGATATCGTCGTCGGTTACCTGCGGAACACCGTTCTTGACCACGATCAGCGGCCGGCGCGCCCTGCCGCGATCGGTGTGGACGATGACGTCGTTGTTGAATTCCTTGTAGGATACGTTGACCTCGGTGGAGATCTCGCCGCGCCGGCGCATCTCGCGCATCCGCTCGACAAGTTCCCGCGGGTTGTCCACAAGCCCGATAAGGGCTCCGTCAACGAAGACACGTGACTGTCTCATGCCGTCTCTCTCCGGAGGGCGATGACGCCCATATCATACAGAATGTTCTTCACTTCCTCTTCGTTGATGACGCCCTTGCTGATCTCGACCATCTGGGCGAAGTTCTTCACCAGTCCACAGTTCGGACCCTCAGGAGTCTCGCTCGGGCAGATCCGACCCCACTGGGTGGGGTGAAGGTCACGGGCCTCGAAGTGGGGCTGCGAGCGGGAGAGCGGGGAGATGACACGCCGCAGATGCGAGAGCACCGCCATGTGATCCACCCGGTCGAGGAGCTGCGAGACACCGGTGCGCCCGCCTACCCAGTTGCCGGTGGCAAGCGGGTGGAGCAGCCGCTCGGTCAGGACGTCCGCGCGCACGGCGGTCCCGATCGAGAGGTCGCGGTGGCGCATGCTGGCGCGCTCGAGCTGGTACTTCACGTCGCGCGTTAAGCGGTTGAGCGAGATCCGGAAGAGGTCTTCCATCAGGTCGCCCGCAAGTTTCAGCCGCTTGTTCGAGTAGTGGTCCTTGTCGTCGATCCGGCGCCGGTCGAGCACCAGGTCGAAACAGGCCTCGGCCATGCGGCCGAGGAAGTGCGCCTTTGCGAGACGGACGCCCTCGACCGCCGCCCGGTAGCCGGGGTCCTCCTCTTTGAGGCCAACCGGCATCAGGTAGTTTAAGTGCGGGAGGAGGTAGTTGTCAAGGACGAACTCCGCCCGCTTGCGCTGGTAGTCCCGCGTCTGGTTCGGGGCGAGTTTCTTGCCGACATACATGACGCCCTCGTCGACGGTGTCGCACTCGCTCTCTTCCAGGTTCTGCATCATGAAGGTGAGGATCTCCTCGTCGGTGGAGACCGCCTCCACGATGTCGTGGTCGCCCTGCAGCCCCAGCGACCGCATCAGGTCGACGAAGCGGAGGTGCCCGGCGACCGAGGGGAACGAGACCTCGAGCAGGTTCTTCCTGTTCCGCTCGACGATCACGAGCGCGCGGTAGCCCCGGTACTGCGAGAAGACCTTCGCCACGTAGATCCGCTCGTTGTAGCGCTCGGTGAACTCGGTCATGATCTTGTTCGAGGCGAGGTCCTCGAGCGTCATCAGCACCCGCTCTGTGCCGTTGACGACAAAGTAGCCGCCCGGATCGAGGGGGTCTTCCCCGTGTTCGATCCGCTCGGCGTCGCTCATGTTGTAGAGGTTGCAGGCGGCCGAGCCCACCATCACTGGCAGCTGCCCGATGGTGGTGACGATCGGGTCCTGCGCTTCCTCGCCCTGGACAAGCGTCATCTCGAGCTGGATGGGTGCCGCATACGTGAGGTTACGCAGGCGCGCCTCGCTTGGGAAGAGCTCGGACTGCGATCCGTCCGCCTCACGGACGAGAGGTTTCTTGACCTCGATCTTGCCCAGTTCAACCCATACGGCCTCTTTCCCTTTCCCGCGGGTCTCGATGTCGGTCTCGATGATGCGCTGCTCATCGACGACTTTCTGAAGGTTATGCAGGAGGAAATTGTTATAAGAGTCCAGCTGGTGGCGCGCAACGTGCTCCCGCGCAAAATATGCTCTCGACAAAACACTTCTGTCTAACAGATGGATCAGCTCCCGGCCTCTGAGTTTATTTCTTTGGTCTCTTCACAACGAGCCTGTAGGCTTCGGCCCTGCCTGCGGTGCGACTGTCGCGAATGATCCGGATGACGTTCCCGACTTCGCCCCCGATAGCCTTCACAGCAGGATCGTCGTGATAGATTTTCGGCAATTGCTCTAGAGTTATACGGTACGTCGCAAGAAGGTCGGCGACCTCTTCCTCGCCCATAATCTGATGGTCCGGAACCATCTCGTGTTTGAGTACGTCAAGTGAAGTCCCCATCACCTACACCTCACCGACGAAAAAGTTGTGTATCAGATACATCACCTTGTTAAAACCCATAGACATCGCCCATGGCAACGGGCCCAAGGGGATTTGAACCCCCGACCACCTGGTTAAAAGCCAGGCGCTCTACCTAACTGAGCTATAGGCCC
>JASUSO010000040.1 GCA_030446015.1 Methanobacteriota archaeon
GTTTAAACGTTTTGTTTGTTAACGCATTCATCCCACCCTTAAAAGGGTGGGCTTTCTGCTGTTATGATCGTAAGGCCGATTCTCCCCCCGTGTCTTCTGAGTTACTCCCCCTCCCGCAGTTCCATCACCCGTAGAACATCCGTCCGGGTCACGATCCCGACCAGGGTGCCGTCCTCGACGACGGGAATCCTCCCGATGTCCTGGCCGGTTATGATCCGGAGCGCGTCGATGAGCGGTGCCGACGGCGGGAGGACGGTCGGGTTCCGGGTCATGACGTCGCGGACCTGCATCGCTTCCCGGTCGATCGGCGAGATCTTGTGGACGTCGGCGAGGGCGACGATCCCGATGAGCGACCCCCGGTCCACCACAGGGAAGCCGAGGTGCTTCGTCTCGTACATCATGTCCACCACCCGGGGCAGCGGCAGCGTCGGCTCCACGGTGACGACGGGGCTGCTCATGGCGTCGGCGACCGTGACGTCCTGCAGCAGGATGTTGTAGCGGAGGAACGTGGCCTCCTGGTTCGCCCCGATGTAGATGAAGAAGGCGATGATGATCAGGATGGGGTTTAGGAGCAGGAGCCCCACGATCCCGAAGAGGACGGCAAACGCCTTCCCGACGTCGGCGGCGATCCGGGTCGCCCGGGAAAGCGACATCCGGCGGGCGAGCCATGCCCGCAGTACCCGTCCTCCGTCCATGGGGAACGCCGGGAGGAGGTTGAACCCGAAGAGCAGGACATTTAAGAGCCCGAGGTAGCCGAAGGTGAAGACCAGGACGCCAGCGACTCCTGGGTCCAGATTGATCGCCTCAACGATGTAGACGAGGGCGGCGGAGACGATGCCGACCGCAAGGCTCGTCAGCGGCCCCGCGAGCGCCATGGGGAGCTCGATCTTCGGGTCCGGCATCGTCTCCTCCATCTGGGAGACTCCCCCGAGGATGAGGAGCGTGATACTGTGGATCTCGATCCCCTTCGATTTCGCGATGAGCGAGTGGGCCATCTCGTGGATGAAGACGCCGAAGAAGAGGCCGAGCGCCACGACGGTTCCGAGGATGTAGGGATTGAGCCCCTCCGTGATCAGCGTCGTATCGATCGGAACGCCGAAGAGAACCGCGATCAACTCGGTCGTGAGTTCGATCTGGCTCCCGATGATCCAGGCAAAGAGGGGGATCACCAGGAGGAAACTCCAGTGCAGTTTGACCGGAATTCCGGCCAGTTTCCCGATCTGTAGCGACGCTTCCATGAAAATGAGTATCTTTTTATCATTTATAGTAATATATCCTTCAGAGGATACCGATGAGAACCCAGATCACAGAGATGTTCGGATTACGCGTCTATACCGACAGAGCTGTCTTTATCGGGAGCGTTGACGATGTCGTGCTGGATGTGGACCAGAAGAAGATCGACGCCCTAGCGGTCGGCGAGCTCAACCCCGAGATCGGAGAGGTAAAAGGCTACACCGGGCTGCAGATCCCCTTCCGCATCGTGAAGAGCGTCGGAGATATCGTCATCGTCCGCCACATCCCCGGGCTCTTCAAATCCCCGGCAAAAGAAGACTGACCGCGATGTCCGGGGCACCCAGCCGATACAATATGGATACCAGGGATCGCGAGATCTTCTCGAACCTCACGATCTTTCCCCCTGTTTTTGTCCGGCTCGACGGTCGCGCTTTCCACCGTCTGGCACGTTCGCGGAACCTGAAAAAACCGTTCGATCCCGCCTTCAACGAGAGCATGCGGGCGGTCTGCCGCTACCTCCTCACCGAGAGCGGTCTTGCCCCTATCTTCGCCTACACCTTCTCCGACGAGATCAGCCTCTACTTCTCGACGCTGCCGTTCTCCGGGCGGGTGGAGAAACTCGACTCCGTGACGGCTGCGGCTGCCGCGAGCAAACTCACGATCGAACTCGGATGCACCGAGCCCCTTGCGTTCGACGCCCGGACGATCCCCGCGGCGGGGGAGTTTGCGATCGAGTATCTGGTCTCGCGTCAGAACGAGGCGTGGCGCAACCACATCAACGCTTACTGCCAGAACGCGCTCGTCGAGGAGGGGATGACCCCCCGTCAGGCCGCCGCGGCGCTCCGGGGGATGCGGTCGGAGGCCATGCACGAGATGATGTTTGAGCGGGGCGTCAACCTGGCGGCAACCCCGGCCTGGCAGCGGCGGGGGACGCTTCTCTACCGGGACGAGTGCATAAAAGAGGGGTATAACCCCCTGACGGGGGAGACCGTCGAGGCCGTACGGGCCTGTATCCAGGAGCCGGAGGAGACGCCTCTCTTCTCCACCCCGGAGGGGATCGCGCTGATCCGGTCACTCACCGGCGCGTGAGATGCCGATCTGCATCTGCACGCCTTCCACATCCCAGTCCTTCTCGAGTGCAAAGGGCTCCGCCGGCTTCTCTCCGTTGTGGCGGACGGTGAGGGCTGCCGCCCGCACCTCCCCGGCGATCTCCTTCTGCCACTCCTCTTCTGAGATGAGCGAGGCCACCCGTTCGTCGTCGACGTTCACGGCCGCGACGATGAAGTCGTCGACGTTCAGGTCGAGCTGGCGGCGCATCTCCTGGATCCGCCGGATCACCTCGCGGGCGTAGCCCTCGGCCTCCAGTGCCGGTGTGAGGGTGACGTCGACGTAGACCGTTGCGTCCTTCATGGGCGCGGCAAAGACTCCTTCGGGGAGGGCTTCCGTGAAGGTGACGTGACGCTCCGTGATCGCGTAGCCGTCGAGCTCTGCCTTTCCGTCCCGCTCGATCGCGGCCTTCAGGGTGGTGCCGTCCGCGCTCTCGATCAGCGCCTTGACCTTCGGCCCCTCCTTGCCGAACTCCGGGCCGATCGCCCGCATCACCGGTTCGGCCTTCCAGAGGATCCGGTCCCACGCGCCCGTGACGACCCTGACCGCCCGGGCGTTGGCCCGGTTCAGGGCGAGGTCGTTCAACCCTTCGAGAGCCGTCTTCACCTCGTCGCTCCCGGTGACCACAACCGTCTCGGAGACCGGCCAGCGGAGTTTCCGCTTTCCGTTCTGCCGGGCGGTGGCGACCGCGTCGTCGAACGACCGGATGACCTCCATAGCGCTCTCGAGGTCGGGCGCGATCAGGAGGTCGTCCGCCTCCGGCCAGTCGAGCATATGGACACTCTCCGGGTCGCCTGCAAGGCGCAGGTTCCGGTAGATCTCCTCGGCGATGTGGGGGGTGAACGGCGCAAGGAGCGCGGTCAGGCGGCGCATGACGTAGTAGACGGTCTCGTAGGCGTACCGTTTCTCCGGCGAGTCCTCTTCAAGCCACATCCTCGCCCGGACGAGCTGGACGTACCAGCGGGAGAGGTCCTCGAGGATGAAGGCGGCGAGCGCCCGCGTCACCTTATGGAGGTAGTACTCCTGCATGTCCCCGGCCATGGTCCGGGCGAGCGAGTTCACCCGGGAGATGATCCAGCGGTCCTCTTTGGGCATATCCTTGATATGCGCCCGGACGAACGAGTCGTCCCATCGGCCGCCGTCACCTGCGGCGGGCTCGAACGAGTCGAGGATCATGTAGGGGAGCGGGAACCGGTAGACGTTCCAGAGGATGTTGAGCGTCCGGTGGATGGTCTTGACGCTGTCCCAGTTGAACTTCAGGTCGTCCCAGGGAGCGTTCGCCCAGAGGACGTAGAACCGCAGGACGTCGACGCCGAACTGGTTCACCACCTCTTCGGGTGTCACCACGTTGCCGAAACTCTTGCTCATCTTGCGCCCCTCGGCGTCGAGAGCGAACCCGTGCATCAGGACGCTCTTGTAGGGGGCGCGGCCGAACGCCACGGTGCTCGCCCCGAGCTGGGAGTAGAACCAGCCCCGGGTCTGGTCCTGCCCTTCTGTGATGAAGTCGGCCGGCCAGAGGCGGTCGAAGGCCTCGCGCTTCCTCGGGAACCCGAGGGTCGCCCACGACGCGACCGCCGAGTCGAACCAGACGTCGAAGATATCGGCGACCCGGCGCATCTCCCCGCCGCAGGCGCACGGGATGACGATCTCGTCCACGTAGGGACGGTGCGGGTCGGGAACCTTCACGCCCGACCGCTCCTCGAGTTCGGCGATGGTGCCGATGACGGTCCGCTTGCCGCACTGCTCGCACTGCCAGATGGGGATGGGGATACCCCAGTAGCGCTGCCGGGAGATGCACCAGTCGCGGGAGTCCTTGACGAAGTCGTGGAACCGGGCGCTCCCTGCCCACTCGGGGTACCACTTCACCTTCGTGATCTCCTCCAGCATCGATTCGCGGATCTCGGTGGCCTTGATGAACCACTGTGCGGTCGCGCGGTAGATGATGGGGGTCTTGCACCGCCAGCAGTGGCCGTAGCGGTGGGTGATCGTCCGCCGGGCGAGGAGGTAGTCGCCGAGCGCCTCGATGACGAGGTCGTTTGCGTCCCGGACGTACATATCCGCGAACGCCCCGGCCTCCGGGGTGAAGCACCCGCCGGCGTCGACCGGGCAGAAGACCTCGAGCCCTTCCTGGATGCCGACCAGGTAGTCGTCCCACCCGTGCCCGGGGGCGATGTGGACGAGACCGGTGTTCTCGAGCGCGACGTAGTCCGCCGCGACGACCCGGTGCCGGATCTCCGCCTGGTGGGGGACCTGGCCGGCGAGCGGCGAGGTGTATTCGGTGCCGACGAGGTCGCTGCCGTTTACCCGCTCAAGGACGGTGTAGTCCTGGTAGCGCCCCATCTTCAGGACGGACTCGACGAGTTCGTCGGCTATCCAGAGGATCTCCTCGTGGCCGTCCTTCTTTGCCGCCACCCGCGCGTAGGTGAACGCGGTGTTGACCGCCACCGCGACGTTTGCGGGGAGCGTCCAGGGCGTGGTCGTCCAGATCACCAGGTACTCGTTCTCGCGCCCGGCGATCGGGAACTTGACGAAGATGGACGGGTCGGTCTCGTCCCAGTACTCCACCTCCGAGTCGGCGATAGCCGTCTCGCACCGGGGGCACCAGTTCACGACCCGGTGGCCGCGCTCGAGCAGCCCGCGCTCTTCCGCCCGCTGGACCGCCCACCAGGCGGACTCGATGTACTCCGGCTTGATCGTCTGGTAGGGGTCGTCGAAGTCGAGCCAGATGCCGAGCTGCCGGAACTGGTCGCTCATGCTCTCCATGTGCGTCACCGCGAACGTCCGGCACTGTTCGATGAACGCGGCGATCCCGTACTCCTCGATATCCTTCTTGGAGGTGAACCCGAGCTGGTGCTCGACCTTCACCTCGATCGGGAGGCCATGCATGTCGTAGCCGGCCCGCTCGATGATGTTCCTGCCCTGCATCCGGTGGTAGCGGAGGATGGCGTCTTTTATGATCTTATTCCAGGCAGTGCCGAGATGGATGTTGCCGGTGGTGTACGGCGGCCCGTCGACGAAAAAGAACGCTTTTCCATCTTTGCGCAGCTCCTGGACGCGTGCGTAGATCTTCTCCCGTTTCCAGTAGTCCTGGACTCCCGCCTCGACCTCGCGCGGGTTATAACTGCCGGTGACTTCTTTCACCTCGTATCCCTCATATTCAGCACTCTGGTGTACCGTTTGTTGTCGGGGGACAAAGCATTTTGTACTACGGGGAGTGGTGCAGACTCACCCAAAGTGCGGCGTTCATTGCCCCTTGCCCCACCCTTCCTTTTATCTCCCACCCCCCCGACATCTCACCATGCAGATCGCAGTCATCGGGAGGGGGGACTGCTCCGACGAAGAATACGATATCGCGAAATCCGTCGGCCGTCTCATCGCCGGGGCGGCCGGGACCGTCTGCTGCGGCGGCCTCGGCGGGGTGATGGAGGCCGCCTGCAGGGGTGCCAAAGAGGCCGGCGGGACGACCGTGGGCATCCTCCCGGACACCGAGGAGGGGAACCCGTATCTCGATGTCGTCATCCGCACCGGGATGGGCCACGCGAGGAACGTCGTCCTCGTTCACTCGGCCGACGCGGTGATTGCCGTCGGGGGAGGCTACGGCACGCTCTCGGAGATCGCAGTCAGCCTCAAGACGGGAAAACCCGTCTTTGGTCTCTCTACCTGGAAAATAGATGGTGTGGTTGCCTGCGCCACGCCCGAGGAGGCGGTCACCCTCGCAGTTCGCGCAGCACACCGGTCTCGGCCGTCTCGTAGCCCCCGAGGTCCTGGAGGATCTTCTTGAACTCCTCTGAGGAGACGGTCTCGATGAGGGCCGCAATCCGCGGGTCGTCGAGCATCTCGCGGTGCATCGCGAGTTCGTAGCGCTCCGTCGCCACCGGGACGAACGCGAGGTCGAGCGCCTTTGCGGCGCTGTAGACGCCCATCCCCGCGTCGACCTCCCCGGTCCTGACGGCGAGCGCCACCGCAAGGTGCGTCGTCACCTCGCGTTCGTAGCCACTGATGGAGCCCGGGTCGATCCCGCGCTCTGCGAGGTGGTGGTCGAGCAGCATCCTTGTCCCCGACCCCCTCTGCCGGTTGACGAACGTCCGGCCGGGCAGGTCCTCGAACCCGAGGCCGTCGCGGGAGATGACGCCCTGCTGGCGCTCCGCGACGCAGAGCAGGACGAGGTCGGCGTCCGGCATGTAGCGCTTCAGGTAGTGGACGTTGTAGGTGCCGTCGGGGGCGAGGAGGTGCATCGGGGCCGCGTGGCACTCCTGCTTTTTGAGCGCGATCACCCCGCCCATGCTCCCGACGTGGGTGGAGTGGACGTCGACGCCGCGCGGCCGGACCAGGTCGGCCAGGTGGTCGAGGGCGGGGTCGTGGCTGCCGGTGACGAGCACCGCCTCCTCCGCCTCCGCGCGGGGGACGGTGAGCCGGACGTCTACGACCTCCCCCGCCTCGACCCCCTCCTTCTGCGCCGGGATCTGCATGTAGCCGTTCGCCCGCACCGCGCTCATCTGGACGCCCGCGCCCCGCGACTGGGGCACCGCCACCCAGCGCTCACCGATCCTCCCTGCCGAGAGGAGGACGAACTCGTCGGCCCCGATATCAGAGTGGAGGCTTGTGGTGAGTCTCGCGGCGACGTGTTCGGGCTCGCGGACGAAGAGGCCGTAGCGGGCGACGAGCGGCATGACGATCTCGCGGAGCACCGTCGCCGCCGCAAGGGGGTAGCCGGGAAGCCCGATCACCGGTTTTCCCTCTATTCTACCGATGATCACCGGCTTTCCGGGTTTGATGGCGACCCCGTGCGCCAGCACCTCGCCGAGGTCCCGGATGATATCGGCGGTGTAGTCCCGCGTTCCGGCGGACGACCCCGCCGAGACGAGCAGGATGTCGTTCTCCGCGGCGCCGCGCCTGACCGCCTCCCGGATCATCTCGTAGTCGTCCGGGACGATCCCGTAGCGGTGCGTCTCCACGCCTGCCTCCGCGAGGACGGATGCGGCCATCAGGGTGTTGCTCTCCACCACCTTCCCGGGCGGGGGCAACTCGCCCGCCGGCACGAGTTCGCTCCCGGTGGGGATCAGGCCCGCCCGGAGGTTTATGACCGCAATCTCCGTGACGCCGTAGTTTGCGAGCGCCCCCACATCGTGCGGCCGGATCCGGTGCCCCCGCGGGAGGATCATCTCCGACTCGCCGATGTCCTCGCCGACCGGGCGGATGTGCTGCCAGGGGCTGACCGGCTTTCTGACGGTGTAGGTCTCGCCGTCAGGCTTCGACCCGACCCAGACGTCCTCGATCATCACCACCGCGTCGTAGCCGGGCGGGACGATGTTTCCCGTGTTGACCCGCGCCGCGTCCGGGAGGGTCACCGGGTTCTGCTCGCTCGCGCCGACGGTATCGGCGCTCCTGACTGCAATCCCGTCCATCGCCGAGAGGTGGATGGCGGGGACCGAGAACCGGGCGAATATGGGCTCCGCGGTGATCCTCCCCACCGCATCGATCGCCACCGGGATGCGGGCGATCCCCGGGACCGTCGAGAACGAGGTCCTGACTAACTCCCGCGCCTCCGCGAGCGATATCACCGAGAGGTACCGTTTCACCACAGGATCACCTCGACGTCTTCGCCGACCTCGAACCCCTCGCTCGATGCCGGGATCCGCACCAGTCCCTCGCTCTGCACCAGGGTGTTGAGGAGCCCCGACTTCCCGAAGACCGGTGTCGCCTCCCCTCCGCTGAGACTGACCCGGACGTAGTCCTCCCGCCCACGGGTGGAGGGGATGTTCTGGGTCAGCCGGGCGCGGACGGTCCGCCGGGAGACGGTGGTCTGCCGCATCGCCGCGAGCAGGTGGTCGACGATAGCGACGAGCACGACATAGGCCGAGGCGGGGTGCCCGGGAAGCCCTATGACCGGTCTTTCCCGGGCTGTCCCGATGATGGTCGGTTTTCCGGGTGCGAGGGCGATCCCGTGCACCAGCACCTCGCCGAGCTCCGCGATGACCGCGGCGGTGTTGTCCCGCTCGTCTTTCGACGAACCCCCCGAGACCAGAATCGCGTCGCACCGCTCAAGCGCCGAAGAGATCGCCCGCTTCAGCACCGCCCGGTCGTCCCTGACGATCCCGAAGTAGACCGGGTGACAGCCCCGTTCGGTCACGAAGGCGCCGGCGAGGTAGGAGTTCGCGTCCCGCACCTCGCCCGGGCCGGGGGTCTCGACGACGGGGACGAGTTCGTTCCCCGTGGAGATGATCCCGATCCGGGGCATCCTCACCACGCTGACCCGGTCGGCGCCGACCGCCGCGGCAACACCGATCTCGCGGGGGGTCATGACACGCCCCCGTTCCAGGGCAACCTTCCCCGCCCTGAAGTCCTCGCCGCGAACGACCACGTTCTCGCCGGGGGCCACCGGGCGATGCACCAGGATGTCGTCACCGATCTGTTCGGCGTGCTCGATCATCACCACCGCGTCCGCTCCCTCGGGGAGCGCCCCGCCGGTGGGGACGTACCGGCACGATCCGGGCGAGATGCTCCCGGCATCCGCGCTCCCCATCCCGACCCGGCCGCGGCACTGGAGCATCGCCGGGATGGCCTCGGACGCCCCGGTGGTCTCGGCCGCGGCGACCGCGTAGCCATCGACAGTCGAACGGTCGAATCCCGGGATGTCGATATCGGCAAGGACGTCTCTCGCGAGAACCCGGTACAGGGCGTCTTCGAGCGGGACGTCCTCGCACTCGGGCGGCGGCGCGATCGCCTGCACCACCTTTACGGCCTCGGCAACCGACACGACCTCGAGGAAGAGGCTCATTTAAAGCAACCCAGCTGACAGCCGCGGATCTTTAATCTTGGTTCGCGCTGGTTGCAGTACCGGGCGATGTCCATCTTCGGGATGCCGTACTTCTCTGAGATCTCGAAGGCCTGCGGGCAGGTTATCTCGTCTTTTATGCCGTATGCCTCGAAGGCCTTCCGTATCTTCTCTTCGTCCATAGTACTCACATGGTCTGCCTCAATGAAGATAGGATTTACTGTAGCGCCGCCGGTCAAGCACTACCATTTAGCAGCCCCGCGACCCATACTGTATTTGATGCGGATCGCGCTGATCAATTCGGAACAGGATACGGCAGGGGTGAACATCCGGGTTCACCTCCGTGCGCTGCTTGAAGCGGGCGGACGGTGGCCACTTGCCGAACGGCACGAACTGGTGTTCCATGAGGTCACGGGAAGGCTGATCCACCAGGACCGGATCGATGCAGAGGTCGATGCCGATCTCATCATCTTCATCTCCCGGCACGCGAGCGTGCACCCGACGCCCGCCCTGACCGTGCATGTCACCGGCAACTACGAGACCGCCGACCTCGGCGGGGAGCCGGGGCGGCTTGCTCCGGCGGCCCCCGCGTGGATGCACGCAATCCTTCACAACCTCGCCGCCCGCGCCCCGGAGGGCTACCGGGTCTCCTACGAGGTGACGCACCACGGCCCGACGGAACTCTCGACGCCCTCGCTCTTCGTCGAGATCGGATCGACCGCGGCCGAATGGGCCGATCCGGCCGCCGGACAGGCGGTCGCGGAGAGCATCCTCGCCGCGGAGCCACAGGAGACGTTCAATCTCCTTGGCTTTGGCGGCACTCACTACGCCGTGCGGCAGACCGATATCGCCCTCTCCTCCCGGGGGGCCTTCGGGCACATCGTCCCGACCCGGCAGATCGGCGCTATCGACCCCGCTCTCCTCCGAGCGATGCAGGGGGCGAGCGGTGCCGTGGCGGCCTACATCGATAGGAAATCACTCTCCAGGGATGAGGCCGGGCGGATCGAGCGCCTGCTCGCCGATGCCGCCATCCCCCTCCTCTCCGAGTCGGAGATCCTGGAAGCGTCCGGCCTTGCGTGGACCACCTACCTCCGGGTCAGGTCCCTCGCCGAAGAGGTCGCCCCCGGATCCCGCGTCCGCATCCACGATCTCAGGGGAGAGGGAACCCCCGCAGTGGTCAGGATTGTCCCCGATCTGATTGAAGAAACGCTCAAATCCGATAGATCGGGTTTTCTCAACGGCCTCGACCGACTGCCGGTCGCCCATCTCTCGAAAGGCTCGAATGAGGTTTTATCGACGTTCATCGGCTTCGAAAACGAGTCGTCCCAACTCGCAAGTGATATAACTACCCTCTGCGTAAAACTCTTACTTATCTGTGAAAATGCTGTTATCGACGGTGATCACCTCGTCCTCCGGAAGGTGCGGTTCGACCCCGAGAAGGCGCGCAGACACGGGATCCCCAAAGGGCCGCTCTTTGCCATGCTTGCCAGCGGAAAAGCGGTCGAGATCGAGGGGAGGAAGGTCACACCCGATGCAGTGCAGACAACCAGCGTGAAGCGGATACATATTCCGGGATTGGAGAGTTGCGTATGAAATCCATCGTAGAAGAGGCACTTTCACGGGCGCGAGAGGAGCAGCGCTTTGTTGAACCCACGGAGGTCGATAAAGAGCTCGAAGACCTCCTCATGGAACTCAGGACTGAGATCGCAGTCGTCGGGTGCGGGGGCGGCGGTTCGAACACCGTGACCCGGATGGCGGATGAAGGCATCAACGGGGCACGGCTGATTGCGCTCAACACCGACGCGCAGCACCTTGTCAGGACGCGGGCGGATACCCGGATCCTCATCGGGAGGCAGCGGACCCGCGGCCTCGGCGCGGGCTCGATCCCCCAGGTCGGCGAAGAGGCGGCGCTTGAGAACGAGGACGACATCCGGCGTGCCGTCCAGGGATGCGACATGGTCTTCATCACCACCGGCCTTGGAGGCGGCACCGGTACCGGCTCCGCACCCGTGGTCGCGAAGGCCGCACGGGAAGAGGGCGCACTGACCATCGCGGTGGTCACTCTGCCGTTCACGGTGGAGGGCGCTATCCGTGGCCAGAACGCGGAGGCAGGCCTCGAGCGGCTCCGTGAGGTTGCGGATACCGTCATCGTCGTCCCGAACGACCGGCTGCTGGAGGTCGTGCCCCGGCTTCCGCTCCATGCGGCGTTCAAGGTCTCGGACGAGGTGCTGATGCGGGCGGTCAAGGGGATCACCGAGCTCATCACGATGCCCGGTCTCGTGAACCTCGACTTCGCCGATGTCCGGACGGTCATGGAGCGCGGCGGCGTCGCGATGATCGGGATGGGCGAGAGCGACAGCGAGGACAAAGCCGCCGACTCGGTCAAGAAGGCGCTGCGCTCCCCGCTGCTCGACGTTGACATCTCCGGGGCGACCGCGGCCCTCGTCAACGTGGTCGGCGGGCCCGATATGACCATGTCCGAGGCGGAAGGCGTCATCCAGGAGGTTTACGACCGCATCGACCCCGACGCCCGCATCATCTGGGGCGCCCAGGTCGACCCCGACATGCAGGGCAAGATGCGGACGCTGCTCGTGGTCACGGGCGTCCGGTCACCACAAATATATGGTAGAAATGAGAAGAGTATGCCGCGCATGACGAAACAGTTTGAGATCGACTTCCTGAAGTGAGCCGGTATGATGGATTATAAAGAGACGTTAGAGGAAGTAAAGTCGTTCAAGATCGAAGAGGAACTCTTCAAGAAGTACTGGCGCGTGCTGAAGCTGGCACGGACGCCGACCCGCGACGAGTTCTCCAAGATTGCCGTCGTGGCGGCGGCCGGGATCATGCTCATCGGCCTTGTCGGCTTTATCATATACGAGATCATGCTGGTACTGCCCAAATGATGGATATGGTTGAGAGCGAAAACAGGATATACGCGATAAAGACGACCGCGAAGCAGGAGCGAACGGTAGCCGACAACATTGAGAAGGTGATCCGGGAGCAGAAGGACATCCATGTGGTGGCCGTCATGGTCCCCGAGGAGCTGAAAGGCTACGTCCTCGTGGAGAGCCCGGACGCCCTCGCCAGGATCGAGCAGCTGGTGGAG
Source organism: Methanobacteriota archaeon (assembly GCA_030446015.1). Lineage (GTDB taxonomy): Archaea > Halobacteriota > Methanomicrobia > Methanomicrobiales > Methanoculleaceae > Methanoculleus. The sequence continues at coordinate 12,222 of JASUSO010000040.1, forward strand.
TTGATCCCCCATGCGCGCGCGGTGGTACACGGCTCGACGGCCCTCTCCGAGGTGGAGCACTTCCTGGTGCCAAAGAAGGCGGTCAGCGGCATCACCGAGGGCACCATCGTCGAGATCATCGCCGGACCGTTCAAGGGCGAGAAAGCCGTCGTCAAACGCGTTGATTCCGGAAAAGAAGAGATTACCGTCGAACTCTACGAGAGTATGATTCCGATCCCGATTACGGTCCGCGGCGACTCCGTTCGCGTCGTGGAGCGGTCGGAAAACGCTTCCTGAAGGGTATAACCCTCATCTTTTTTTATCCCGCCCCACCTGCGGCGATATCGTCCCGGACAGCCCGGTGTCATGTATGCGTTCGGGCCCGTGAGCCGCCCGGGTGCTGTACTTTAAATCCTCTTACGTCGACCTTGGATAACCCAGGCAAATATTCCCCTGAGGAATAATACGCTGGTGAACTTGTATGGCAGAAACGGTCGAGGTATTGGTGCCCGGCGGCAAGGCAACAGCAGGCCCGCCTCTGGGGCCCGCGCTCGGACCTCTTGGAATCAACGTGAAGGCTGTCGTCGACGAGATCAACAAGAAAACAGCCGAGTTCAACGGCATGCAGGTGCCGGTGACGGTTACGGTCGACGATAAGAAGAACTTCACGATTGAGGTGGGTATTCCGCCCACGACGGCTCTTGTCATGAAAGAGGCCGGTATTTCGAAGGGTTCGGCAGAGCCGGGTACTTTGGTGGCGGGAGATCTGCCGCTGGAGGCCGCCGTCCGTATTGCCCGTATGAAGTTTGATGGCATGCTCTCGTACGATCTGAAGTCCGCGGTCAAAGAGGTCCTCGGAACGTGCGTGAGCGTCGGTGTCACCGTCGAGGGGAGAAAACCCCGCGAGGTGATCCAGGCCATCAATGACGGGGAGTACGATGGCGTACTCGTCGCATAGATGTCAGACAACCATAGAAGATCGTGAGGTCGTGTACTATGGAGGCAAAGGATGGTTGACAAAACCACTATATTGGAAGCCGTGAAGACGGCCCTCTCAAAGGCTCCGGAACGGAAGTTCAAGGAGAGCGTGGATATCACCGTCAACCTCAGGAACATCGACATGTCCCAGCCCAAGAATCGTATTGATGAGACGATTCTCCTCCCGCACGGTTTTGACAACGTCAAGATCGCGGTTCTCGGGAAGGGCGACATCACCACACAGGCAAAAGAGGTGAACGTGGACCTCATCATCGGACCTGAGGAGATCGAGCGGCTCGGGGGAGAGCCCCGCGAAGCGCGCAAGGTGGCGGATGAATACCGGTTCTTCCTTGCCGAGACGGCAATGATGCCTCTCGTCGGCCGTTATCTCGGTGTCAGGCTCGGTCCTCGCGGACGGATGCCGATGCCGATTCCGCAGGGAATGGACATCCGGCCCATCGTCCAGCGTCTGAGGAACTCCGTGAAGATCCGGACGAAGGACAAGAAGGTCTTCCACGCGAAGGTCGGAACGTCCGGGATGACTCCCGAGCAGATAGCCGAGAATATCGACGTCGTTCTCCGGAGGGTCGAGTCCGTTCTCGAGAGTGGAGCAATGAACATCCACTCGGTCTACGTGAAGACGACCATGGGGCCGGCAGTGAGGGTGATCTGATGGCGCTCTATACGCACCACCTGCCCCGGTGGAAGAAGGAAGAAGTAGAGGAGATCAAGCGCGGTATCGAGGAGCACTCGCTCGTCGGCGTCGTGGACATGTACGGCATTCCCGCCTCGCAGGTCCAGCAGATCCGGCGAAACCTCCGCGGCACGGCACGGGTGAAGATGGCCCGCAACACGCTGATCGAGCACGCCCTAAACGAGCTCGGCGGCAGCGTCGCGGCCTTGAACGACCACGCCGAAGGCCAGAGCGCCCTGATCTTCACGAATGAGAACCCTTTCAAGCTCTTCAAGCTGCTTGAGAAGACGAAGACCAAGATGGCGGCGAAGCCCGGCGAGATCGCTCCCGAGGATATCGTCATCCCGAAGGGTCCGACCAGCTTCAAGCCCGGCCCGATCGTGGGCGAGCTCCAGCAGGTTGGCATTCCCGCAGCCATTGAGGGCGGAAAGGTCAAGATTCGCGAGACGAAGACTGTTGTGAAAAAGGGCGAGGTGATCTCCAAGAAGGTTGCCGATGCCCTCGTGAAGCTCGGTGTCAAGCCGATGGATGTCGGCCTCATCCTGCAGGCCGTGCACTACAAGAACACCATCTTCACGCCGGATCTCCTCGCCATCGACGAGGAAGTCTACGCGAACAACATCGCGCTCGCTGCCCAGCAGGCGTTCAACCTCTCGGTCAACGCCGTCATCCCGACCAAGCTCACCGTTGCGGCCATCATCGGCAAGGCGGTCAGCGAGGCCCGGAACGTGGGTGTCGAGGCGAGCATCTACGAGAAGGACATCGTCGACCTGATCATCGGGCGGGCACAGCGCGAGATGCTGGCCGTCGCGCTTGCGGCGCAGAGCCGTGGGTTCGAGCTCGATGAGGCGACCCTGAGAGCCGCATCGGCTGCGACCGTTGCGGCACCCGCGGCAGCAGCCCCGGCGGCAGCCGAGGAGAAGCCCGCGGAAGAAGCGTCTGAAGAAGAGAAGAAGGAAGAGGAGGAAGAGAGCGGCATGGCCGGTCTCGGCGCCCTCTTCGGCTAATACATTTAAAAAAGAGGTGAATGAACCATGGAGTATATCTACGCTGCACTGCTCCTGCACAACGCAGGCAAGGATGTAACTGAAGAGAATGTGACTGCTGTCCTGAAGGCGGCCGGTGTCGAGGTCCAGGACGCCCGCGTGAAGGCGCTCGTCGCCGCACTCGAGGACGTGAACATCGAGGAGGCCATCAGCAAGGCCGCCGTCGCGCCCGTCGCCGCTGCACCCGCCGCAGCCGCTGCCCCTGCAGCCGCCGCCGCGCCCGCAGCCGAGGAAGCAGCCGAGGAATCGCCCAAGAAGGAAGAGGAAGAAGAGAGCGGCATGGCCGGTCTCGGTGCCCTCTTCGGCTAAACCCTTTTTTCTTTCGCCTTCAACGAACCGGTCATCTTCGCGGATTGGGCGACGCTCCGCTCTCGTTGTGCCGGATCTTTTAGAATACTTCTCTGGGCGGTTGTGCCACCGTAGTCTCGATACGGCCTCGCCGGGTCGAACAAGAAAAATAGGGTGTCCGTCTAGTTACAATCCGGTGAATACGGGAGGGTTCACTCCTCGAGGCTCCCCCCGTACACCACCTGCCCGAAGCTGATGCACCCGTCCCCGAGGGGGTATTCCCGGTTCAGGATCACCTCTAGCCCCGCAGCCCGGACCTCGCCGACGATCGTCTCCCGGATCGCCCGGTTGTAGGCCACCCCGCCCGAGAGGGCCACCCGCGGGATTCCCCGCTCTTCGGCCACCCTGACGGCCATCGCGGCGACGCCCCGGGCGATGTTGTACTGGATCGATGCGGCGAGGTCTTCGGTCCGCTCCCCAGCGGCGGACCGCCGGTAGGCCTCCGCGAGGAGCGACCGGGTGGAGAGGACCTCGCAACCGCCGTCCCGCCGGTATTCGAGGTCCCAGGCCGAGGGCTTCCCGGCGTGCGCCGCCGTCTCGAGTTTCATCGCCGGTTCCCCGTCGTAGGTCCGCTCCCGGCAGATCCCGAGGAGGGCCGCGGCGGCGTCGAGAACCCTCCCGGTGCTCGAGGTCGCGGCGACGTTTAAGCCCCGCTCCACCTGCCGGACGAGGACGGCAAGTTCGATCTCGCTCCAGCCTCTCGCCGCGAGCATCTCCCTGATTTCGGGGGTGGGAAGGATGCCGTAGAGCATCCGCTCCGGGAACCGGGTGGCAAGATCGCCGCCCGGCATCGGGACGACCTCGAGGTGGGCGACCCGGTCGAGGTGGGGGACCTGCCCGGCAAAGACCTCGCCGCCCCAGATCGTGGCGTCGTCGCCGTAGCCCACGCCGTCGATCGCGATCCCGACGCATTCCTCCCGGGTTACAGCTGCGATGTGCGCCCGGTGGTGCTGGACGGCAAGGAGTTCCGCTCCAGTTGCTTCGGCAATCTCCTTCGCGTAGCGGGTCGAGAGGAACTGGGGGTGAAGGTCGTGGACGATCAGATCGTACCGTGCGCCGGTGAGGCCGCCGAGCCGTTCCGCCGTCTCCTTCAGGTAGGCAAGGGTCTGGGGGTTCCTGACGTTTCCGACATGGGGGGAGGTTATGCAGAAGCCGCCCTTGTAGATGGAGACGTTCGCGTTCAGTTCCGGGCCGACGCCGAGGATGCAGGCATCGCCGAGGTCGATCGCCGCCCGCTTCGGGGCGAGGCCCCGGGAGAGCCGGATGATGTAGCCGTCCCGGACGACGGAGTCGTCGCACCGGTTGACGATCCGGCGGTCGTGGGTGAGGATGTAGTCGACCTCGCCCGGAAGCCGCTCGAGGGCGATTCCGAGGTCGGTGATCATCGGGTAGCCCGGCAGGTTCGCGCTCGTCATGATGAGGAGCGGGTGGGCGAGGTGCGCAAAGAGGAGGTAGTGCAGCCCGGTGTAGGGGAGCATGCACCCGATGGTGTGGAGGTTTGAGATCCCCGGATGCGACACGGGGTCCCGTTTCTCCAGCACCACGATCGGCCGCTCCCGGGAGTGGAGGATCGCCCGTTCTTCGTCTGAGATGATCGCGATCCGCTCCACCTCCTCCGGGGTCGCCATCACCGCGAGCGGCTGCTCCGTCCGGCCGAGGCGGCGTTTCAAAACCTCTGCCGCCTCCTCGATGCAGGCGATGTGGAACCCGCCGATCCCGCGGATGGCGACGATCGAGCCCGCGTCGAGGAGGGCCGCCGCTTCCCGGACGGGGTCCCCCGCCACCGGCGTTCCATCGGCCCGGAGGAGGGCGAGACCCGGCCCACAGGCCGCACAGGCGATCGTCTGGGCATGGTGGCGACGGCACGACGGGTCGGTGTACTCGCCTTCGCAGGCGCCGCACATGGGAAACTCCGCCATCGACGTCCGCTCCCGGTCGTAGGGTATGGCGTTGATGATGCTGTACCGGGGCCCGCAGTTGACGCAGGACGTTGCCCAGTATCCTTCGTATCGGCCGCCCTGCGCGAAAATATCGGTGATGCAGTCGTCGCAGATGGCGACGTCGGTCGGGATGAACCCCGAGAGGCTCCCGGAGTCGCTCTCGAGGATGGTAAATCCTTCGGTCTGCCTGCCGCGCAAATTCTGGACATCTACGGAATCTATCTGAGATAGTGGCGTTCCTTTGGAAACAGCCTCAAGAAACTCCTCGAAACGCTCTCCGGATGCATGGATCTCGACCTCGCTCCCGAGGTTTTTGACCGTCCCGGTGATCCCGAATTCCCGCGCTTTTGCATAGACAAAGGGACGAAACCCGACGCCCTGGACGATGCCCCGGATGATGATTGTGCCACTGGTACGCATTGAAATTTCAGCAAAAATTTATGGAGTTATACCACCATATAACAATAGGGTATCGCAGTGACGGGACACATTAAAATTCTTAACGATCCAGTTGAACTGGTTCCTCTTCTTATAACGTTCAATAATGCCGAATATAAAAAGATCTACGAGTTCCTGAACAAGGCCTGGCTGACCGAGGAGGATCTCGCGGCGTATGCCGCCCCCTCGACGGTGACCGAGTGCCTTGCCATCCTCAAGAAGGGAAACCTGATCGAAGAGCAGTGGCGGATGCCCAAGCCCGGAGAGAAGCCGACGAAGGAGTATCGCGCGACATACAGCAAGTTCCGGGCCAGTTTCCAGTGTTCCATGGGCGATATCGGCGATCTGCTGCACATCGCCGTCTCGAACGACGAGAGTCTCCGCACGATTGTGGACTCGGTCGAGCAGGAGATCGCGGCCGGAACCACCTCCATCGGCGATATCTCCCGGAAATACGGGGTCAGCCCCACCTTCATCAAAGGGCTGGCGAAGAGGATCCCCGGTCTCGACGTGAAAGGTCAGGGAATGGTGCTGCTTGACCGACTTCACTGACGATCCTCTTTACGTCATCCTGCGCAGTAAACGCGAGGCCACCCGCTTCCAGATCCTCGTGGAGATCGCCGAGCACCAGCCGGCCGTCCGCCAGCAGGAGATCGCCGCGAAACTCGGCGTGACGCCTCAGGCCGTCTCCGAGTACATCCGGGAGCTGGTCGACGAAGGGCTGGTCACCGCTCACGGCCGGGGGCGCTATGAGGTGACGAAGAACGGGATCGAGTGGGTCCTGCGTCACGCCGAGGCGCTCGAGTCTTATGCCCGCCACATCAACCGCGATATCATCCAGCAGGTGGCGGTCTGGACGGCCATCGCCCGGGACGAGATCCGGAAGGGGGATACGGTCGGTGTCTTCATGCAGGACGGGTGGCTCTATGCGACGACGGAAGAGCGGAGCGCCACCGGGATCGCGACCATGGACGCGGCACCTGGTGAAGACCTCGGCGTCGCCCGGTTGAACGGCATCATCCAGCATGAGGAGGGGCTGATCCACGTCTGCAAGGTTCCGCGGGTGGAGCGGGGCGGGTCCCGGATGGTCAGCACGGATCTTCTCCGGGAGGCGATCCGGGGCGTCGAGGTGGTCGGCGCCGTCGGCCTCGAATCCTACGTTGCCCTTCGGAAGGCGGGCATCGAGCCGGATATGTTCTTCGGCTCAAGGGAGGGTGTCATCGAAGCGGCGTTCCACGGTCGTGAGTGCGCAATTTTTATCGTCGATGAGGAGTTTACCGACTTTCTCAAACGCCTGGAGACGGTGGGGCTCACCTACACGATCCACGACCTGATCCCGTCATGAAGATCATCGTCCAGCCTCAGAAAGGCACGTATAAACTGTTGTTCGTCGAAGGCGGCCGGGTCGAAGGTTCGGGGTTCGTCGACCTGACCGCGACTCCGAAGGGCCAGCGACCGAAGAATTTCAAGATGCGCCGACGCGGCAAACCGCTCAAGCCCACCCCGACCCGCGACCTCATCGCCCTGCTGCGCCGCTCCTCGGTGCTCCTTGCTGCGAAGAGCCCTGAGTTCGAGTCGTTCCTCGCCGATCTCCAGATCCCGTCGTCGAGGATCGATATCTGCCGATTCTGCCAGATCGAGGACCGGTTCGTGCCGGTCGACAGGACGACCGGCGTGCGGTACGGCGGCGAGTGGATCTGCATGGAATGCGCAAAGCGCGAGATGCGCCGGGAGCTCGGCTACCTGGGGAAGTTCGGCGGCTCGGTGCTCGTCCACCTGGAGAAACTCCTCGCGCAGGTCCGCGATCTCGACCGGGTGCTGGCGTCGGTGGGGCCCGAGCGCCCCGACCGGAAGCGGACGCTCTTTGACCGGCTCGAGGCGCATGAGGTTCAGAAGACCGCCCATATCACCGAACTCCCGCTTCCTCCCGCGTTCGCAAAGGCTGCCGGGGTCGAGTACCTGATGCCCGTCCAGCAGCTCGCCGTCCAGAACGGCCTTCTCGAAGGGCAGCACCTCCTGGTCGTCGCGGCCACGGCGAGCGGCAAGACCTTCATCGGGGAGATGGCCGGGATGAAGAACTTCCTCGAAGGCCGGGGGAGGACGCTCTTCCTGGTCCCGCTGGTCGCCCTCGCGAACCAGAAGTACCAGCGGTTCCGCGACCGTTACGGCCACCTCGTCCGGGTCACCCTCCAGACCGGGGTGAGCCGCCTCAACCTCCCCGAGACCCGGCCGGCAGGTGACCGGGACATCAACGCCCCCGTGGTGGTCGGAACCTACGAGGGGATCGACCATGCTCTCCGGACCGGGCGATCCTTGAAGGACATCGGGACCGTCGTCATCGACGAGGTGCAGATGCTCGAGGACCCGGAGCGTGGTCACCGTCTCGACGGGCTGATCGCCCGGCTCAAGCACATCGCTCCCGAGGCGCAGTTCCTCTACCTCTCGGCCACGATCGGGGCTCCCGGGATGCTTGCGGAGAAACTCCGGGCAAACCTTGTCCGCTACGCGGACCGGCCGGTTCCGCTCGAGCGCCACCTCATCTTTGTGGAGCGGGCGAAGAAGATCAACTTCATCAAGCAGATGGTCGCCGAGGAGTTCAAGATGCGGTCGTCGAAGGGTTACCGCGGCCAGACGATCGTCTTCACGAACTCCCGCGCCCGCTGCCATGTCATCGCCGAAGCCCTTGGAAAGAACGCCGCCCCTTACCACGCGGGGCTGACCGCTCAGGAGCGCCGGGACGTCGAGCGCCGGTTCTCGAACGGGGAACTTGCCGCCGTCGTCACCACGGCGGCGCTCGCCGCAGGCGTCGACTTTCCGGCATCCCAGGTGATCTTCGACGCCCTCGCGATGGGGATCCAGTGGCTCACCGTCCAGGAGTTCCACCAGATGATGGGCCGGGCGGGCCGGCCGGACTTCCACGACCTCGGCCGGGTGGTCATCCTGGCGGAGCCCGGCGGGTCCTACTCCCGGACATCCGGGAAGACTGAGGAGGAGGTCGCCATCGCCCTCCTGCGAGACGAGATGGAGGAGGTCGCGCCCGATTACGACATGGAGCAGAGCACGGAGGAGTTCGTCGCGAACGCCGTGGTCTCGAACGGCGACGAGCAGCAGATCATCAAGATGAACCGGGCGATGGTCGGGACGCTGGAGCCTGCCCTCCCCACGCTCCTCGACTACGGGCTGGTCCGGCGGCGGGGCGGGCGGATCGAACTGACCGATATGGCCCGGGTGATGGCCGAGCACTTCATCGGCGCCGAGCGGTTGATGGAGATCAGGGATCTCGTCCGCCGCATGGACGATGCGGCCGAGATCATCGCGGAACTCGAGTGCGCCGAGAAGGCGGAGCCATAGGGGGTTTTCTCGGGTATTCGGGGAACTCGCCTGGAACCCCCTCCAAAAAACCACATCCATTTGTGTTCTTCAAGATTACTTGTCCCCTGGTTTCACGTTTCGAAACGTTGCAAACCCCATGCACGGATTTCCACTAGCTTCGCACCTTCGGTGCTCCAGCTCTGTTCCTACCGGAACGTCGCTTATCGCCACGCACTGCCCCCGCCCCTCGGGGCGGGGAACGACGCTCCGCTAGGAGCGGAGTTAAAGCACCGTCAGGTGCGAGTTGCGACGGGTCGTAGAGCCGGAGCATGAGCACCACAGGTGTGG
>JASUSO010000041.1 GCA_030446015.1 Methanobacteriota archaeon
TGCTCAAACTCCGTTCCTGCGGAACGTCGCACTTCGCACCTGGCGGTGCTCAAACTCCGTTCCTGCGGAACGTCGCACTTCGCACCTGGCGGTGCTCAAGCTCCGGCCATTCGGCCCGTCGCACTTCGCGGCTTCGCGCTCTTCGCGTGAGGCTGTTTCGGTGCTCAACCCGATTTGGTTGTTACCGGTCTCTACCGCCGGCTTACCGTCCGAACCGCCGCGCTCTCGACTGAAAATCCCGGAGTGCCCGGAGGAAATCCACTTTCCTGAGCAGCGCCCAGTTGACGTCGAGGAAGAAGAGTTCCGAGTAGACCGACTGCCAGATGAGGAAGTCGGTCAGGTGGTCGCCGCCGGTCTTGATGACGAGATCGGGCTCGTACTTGAAGGTGAGGTAGGACTCGAGCAGGTCTTCGTCGACCGACTCCGGGTCCACCCCATCCTCGGCCATCCTCCGCACGCATCCGGCGATCTCCTCCCTGCCGCTCTTGCCGATCGCTACCGTCACGTCCATGCCTTCGCCGGCGACCTCCTTCTCGTCGCGGTAGTGCAGGGTCAGGCGCGCGATCGAGGATATCTCCCGGATCCGCGGGAGGCATCGTTCCAGCCGTGAGGGGTCGGCGGTGCTGATATGGAACGTGGCGCTCTTGATCTCGAGATCGCGGCACCACTGTGCAGCAAGATAGAGGTTGCCGGGAGCATCGAGCATATCCTGCTCGGTGATCATGAAGCAGACGTGTTCGGGGAGCGTTCTGAGGTCGCGCAGGAGGATCTTCTCGTAGAACCGGTAGATCATGATGTCCACTCCAGCAGTGCGGATAGGGAGAGGGTGTTTACGATATCGTCCGGGGTGCACCACCCCCGGCGTGCCATGAGAATCCCGTAGCGCATGTTTGCAAATTCGCCGTTCCTATGGGCATCCGTTCCTGCAGCCAGTTTCACTCCTTCCTTCTTGGCATGCCAGATATAAATATCCTCAAGGTCGAGTCTGTGGGGCGATGCGTTGATCTCGAGGGCCGTCCCCGTCGCCGCCGCATGCTTCATGACACGCTCGAGGTCGACGGCATACGCCGGCCTTTGGCCGAGCAGCCGGCCGGTGGGGTGGCCGATGATATCGACGTGCTCGTTCTCCATCGCGGTGAGGATGCGCCGGGTCAGGACGTCCTGGTCCTGGGCAAACCCCGAATGGACCGAGGCGATCACCAGGTCGAGGTCGGCGAGAACCCGGTTCTCGTACCCGAGCGTGCCGTCGCTTCTGATGTCCACCTCGCTCCCGGAGAGGAGCTGGCAGTCGTGCCGCCGGTTGATGCGCTCGATCTCAGCCTGCTGTCTCAGAAGGGCCTCGGGCCGCACTTTTGAGGAGTGGTCGGTGATCGCGATGTACTCATAGCCCCTTCTCTCCCCCGCCTCCGCCACGTCTTCGAGCGACTGGCGGCCGTCGCTCCATGTGGTGTGGGCGTGGAGGTCGCCTCTGATGTCTGCGAGATCGACGAGGTCGGGGAGGGCGTGCCGGAGCGCAAGCTCGATCTCGCCCCGCCCCTCCCGGAGTTCCGGCGGTATCGCCTCCATCCCGAGGAACGAGAAGACCTCCTCCTCGTCTGCGAACTCCCACAGCCGCCCGCTCGCGGAGTCGACAAGGCCTTCGGGCGTGAGCCGGTAGCCCTGTTCTGCCGCCACCTCCCCAAGCCTCGCAAGGAACCGCCGGGAGCCGGTGGCGCAGAGGAGCGCGGTGCCGTACCGGCCGGGCTCGGTGAACCTAACGTCCACCCCGGCGCCGGCGGGTATGCGGTCCGCGACGTCGCTCTGGTCACCGGCAACGACGATCGCGAGCCTGCCCACGGAACTCGACCCACGCCGATAGCTCCCCGCAACCGCAAACCGCCCGTCCGGCAGGACTGCCGCCACGTCCGCGAGCACCGCGTCGGCCTGCGGGCGGCTCATCCGGCTCGGCATCTTTCGGAACTGTTCGATGCCTCGCCGGATCGTCTCCTCCTTCTTTGCCCCGAACCCGGAGAGCGCCCTGAGCCGGTGCCCCTTCACCGCCCGCTCCAGGTCGTCCAGGGAGCGGATCCCGAGTTTCGTGTAGAGGGTGTGCAGCGTCTTCGGCCCCACTCCGGCAACGCCGAGCAGTTCGACGACCGATCCAGGTATGGTTGCCTGGAGGTCTTTTAGTTCCCCGAACGTTCCGGTGGCGGCGATCTCGCGGATCTGTCCGGCAATCTTCTCTCCTATCCCCGGGATACGGGTGAGTTCCTCCTCGCCGAGCCCGGCGACCGGGAAGGAGAGGCTGTCGATCTGCCGCGCCGCCCGTTCGTAGGCCGCGATCCGGTACGGATCCTCCCCCGCGATCCCGAGCAGGCGGGCCATGAACGTGAGCTGTTCGGCAACATCCCTGTTCGTGACCTCTCTCTCCGGGGCTCCCATGATCACCGGTTCGTCCCCAAAACCATATAGGCGTTGATGCTTGCCGGTGCACCCGCAGGCTACCGCCGTGACGCGGCGCGGCACTCCCGTATCGCGCCCCGATCCCCTATGGCAGCACCCAAATCCATAAACTTGTAGAAGTAAAAGAGATTGTAACATGCTTCCTTCCACGTTTGAGGATTATCTCGAAGCAATCCTCACGATCACGGAAAACGGCGGGCGGGCAGCGACGCTGGATGAGATAGCCGCGGCCCTCGATACCGGGAAGGAGGCCGCCGGAACGACCGTCGCCGCTCTGGTCGAGGGAGGATATCTGGAGCGGGCGGACGGCGGCGCCGTCAGGCTTACCGGGCAGGGTCTGTCGGTGGCGTCGCAGGTGGCGCGGAAGCATCGCGTTCTCCAGTGTTTTCTGACGGAGATGCTCGGTGTCGATGAGGACGCCGCGAGCAAAGAGGCCTGCACCCTCGAGCACGGGATCTCCGATGAGACGATCGATCGGCTCTCCTCCTACATGGACGGCGCCCAGTCCCCGCCGGGACGTATGGGGCGCTGCCGGGGGCGGGACTGCACGCTGCTCGACTGCAAGGAGGGCGATACCGTCCGGGTGGCGATGATGCACGGGCAGCGGCGGCATCGGAGGCTGCTCGACCTCGGCATCTTCCCCGGCGAGATCGTGCAGATCCGGCGCAAGCTCCCGAACGAGTCCGTCGTCGTCAGGGTGAAAGGCTGCGATATCGCCATCAGCCCCGAGATCGCGAGAGCAATCGTCGTGGAGTCGTGTCCATGAAGTTCGCGCTGATCGGCAACCCCAGCGTGGGTAAATCCCTCATCTTCAACCAGCTCACCGGCCTCGGGGTGGAGGTGAGCAACTACCCCGGGACCACCGTCGAGCTGCAGCGGGGCAACACCTGTTTCCAGCGCGAGATCGTCGAACTCGTGGACCTGCCCGGGGTCTACTCGCTCGACGGGAATTCGGACGAAGAAGGTCTGGTTCGTCGATTCCTGGAGCAGCAGGACGTCGATGCCGTCATCGTGGTGGCGAACGCCACCCGCCTCGAGCGCAACCTCTACCTCCTCCTCCAGGTGGCGGAGTATGGCCTCCCGATGGTCGTCGTGCTGAACATGGCCGACGAGGCCGCAAAACGGGGACTTGAGATCGATCCCGGTCCGATTCACGACCTCCTCGGCGTCGAGGTGATCCTGACGGCGGCGTCGCAGGGGAAGAACATCGACCGGATCATCCCGGCGGCCCTCGCCGCATCGCGCCCGTCGGCGGTCGAGATACCCTACGACCACCACATCGAGGCGGCCATCCGGAGCCTCGGGAAGATGTTTGGGGCCGACCGGAAAGAAAGCGTCCGTGCGCTCCTCGGGTTCGGCGACAACCCGGAGCTGCTCGAGGCGGCGCGGACGATCTCCGACGAGATCGAGGCCCGGCACCGGATGACGGTCACCCAGATCATCGCGGCAAACCGGCACAACTTCGCTCACAAGATCGCCGACCTCACCCTGAGGGAGGAGGTGCAGCTCCCCCAGACCGATCCTGACAGTATCCTGACGCGGATCATCCCCGGGATGCCGATCCTCCTCGGCATCCTGATCGGGATGCTCCTCTTCGTCTTCGTCGTGGGATCGTTCCTCGAAGAGATGATTGTGGAGTTCTTCGATGTCTACGCGATGCAGCCGTTCGTCGCGCTCGGGCTGCCCCCGCTCGCCGAAGAACTGGGGGTCTCCATCCTCATCGCGCTCCAGGCGGGCCTCGGGATAGCGTTCCCGTACGTCTTCCTCTTCTATATCATCATCTCCATCCTGGAGGACTCCGGGTACATGACCCGGGCGGCCTTCCTCGCCGACAACGCTATGCACCGGGTCGGGATGCACGGCGGGGCGGTCATCCCCTTCACCCTGGCGTTCGGGTGCAACGTGCCGGCCATCATGAGCATCCGGCTCCTGCGCTCCCGGCGCGAGCGGATCATCGCCTCGTTCCTGGTCACGATGGTTCCCTGTTCGGCCCGGACGGTCATCATCGCCGGGATTGTGGCGAGTTTCGTCGGCATCGCGGCGGCGTTCAGCGTATACGCCATCGTCTTTCTCCTGATCCTCATAACCGGGCTCGTCCTCTCCCGGGTGACGCCGGGCGAGCGGTTCGGGATGATCATGGAGATGGTCCCGCTCCGCTGGCCGGACCCGAAACTGGTGATGAAGAAGTCCTGGGCGCGCCTCTCGGAGTTCCTCTTCATCGCGATGCCCCTGCTCCTCGCGGGAAGCATCGTCCTCGGACTGCTCGATTTCTTCGGCGTCATGACGATCTTTGAGGAGTTCGTCGAGCCGTACACCATGGCCCTCCTCGGCCTTCCGGGCTATGCGGCGACGGCGCTCATCTTCGGGATCCTCAGAAAAGAGATGGCGTTTGAGACCCTGGCCATCCTTGCGGACACCGCCGACCTCGGAGCGGTGCTCACGTCGCTGCAGCTCTACATATTCGCCGTCGTGACCGTCCTCTTCGTCCCCTGCCTCGCGACGATCACGGTGCTGCTGCGCGAAGTCGGGTCACGGATCACGCTCGCGATCACGGTCTACACGGTCACCCTCGGGCTCCTGATAGGAGGCCTTATCCACTATCTCTTCTCATAACAGGTATTACGGATGTACACCTACGAAACCGGCATTCCGATGATCGACAGGGAGTACGGTGGTCTGCGGGCCGCCACAAACGTTCTCCTTCTGGCGCCCCCTCTCTCCTACGCTGAGCTCCTGGCATACCGGATAGCCTCTCCCCGGCCCGGGGAATGGGCTGTTGCCATATCGACCGACGAGCGTGCCTCCGACGTCATCGGTTCGTTCCGCAGGTTCGGGGCGGCCAGGAACCGGGTCGGGATCATCGATGCGGTCACGAAGAGCTCGGTGCCCACCCTGCGGGACACGGCGATGGCGAAGTTCGTCACGAGCCCGCTCGACCTGACCAGTATGGGGATCAAGTTCTCCCGGATGGTCGAGGATATGTGGAAGGAAGCGGTGGTGGCGGAACCTCCGGGCCCGATGCCTCCGCCGATCCGGTTCTGCCTCCACTCGGTCTCGACGCTCCTCATGTACTCGCAGCTGGAGGTGACCTACAGGTTCCTCCACGTGATCACCAACCGGGTGAAGAAACTGGAGGGGATCGGGATCTACACCCTCAACAGCGAGTCGTTCGACGAGCGAACCGTCGCCACGATCAAGCAGTTGATGAACACGGTCATCGAGGTGAGGGTCGAGGACGGGGGAGGGACGGTGAAGCGGGACTTCCGCATCACGGGCATCCGCGGGAGGACGACCCCCTGGATCCAGTACTTCTACGACGACGGAGCGCTGACGTTTGAGCATGAATGACGGTACCCGGATAACCCCCGGGAGTGAAAGATCGATGCTGACGTTCGTGGGCCTCGGGCTCTTCGACCTCGGGGACATATCGGTCAAAGGTCTTGAATACGTCAGGAGCGCCGATGTCGTCTTTTTGGAGGCGTATACGTCGCGGTTGATGGGAACAGACGTCGGTGCGATGGAAGCGTTCTTCGAGAAGGAGATCCGGGTGCTCGGCCGGGAGGACGTCGAGCAGAACCCCCGCGAGATCCTCGACTGCGCCGCTGCCGGCCGGGTGGCGTTCCTGACCGGGGGGGACCCCATGGTCTCGACGACGCACGCCGACCTCCGGATGCGTGCGGCCGCCGCCGGGATCGAGACCTCCATCATCCACGGATCGTCGATATCGAGCGCGGTATCGGGCCTTTCGGGCCTGCAGAACTACCGGTTCGGGAAGTCCTGCTCGGTGCCGTTCCCCGCGAAGGGCTGGTTCCCGACGGCTCCCATCGAGACGATCGCGGCGAACCTTGCGCAGAACCTTCATACGCTCGTCTACCTGGATATCCAGAACGACCGCTACATGCGCATCCCGGAGGCGATCGCCGTTCTCGAGGAGATGGCAGAGAGGCGCGGCATCGACCCCCCCGCGCTCTACGTGGGGATCGCCCGGGCGGGGTCGGAGCGCCCGGTGGTTGCCGCCGGAACCGGCGCGAAACTCAAGGAGACGGAGTTTGGCCCCCCGCTCCATATCCTCGCCGTGCCGGCGGAGCTCCACCCGATGGAGCGCGAGTACCTGGAGACGTTCGCCGGCCTATGAACCTCGACGACTACGGCTCTCTCTACGGGGAGGCCCTCTCCCTCGCCCGGATCGCCGTCCCGGCGGGGACCCTCCTCCACCGGGCGGCCGGGGAGGTGCTCGAGATGGCTGCTGCCTACCACAGCGACGGGTTTGCGTTTCTTCACTCGGGCGACCGGGTGAACGCCCTTGCCGCATTTGCCTACGGGCTCGGGTGGCTCGACGCCGGTTCGCGCCTCGGGCTGCTCGAACCTTCCAGCGCCCACCCGCCAGAGACGGTAGCTGCGTGCATCGCGGCGTCGCAGGACGCCCATCTTGATGAGAAGACGCACCGCTACCGGCGGATGCTCGATGCGGCGCTCGGCGCGGTCGAGGTGGCGGCGGACGGGGCGAGTCCGCTTCACGCAGCGGCCGGGGAGTTCTATTCGGCGGCACGCGCCTGGTATGCGCAGGGTGTGGTACTCCTCGATGCCGGCGACCGCGCCGCCGCCCTCGCCCTGTTCAGTTACGGCTATGCCTGGCTCGATGCCGGCATCCGTGCGGGCCTGTTTCGGATAACCGGGGAGCGGGGTCTCTTTACCGTCTAGGGTCCGGTCAGCCGCTCCTCTGCCCTGTATCGTACGGATGGTGGTTCTACCGATTTACCTATAAAAACCATCGTTAAATAGTAGCCGCACGATAGTTTATTGATAAAAATTCGGGCGTTTTCCCCGGTGCCGCCCGGCCGTTCGCGAACGGCTGCGGCAGCAGGGGGTGTGGAGGACGGTTTCGCCGTGGCCGTTCCCATGTCCGGGAGTGTGAAGGATGAAGAGGTCTCAGTGGAAGTGGCTGCTCGTCTCGCTCAGTTTCAGCGCTCTTGTCATGGCGGGCGTCCTCTACTTCACCGTCGACGAGTCGACGATAGAGTACCTCAGTCAGGTGAACCCGGTCTACCTGATCTTTGCCGTCCTTCTTCATTTCGTCTCGCTCGTCTTCTGGGCGCTCCGCATCAAGTTGATGTCGGCGTCGCTCGGTTACCGGGTACACCTCGCGCACTGCCTGAACCTGGTGCTCGCGAACATGCTCGTTGCGGCGGTGACTCCGTCGCAGGCGGGAGGGGAACCGGTCAGAGTTCATGAGCTCTACCGGGTGGGCGTTCCGGTCGGGGATGCCACCGCCGTCGTCATCATGGAGCGGATCCTTGATGGGATCATCCTCGGGGCGCTCGGCGCCTTCGCCATGCTCTTCCTCGGCAACTACTGGAGGAGCCTCGCCTCGGGGTTCAGCGGCCTGAGCGTCATGATGTACGCCGCCTGGATCTTCGTCACCCTCTTCGTGCTGGTCTTCGTCTACTCCGTCAAGAACCCGGATTCTCTCAAGCGGGTGCTCAAAGGGATCTCGCGCTGGATCGACCGCCGTTGGCACGTAAAGCGGCTCGAGAGCCTGCTGGAGACGATCGACCGCGAGGTGGACAACTTCAACCGGGGGCTCGTCAAGTTCGTGAACCACGGGAGGAGCGGCCTCGTGTGGGGGATGCTCTTCACCCTGCTCTTCTGGGTCTCGGAGTTCATCATCGCGTCGCTGCTCCTCGTGGGCCTCGGGCAGCCCGCGTATATCATCGAGTCGTTCGTCGTCCAGCTCGTCGTCGCCATCATCATGATGATCCCGCTCACCCCGGGCGGCTCGGGCGTTGCGGAGATCGGCGCCACATCGCTCTACAGCCTCTTCGTCCCGTCGGCGATCGTGGGCGTCTTCGTCCTCCTCTGGCGGCTGATCTTCTATTACATGAACATCCTCCTCGGTCTTCTTTCGAGTCTCGTCATCGTCCGGCGCGAGTTTCTTGCCCGCGCCAAAAAGCAGCGATGATTGACCCCAAGGTTTAAACGCCAGAAGGCTGATGTCAGGTGATCTCACATGACAGCTCAAAGTTGCAGGGTGCAGGGTGTATTCATGTCGGTGAGCGAGATGGGGGCAGCACCGACCGTTGTCCTGGATGCCGGGGGCGACAGCACGATACCTATCTATGTCGGGCTCTGGGAAGCAATCTCGATCAGCAACGCGCTCAACAGTGAGATGCTCCCCCGCCCCATCACCCACGATCTCATCGTCGAGGTGTTTCGGAACTTTGAGATCACTCTCGACTCCCTGCACATCGATTCCCTGGAGGAGGGGGTTTTCTACGCCAAACTTCTTCTGCGGCAGGGATCGCGGACCGAGATCATGGACTGCCGGCCGAGCGACGGGATTGCCATCGCCCTGCGCTATCGGGCGCCGATCCTGATCGAGGATACGGTCGTGGCGACGGCCGCGGTAAAAAAGGACGATCTCCCGAGGATGGTCGACCTCAAGGAGTATCTCTGATTATTTCCGGCGGGCTGCGAGTTCGTCGAGCACGTCGCCGACATCGGTGCCCGATGCCCGGAGCGCCACCAGCAGGTGAAAGAGGAGATCGGCCGCTTCGGAGACCGTCCTCTCTGGAACCTGGTTTTTTGCGGCAATGATGAACTCGACTGCCTCTTCGCCGACCTTTTCGAGAGATTTGTCGACCCCTTTCCGGTGGGTCAGGACGGAGCTGACGTAACTCTCGGGAGACGGGTGCTCCGCCCGGTCCTGGATGACCTGCCAGACCTCTTCGAGGATGCTCCAGTCACGCATGCGCTTCACCTCCTGCGAGCACCTCGCCGAGTTCGGTATCGAAGTACCGGGAGAGGAGGAGCCGTGCCTTCTCGATGGTGCATCCGCCCTTCCCTATGGCGATGCCGAGGTCGTTTGGACTGGTATACACCGTGAGTTTCCCGTCGTCTCCTTTCGAGACGCCGACGACGTCGGCTGGTTTGAAGACGTTCTTTGCGAACTGTTCGATCTCCGGGGAATATTCGACCATCTCGATACGCTTTCCAAGAACCCTCTGCATCTTGCGGATATTGCTCCCCTTCCGGCCGATGGCGAGGCCCATGTCCCCTTCTTTTATGAGGTATACTATGCGGTCGAAGCGATCGTCGATGATGCAGTCGAGCGCGGTCGCCCGGGTAAGAATTCTCAACTCTTCGATATATCTTCGTTCTTTAAAGCATATTGTCCGTATCATTGAAGCGGTCCCCGATGGGAATGATGCGGTATGATATAGTCGCTCGCGGGATATATACCTGAGTACCCCGGCCATCGGGGGGAGGAGCCCTAGCATTTCTGCAGGATCATCTTGATTGCCGCCCCCTCCTCCGGTCTGCCGGGAACCCGGTCGGCAGCCCAGACGCGTCCGCCGAACTGGTTCACGAGGGTCTTGACGATGTGAAGCCCTAGGCCCCTCCCCCCGGAGGAGGTTTTGCTCCCCTCGCGGCTGAAGCGGTCGAAGATGTTCGGTTTCAAGTGATCCGGGATGCCGATGCCGGTATCGGCGATGGAGAGCATCACGGTGTCTGCGGTCTCCATGACGGAGATCTCGATCCTGACCTTCATGCCGCCGAACTTGATGCTGTTGCTGATCAGGTTGGATATGGTATGCTCGAGCAGCGGGCTTGCCCAGACCATGCACGTCCCGCCTTCGTACCTGATATCGATGCCCGCATACCGCTGCATCTGGTCGCGGATGACGGCGGAGAGGTCGACCGGCTCCAGGCGGATGCGGTGTTTGTTGAGCGTGGTCAGCAGTTCGACGTTCTTGATGACGTTGATCCCCTGCTCGATCGTGATCTTGACCCTCTGAGCGAGTTCTGCCTCCTCGCCGGTGAGGCGGTCGCGGAGCATCTCGATGATGGTCGCCGCAACCATGCTGGTGTTGTAGATGTCGGTACCGAGCAGGTCGAGGTAGAGGCTGGAGAGCCGGCTGGCCTCGTTGCAGGCGATTTCCCAGGTGATCTCCCGGCCCACCCCGGTCGCGGCCACGGGCTGTCCGGAGGCGTTGTGCAGGGGATGGACGGTGATCTGGAACGACCGTTCCTCACCGCGCCACGCAAACGTCCGGGTCTCCGATACAGCCCCCCCCATCTCGACGACCCGGCGTGCCGCCCCGGCCAGGAAGTCCGCTTCTTCCGGTGGAAGCAGGGCATGAGGGGTTCTGCCCACGACTTCATCGGGGTTTATGCCCAGTGTCCGGCCGGTGGTCCAGAAGAACTGGGTGAAGGTGCCGTCTCTATCGAGCGTGAAGATCATCTCGGGCAGGGTGCTCGCAAGGATCCGCACCTGCTCCTCGGGCACCCAGCGCGACTCCCTGTCCTCCCGGTCCTCCGGGGTCTCGCAGATGGTCTCGATCGCGCCGATCTGTCGACCGCCGGTATCGTAAAGGGGGGCGGCCATGCAGACGACCGTTCTTCCGGATTGCGCGGGGATATGCGACTCGGCGAGCAGTTCTTCGCCTTCACGGCGCAGCAGGCGGTAATGGCCGCCCCCGGTTTCGTCCCGGGCGAGGACGCTATTTGCCAGCGTGGGGCACGCCTCGCCGAACAACGCTTCTCCATGCGCATACCCGCCCTTCCCAACGATCTCTTCTGCCGGAATTCCGGTGTACCGCGCCATGCTGTCGTTCCAGACGATCACCCGGCCATCGCAGTCGAGGACGAGTGCCGGCTGCAGGAGGTTGTCGAAGATGCTCACGGGTATCTGGCTGCGGTTCATGGCGTCCCTGACCCTTTTTTGTTCTGTCTTCACACGCATCACCTGGAACCTGTTCCCGTCCCGCAATGCCGCGAGAAGGCCTTCTCGCCCGGATATCCGGGTGAGTCCTTCATGCCGGCCGATACGGTGCCCCAGGTTATTATCGTTTGGGGCAAACGCACAGAAGGAATGTCTGGAGCAGCCGGTTAAAAGAGTGTTCATTTATCTTTTGCAAAATATACTTGCGAATGGATTTATTATTTATATCTTCCCAGTTTGTTCCCATGTCGGCCGGGCAGGATTCCCACAACTACTCTCGTTTGCTTGAGTAACTCAATAAATTCCTATATTGGTTCGACTTTTTCGATCCTGTTCCGGGACGCAGCCCCGGAGGATCGCGTCTGTCGCGTAGATTAATATTTGATTATTTTCAGATCCTAGTTGATGTTCGGACGTTACAGGGGCACATTTCGTCGTGAATGCGGCGATATTTTAGTGGAAGCCGAGAGCGTCGAAGGTCTCCTGACCTACCGGCGCAGGTGCGAAGGGAAGACGTTCGAGCGGATCCTGGTCTCGGATACGGGCGAGGTGATCATCAATCCGGTCGAACCGGTCAACCTTCCCGAGGAGGTCACGAACTACCTGCAGATAGAGTTCTCCCCGATGATGATCGAACCCGGCGCCTCCCGGACGGTCTACCTGAAGTTCCCCGTCGAGATCGGCGTTCTCGTGGAGTCTGCAAAAGATATCAAGGTGCTGGACGTTTTTGCTCTTGGCACCCAAAAGTACACGCTTTACGGCTCGCCGACGACCGGGGTCATCGCGCGCTGGTACCAAAGCGAGGTCTACCCGGAGATCCCCCAGGTCGAGCCCTTCCGCGAGGGGGTGATGGAGTTCTCCATCCATAACGCATCCCACGAGTGGGCGGAAGTCTCCACCGCCGTCTTCAAGGGCGTCGATATGAAGATTTACTACGACGAATTCGTGGCCGCCTCCGCCATGATGAAGATCCTCGGTCAGGGTCTGGCGGAGACGGACTTCATCGATGCCCCGCTCCGGCCCGGGATGGCAAAGTCCATCGAACTGTATACCGCCCGCAAGATCCCGGTGATCGGCCGGGGGTGCCTGATGGAGTGTGGTTTCTGATGGCGTTCAACGTGGCGGAGGTTCTGGAGATCCCGATCGGCGTCGGGGACATCACCCTCGAGCGCGTCCTCTACTTCGCCGTTATCCTCATGGTCGGGGTCATCATCGCGAAGATCGTCTCAACGAACGTCCGGAGAGCTCTTGGTGAGCGGCTGCCCGTGAACGAGCGCGAGCTGCTCACGAAACTGGTCTACTACATCATCATCATCTGGGCGTTCGTCGTCGCTCTCCCGCAGCTCAACTTCGACCTCTCTGGCCTCCTGGTGGCCGGGGGAATCGCCGGTCTGGTCATCGGTTTTGCAAGCCAGAGCGTCGTCTCGAACCTGATCTCGGGTCTCTTTCTGATGTTCGAGCACCCGATCCGGATCGGCGACAACATCAACGTCGCCAACGTCACCGGCAGTGTCGAGGACGTCCGCGTTCTCTCGACTGTCATCAAGACCTATGACGGGATCTACATCAGGATCCCGAACGAGAAGGTCTTCACCTCGAACATCACGAACTACGTCCACAACCCGGCCCGGCGGTTCTCGTATGAGATCAGGATCCGGTACCAGGACGATGCAGACAAGGCGATCCGGATCGCAAAAGAGGTCATCGCGACCCACCCCTTCGCGCTCAAGAGCCCGGCACCCTCGGTCTTCGTCGACACCCTGGGGGAGAACGGCGTCATCCTGACCGCGTACATCTGGGCGCCGGCCCGGAACTGGTGGGGCGTCCGGACGGATCTCCTCTGGAAGATCAAACAGGCGCTCGAAGAGAACGGCATCGCGATACCCTTCCCGCAGCGCACCGTCTGGTTCCCGGACGGGCTCGAGGTGAAGGGCGGCTCCGGCGAAGAGACCGGATAACTATTTTTTAGTCTATCCTGTGCACGTTCCCGACGCCCCCCGGCCGGAATGAGTCCGGGTAGCGCTCTCTGAGTTCCGCCAGGTTCACGGTGCAGTGCGACGCCGAGAGGTACGCCACCCCCGCGAGTGCGTCGATGTCTTCGCCAGAGACGGTATGGAGCCCGCCGATGGCACCCCAAACAGGTCCGGCCTTTGAGAAGACCTCCCCGATGATCCTGCCGATGTGGGGGTGTGCGCATCCGGTGACGACCAGATACCCGCCCGGCGTCGATAGTACGAGCGCCTGCTCCCGGATATCGGTCCCGAGCGGGCCGGTCACGGCGATGCCGTCCGCGATCTCCGTCCACCCATCCACGATACGCGGTTCGGTGTAGTTCCGGATGAGCGAGAGCGTCTTTTCGGAGAAGGCGTCGTGGACGACGACCTCCATCGACGGGTTCGCGGCAAGAACCGCCGCAATGCCGCCGATGTGGTCGTGGTGGTCGTGGGAGAGCACGAGAGAGCGGAGTTCTCCGGGATCGATGCCGAGCGTCTGCATGTTGGCAAGCAGGACGTCGCCGCGCTCCCCGGTGTCAAAGAGCAGCCCCGCCTCCTCGATCAGGCAGGAGAATCCCCAGTCCGCCGTGAGCCCCTCCCGGCAGGGGATGTTGTTGTAGAGTTCGGTTATCGTGAACATAGCTACCGTCTCTCCCCGCAGACGATTATGCTTTACAAGAAGGCAGGCTGCAAGATGAGGGAGTGGCCCGGAGGTCGGAGCCCTCCGGGCCTCGCAGACGAAAAGAGGTGGTAGAGATGCGGTCAGGAGATAATGTAGGAGATGGAGACGGTGGCGGTCACGTCGATCTCGCCGACCTCGAGCGGGGTTGGAACCGCTGAGCCTGCCGCCTTCTCCATCACCATGTCGTAGCGGCTGTCGTAGACCATGGGCACGTAGCTGCCGCCGACATTGACCTCCTTGACGTCGACGATGGTCTTGCCGATGGCTGCGACGACGGCGTCGGCATCACTCCGTGCCTGCGCAACCGCGGCGGTCAGGGCCTGCGACCGGAACTGCTGCTGCTTGGCGTCGCTCAAGGTGAACGAGAACCGGTTGACCTTGTTCGCACCGTTCGCGACCGCGAGGTCGACGATCTCGCCTGCGCGCTTCACGTCGTTTATCGTGACCTCGAGGCTGTTGACGACCCGGTAGTACTTGACCTTCGACGTTGTCAGGCCGCGGCTGTCGGTCTCGGTCACCGGGATGATGTTGTAGCCGGCGGTCCTGATGTCCTTCTCCGGGATGCCGGCCCGCTTCAGTGCGTTGACCACGGCATCCATCCGCTCTGCGTTCTGCTGCTGCGCCGTCTTGACGTCGGCGTTCTCGGTCTCGACCGCGAAGACGACGACGGCCTGGTCGGGTGTGGTGGTGACTTTGCCCGTGCCGGAGACGTGGATCAGTTTGTCCTTGGACTCCTGCGGCAGTTGTGCGGTGGCGCTGCCGATCACCGCGGCGCAGATGACCATCAGGGCGATCCCCAGTAGTGCTGCTTTTCCTCGCATAGGTATCAATCATCTCTTGATTTGGTGAAAATAAATATCTTCCTTTAGCTACGAGATTTTTCGTAGTTTTAATCGGGCAAATCGGGAAATCGCTCGTTATTCTTCGGAATTTCGGCGTTGCAAACTCACCTATGGCATCGGTTTGCCGTCCGACCGCCGCATCATGCCGGTGAGCCCGGAGCGCCGCCGCCCGGCAGGCGGCCGTACCCCGGATCATGTTTTATATGAGGGGCGTGATCGGGAGCGGCATGCCTGGTGATATCGAGACCCTGGAGCGGCAGGCCGTGATGATGGAGATCGAGGAGATCATCCAGTCGACGCCAGATTACACCGATGTCAGAGAGGCGCTCCAGTCGCGCAACTTCGTACCGGAGCAGGACGATGCCGGCGTCGCGGTATGGGTGCAGCCCGAACTCGGGATCTTCGTCCTCCTGCGGATGAACCTCGGGGGCGGGTATGCGGGCTACCGGGTGGCCGCCTACGACGACCGCGAAGGCCATGACCGGGAGTCTGCCGGTCTCAACGCCCGGTAAGGGCTCCTCAACGAGCCCCGCCGGCAGGTTCACCCTTCGATCGTCTCCGCGGAGTCAGATTTATCCGGACGTATGCGGTATGGCTGGCCTATGCCTGAACAGGTACCCATCGACCGGAATGCACAGGAGGCCCTGCGGGCCAGGATCAGGGAGAAACTTACCGCGAACCCAACCTACGACGAGGTACGGGAGTTCCTTGGTGCGCTCGGGTTCCAGGCAAAGGAGGACAGGCCCGCCCTTGCGCTCTGGGAAAACGGCGAATACGAACTCTTTGTGCTGGTTCATATCGATCAGAAGTCCGGGAGGCTGCGCGACCACGCGGTGAGCACCTTCGAGGAGGCGGAAGGGTTCGAGTAGTCCCGGTTCACGTCTGGCCCGTAAAGATCCCGATGTACCCCGCGATGAGCGCGATGACGAAGACAAAGAGGTAGACCGGGAGCGAGAGCACCCCCTCGAGGACGGAGAAGACTTCGACGCCGGCGATCTCGCCGATGAGCAGGAAGAGCCGGACGAGGAAGATGACCAGAAAGACGGCGCCGAATGCACCGAAGATCGGGCCGGGGAGGTTCAGGGGGATTGGAAGCGCCAAAAAGAGGTCGCCGACGAGGAAGAGGACCGATATCAGGATGAGCAGCCCGAGGCTGGCGTTGAGGAACTCGACGACCAGAAGGAAGATCGGTGCCCGGACGTAGGAGCCCGCGAGGATGTTCAAGATGCCGAGTACGATCAGGAAGATGACGATCCCGATCACTCTCGAGACGAGGACTTCGGCAACCGACTCCTTTCTTCGTTCGCCCATGCGATCCTTCCCGTGTCCAGAAGACCTTCGACCATATGGAGTTACCGGCCGGGGCCTTCTCTGGCCGCCGGAGAACCACAACCTTCAAGCCGGCTCCGACGATGAATAGATCCGGGATTGCAGGGTGCGTAACCCCTGCCTTCCGGTGGCCGCCATGGAGAACCATTCCTGGGTGACGAATATCGAGGTCGCGGCGATCCTCCACGAGGTCGCCGACCTCCTGGAGATCAAGGGCGTCCGGTTCAAACCGCAGGCGTACCGGCGGGCGGCGCTGGGGATCGAGACCCTGCCGGAGAACGTCGCCGACGTCGCACAACGAGGCGGTCTCGACGAGATCCCCGGGGTGGGCAAAGCCATCGCCGAGAAGATCCGCGAGATCCTCGAGACCGGCAGCCTTGAATACCTCTCTGCCCTCCGCAAAGAGGTCCCCGAGGGCGTGCAGCACCTCGTCCGGCTCGAGGGGATCGGGCCGAAGAAGGCGATCGCTCTCTCCCGGGAACTCGGGATCAAGACGGTCGACGACCTGGAGGCGGCGGCAAAGGCCGGCCGGATCCGCGATCTTCCCGGGTTCGGGGAGAAGACCGAGGCGAATATCCTCGCGAGCATCCGGTTGAGCCGGGCGGCACAGGAGCGCCGTCTTCTCGGGGAGATCCTCCCCGTCGCCCGGGATATCGAGCGGCGGCTCGCGGCGCTCCCGTCTGTCCGCAAGGTGAGCCTCGCCGGGTCGATCCGCCGGAGGAAGGAGACGATCGGGGACGTCGATATCCTCGCGACCTCGACGCGTCCCGCGGAGGTGATGGAGGTTTTTGCCACCCTCCCCGGGGTCGAGCGCGTCCTCGTCCGGGGGCCGACGAAGACCTCGGTGGTACTCTCGACCGGCATCCAGGTCGATCTCCGGGTGGTGGAGGACGGACACTTCGGGGCCGCCCTCCAGTATTTCACGGGCTCAAAAGAGCACAACATCGCGATGCGCAGACTCGCGATCGCGAGGAACTGGCGGTTGAACGAGTACGGGCTCGTCGACCTTGCGACCGGCCGTGCGGTCGCGGGAGAGGACGAGGCCGGGATCTACCGCGCCCTCGGTCTCGCCTGGATCGAGCCGGAACTCCGGGAGGACCGGGGGGAACTTGAGGCCGCCCGGGCCGGAACCCTGCCCGATCTCGTCGGTTACGACGCGATCCGGGGCGACCTCCACGTCCATACCCGCTGGAGCGAGGGCGCTCATTCCATTGAGGAGATGGCGGAAGCCGCCCGGGCGCTCGGCTACGCGTACATCGCCATCTGCGACCATGCACAGACCCTTCATGTCGCCCGCGGCCTCTCCCCCGAACGGCTTGCCGACCAGATGCGGGAGATCGAGCGGATCAACCGCGAAACCGACGGGGAGTTCACCATTCTTTCCGGCACCGAGTGCAACATCGGTTCGGACGGCAGGCTCGACCTCCCGGACAGCCTCCTCGCCGACCTCGACGTGGTGGTGGCAAGCGTCCACTCGGGGTTCAAACAGTCCGAGGAAGAGATGACCGAGCGGGTGCTCACGGCGATGCAGAACGAGCATGTCGATATCATCGGCCACCCGACGGGCCGGATACTCCTCTCCCGCGAACCCTACCGGATCGATCTCGGCGCGGTCTTCGAGGCCGCGGCGGCGCTCGGGGTGCTTATGGAGATCAACGCGTTCCCGGCGCGGCTCGACCTCTCCGACGTCAACGCCCGTGCGGCCCGCGAGGCGGGCGTCCGGTTCTCGATAGCCTCGGACGCCCATCGCCGCGAGAACCTCCGGTACATGGAGTTCGGCGTCGCGACCGCCCGGCGGGGGTGGCTCTCGGCCGGCGATATCGCGAACACCCGGCCGCTTCCGGAGTTACGCGAGATCCTGCGCTCTTAGGTTATCTGGCTGCCTGCTCCGGTGCGGCCTTCACGATATCCACGAGTTTGATGTCGAACGTCAGGGGCTGTCCGGCGAGGGGATGGTTCGCGTCCAGCGTCACGGTCGATTCCGAGACGTCGCTGATGACGACGAAGGCCGCCCTGCCGTCCGGCTGCTGAATCTGGAGCTGCTGGCCGGGTTCTGGCTTGATCTCCTCGGGGAACTGCCCCCTGTCCACCGTGATGGTCATCTCCTCACGATGGGGGCCGTACGCCTCCTCGGGCTGGATCGTCGTCGTCTTCGTCTCTCCCGGCTCCATGCCGACCACGGCCCGCTCGAACCCGGGGATGATCTGGCCGCTGCCGATGGTGAACTCAAGGGGCGTTCGCTCTTCTGATGAGTCAAAGACCGTCCCGTCTTCCAGTTTTCCAGTGTAGTGCACCTGTACGGTGTCGCCTTCTTTTGCCTGCGCCATACTGCATCACCACCGGTGGCGTGGTGCCGATCACTATTTATGCGTGCCGGTGGGTCTTACCTGCCGTTCTTCCGGACGGCGTGGAGAACCCCTATCACGCCCTTCACGTCGTAGCCGGGCGTCCGCTCGATCTCAAAATCGTAGTGCTCCCCGATGTAGTCGAGGAGCCTCCTGTTCACCGGCCCTCCGATCGGGGGCATGTGGAGTTCCATCTCGATCCGGCGCACGCCCTCGAGGTCCTGTGGCCTGATCGACCACTCCGCCCCCTCGCAGTCGCACTTTAAGAAGTCACATCCTCCGGCCATGGCGGCGAACTCGGCGAGGGTGCGGGTCGTCACGATGAGGGTCTTCTCTCCCCAGGCGATCCGGGCCCGCTCCCCCGTGCCGAGCGCCCCGTCTACCACGTCGACACCCCCGCCGTTCCTTGCGACGTTCTCCCGGAGCGCCTCCGCGAGGACAGGTTCGACGGCCAGCACGTGCCGTGAGCGGCGGGCGGCCCGGATGCAGAAGGCGCCCACGTTGGCCCCGATGTCCAGGACGACGTCGTCGGGCCGGATGTCGTCGAAGCGGTACTCCCCGACGATGTAGACGGCGTCTGCTCCGTGCGGCATCCTCCTGAAGGTTATACCGTCGGGGGTGGTGAAGAGGGGCGTCTCTCCGGGTTTTTCGGCGTGCTCTCGGTACATCGCGTTGTATAATGTTGGGGATTCGCTCTATATGGGCATTGCCTCCTCATTTCGTTCGGCGCGCCGCATCATTCGGCACCTGCGCTCTCTGGATCCGCACCGCCCCGGGGCTCCGAATTTGTTCTCCGCATTAATATTTTCTGCCATGCTCCTTGCTGGTTTGCATCGCCGGAATGGGTATAATCTCGACAGAATCGACGTCGCGAGCAAAATTGTGTTTCAAACAGGTGATTTTTATAAACATATATTTATTAATTGGCGCGTATAGATGCTCTGTGCAGTACGTCTCCGGACTGCTTTTGAGGGGAAGATTTGCGATGGCCTATATGGACGGAATAACCTGCATCTGCGAGAACGGTCGGACGCTCGAAGACCACCGGCCCATCGTCGGCGACGATGTCATCTCCGCGATCTACCGCAAAGCGGCGCCTCTCCGGGGGAAGCGGGTCCTTCACGTGAACTCGACCTACCAGAGCGGCGGCGTGGCGGAGATGATCCTCTCGCTCGTTCCGCTCATGAACGACGTCGGGATCAGGACGCAGTGGAATATCCTGACCGGCGAGGGTGACTTCTTCACCATCACCAAGAACTTCCACAACGCGCTCCAGGGGCAGGCGATATCGTTCTCAGACGATGAAAAAAGCCTCTACCTGAAGACGAACGAGCGCTTCTCCGGGCAGATGGCGATCGACCACGACCTTGTGGTCATCCACGATCCCCAGCCTCTGCCCTTGATCCGGTTCTGCGAAAAGACCCAGCCCTGGGTCTGGCGGTGCCACGTCGATCTCTCGAACCCCGATGCGGATCTCTGGGAGTTCCTCAAGGACTTCGTTCTGGACTACGACCGGATGGTCATCTCGCACGAGGAGTACCGGCGCCGCGGGATGCCGATGGAGCAGTGGATCTGCCGCCCGGCGATCGATCCGCTCTCGGAGAAGAACCGCGACCTCACCGACGCGGAGATCGCAGCCCTTCTTGAGAAGTATAACGTCCCGACGGACAAGCCGCTGATCACCCAGATCTCGCGGTTCGACAAGTGGAAAGACCCCGAAGGCGTCGTCGACGTCTTTGCCCGGGTGCGCGAGCACGTCGACTGCAGGCTGGTGCTCTGCGGGAGCATGGCTCCGGACGATCCCGAGGGCTGGATGATCTACCGTAGCGTCGAGGAGAAGGCGCGGGAGTTTATCGAGGCCGGCGACGTCATCCTGATCACCGCCGAGGACCACCTGCTGGTCAACGCCCTGCAGCGGGTCTCGTGCGTCATCCTCCAGAAGTCGCTCCGCGAAGGGTTCGGCCTGACCGTCACCGAAGGGCTCTGGAAAGGGCGACCGGTCATCGCTTCCCGGGTAGGGGGCATTCCGCTCCAGATCGAGGACGGGGAGACCGGCTTCCTCCTCGACCCGACCGATATCGACGGGTTTGCATGGAGGATCCGGCAGGTTCTCGAGAACCCGGAACTCGGGGAGCGGCTCGGCCGGGCCGGCAAAGAGCACGTCCGGCAGAACTTCCTGATCACCCGCCTCCTCTCCGACTACCTGGACATGCTGAGCGCGGAGCTCGGCGTTCAGAATACATAAAAGAGCATACGATCCCGCTACACCTGCTGCGTGCGGCCATGAGGGCAGTTTCATGGCCGCACCCGTCCGGCAGATTCGTGTGGCTTCTTACTTCGGGGATCCGGTTTTTCCCGGAGGGGGCGCTTCGGGTCGGGTTGCCCGTCGCGCCCCTGATGCAGGGCAGGTGGCAGAGATGGTCGGCCGAACCCGAGCAGGAGTTTGCAGCACACCCTCCTGCAGATATGCTATTTTTGGCCCTGTTGAAATGCTTCCACAACCTCTGGATAATGCTCGGTCGCCGATAGGGATGGACGATGCGGGTCTCACGCGAAGCCGCGAAGTCGCGAAGGGAGACAGTTAATACTCATTCAGACTTCGCGTTCTTCGC
>JASUSO010000042.1 GCA_030446015.1 Methanobacteriota archaeon
CGGGGGGAAATCGCCACGCGGGGGAGTGCGACTGGCCGAAGGGTGCGACGTTCCAACGGAACGGAGCTGGAGCACCGTCAGGTGCGGGGCAGGTGCATGAGCACCGTTAGGTGCGAGGGGTTTCAGGGGAGGGGGGCTCACCCCCCTCGAAGCTCTTCGAGTTTTTCATGCTCGCTACGCTCGCACTCCCCTTTGTCCCCACCCCCAAGGGTGATATCCCCTTGAAATCCGTGTATGGAATTGTGACATTTCAAAGTGCGACTGGCCGAAGGGTGCGACGGACAACGTCCAGAGCTTGAGAAGTCATCAGGCTTCGAGCCGTGACCTCCCCAAAGGGGAGGGAGCGTGAGCACCCGAAGGGGAGGCGGAGTTCAAGCACCAAAGGTGCGAGTCTCCCACGGTCCACTGTACCGGGTTTTCATGAACCCCGGGGGTGCCGTCGATCGCTCTCCTAACATAGGCCGTGGATATTGCCCATGGCAGATCCCGGCAGGGATCCCGCAGAAAAAAAGTTAAA
This sequence comes from Methanobacteriota archaeon, assembly GCA_030446015.1. Taxonomy (GTDB): domain Archaea; phylum Halobacteriota; class Methanomicrobia; order Methanomicrobiales; family Methanoculleaceae; genus Methanoculleus. The sequence continues at coordinate 518 of JASUSO010000042.1, forward strand.
GAATCTTCTCCCCGGCCTTCGGCCCGGGGGAGCACTCGTAGATCTCGCGAACCTTCATGATGAGGAGGGTCTTCGCCGGCGCCTTCGCCATCTTTGAGCGGACGGTGAACTGCATCTTCTCAAACTCCGGCCCGCTGGTCCTGATCTCGACTTCGCCCTTGATCTGGAAGCAGCCCTTCGTCTCGGGCCCCCAGACGTAGATGGCAACCTTCGGATTCTCCTGGATGTTCGCCAGCGTCTTCTTCATGAAGTTGTCCGCAATCCAGATCGTCTCGTCGTCGACGAGTTCAACAAACCCGATCGGGACCACGTTCGGCCACCCGTCCTTGGAGGCCGTGGCGACCGGGAAAGCCTTCATCGTCCGAAGCGCTGCTTTCATCTCTTCAGTAAGTGAAACCATCGGTCTTCACCAAGATATTCTCTGAACTACATATTTATATAGAATTCTGTCATAAAACTGTAGTTACAGCAGCGGTACTACAGATCCGTGACCTGATATCGCTGTAACCGTCTTTTGAAGAGATGAGGATATCGTATCATGGAAATTGGGGTCGAACTATCGGGATTTACCGCTTTCAGACAATAGATTCAGCGTTCGACCGAACCGGGAGATTGACCAGCTCGACCCCAGGTTACGTAGGCAATGCGCAGAAACCGCCATCCGAGAGTAGATCGAGAATGCAAGCGAGTCGATGGCCGCAAGACTTCGGCTGGCCCTTGCAGAAGAAAGACAGGGCTGCAAACAACCTCTGCAAGCCTCTGTGGGCGTCTATACCAAGTACGATCCCTCTATGTGCTGTGCCCGGAGGTGGAGACGGCCCCAAACCCCGCTACGATCACCGACACGAGTGCGGGGCAACCTCCCCCATTGGAGAAAACCCTGGCAGCCAGTCCTCCAGCACCGGGGAAGAGAACCCCGGTCAAGGGAGGGAGAGGGCGCCGCGCGGAGAGATGAGGTGAACTCACGGCGCAAAGTCGGCCACAACGGCGGAGTGGTCGCTCAACCCCTGCCCCCGCAGGTCGTGGAGGTACCAGCACGCCGTCGGGTTGAGGCGCACGGACGCGAAGATGTGGTCGTAGCGTTTGCACTTCGGGACATCCTCGAGTCCACGGTCGGGGCACCAGCTGTACTCCCTCGCCTGGTAGCCGTGGAGTCTGCGGAAGACGTCGGGGAGGTCGTACTCGGCAAGGCCGGGGAGGACGTTCATCTCGGCGTTGTACCACCACTTTCTCGGACGGCCGAGGTACTCGTCGCTCTCGGTGATCGTGGTGTTATAGGCTTTGTCCGGGATGATGGCGCGATAGAAGGGAACGATCGTCCCGTCGGGGAGCTCCGCATCCGGGATATGGAGATCGCCGCAGAGGATCCGCGGCCGTTCCGACCGGACGGCGAGGCGCCGGTAGATCCCGACCAGCGTCTCGGCCTTGACGATCTCGTTCCTCCTGTTGCCGATCGCCGTCGGCACATGGGCGTTGTGGAGCTCGAACTCGCCCGCCGGTGCGCTGACGACGGCGGAGACCACCCGCTGCTTCCACGGGATATCGAAGTCGAGCGGGTTGAGCGGCGTAAGGGGATACCTGCTCGCGATCAGGCACCCGATATCCTTTGCGTCGCCGGGAGGCGAGTACTGTTCCGAGAGCCGGGAGACACTGTACGCGAACTGAAAGGGATCGTTCGTGCCCCGTGCGCGGAGTTCGTTCAACCGCTCGGCCATGTAAGCCACCCGCGCGATCTCCACCAGCGCAAGGCTGTCGACGGAGTAGAGCAGCCCGAACTTCTCCAGTTCCTCCCTGAAGAGCGGCAGGGTCCGATCGGTCACCTCCTGGAAGGCGACGATATCGGGCGAGTGCTGGCAGACTGCTTCGACCTTCTTCTCCACGCTCTTAGGGCCGGAGCGGAAGAGATCCACGTTCCATGAAATGAGCCGCATATGCCGTGTACCTGGCATGTTGGCCTTCCTTGTTCATTAAGACATCGAGTTGAGGGCGATTTTGAAGAGTTTTGGCGGGACGGGGTCACCCGCTCCGCCGCTCCGGCCCGATCCCGTGTTCGGCGCAGTGCTTATCGATGGCGTCGAGGAACCTCCTGCCGTAACGCTTCAGCTTCGCCTCGCTGACGCCGTAGATCCCGAGGAGGGCAACGCCGGTGCGCGGGTAGGACGTCGCCATCTCCTTGAGGCTCCGGTCATGGAAGACGACGAACGGCGGCACGCGGTCGAGATCGGCAACGACTTTCCGGAGCCGCCGGAGCCGGAGGAAGAGGGCCTCGTCGTAGTCGTTCTCGACCCGTGCCGCGACGACGCCCTCGGGACGCGGTTCTGTGAGCGGCACCGGGATCTCCCCCGCGAACACCGCGCGGCTCCGGTCGTTTTCCACGAGGACGGGATACCTGCCGCCCGTCGACGTGATGAACCCCTTCTCGACCATCTCCTGGATGAAGAGGAGCCACTGGTCGCGGGTGTAGCCCCCGCCGGAGCCGTAGACGGAGAGTCGGTCGTGCCCGTTCTCGCGGACCCGTGCACTCTTCGAGCCGGTGAGGACGTCGGCGATGTAGGATGCGCCGAACCGTTCTCCGGTCGCGCGGATGCAGGTGATGACCGCGGACGCCGCTTCCGTCCCGTCGAAGACCCGGGACTCGGTCTCGCAACGGTCGCACGCGCCACACCGTTCCTCCGGGTAGGGTTCGCCGAAGTAGGCGAGCAGGAACTTCCTCCGGCACCCGGCGGTTTCGCAGTAGTCGAGCATCGCCCCGGCCTTGCGATAGGCGACGTCCTTCTGCGCCGCATCGCCGCCTTCCTTCTCGATGAGGTAGCGGATCGTGCCATAGTCGCCGCGGGAGTAGAAGAGGATGCAGTCGGCCGGCTCTCCGTCCCTCCCCGCCCTGCCGGTCTCCTGGTAGTAGGACTCGATGTCCTTTGGGAGGTCGGTGTGGATGACGAACCGCACGTCCGGTTTGTCGATGCCCATGCCGAAGGCGACGGTGGCGCAGATGATCGCAACGTCGCCGCGGGAGAATGCCTCCTGGTGCTCCTCGCGGACGGCGTCGGGGAGGCCGGCGTGGTAGGGGAGCGCTGAGAACCCTTCATTCTGCAGTTTCTTCGCGAGTTCCTCCGTTGCTTTCTGGGAGAAGCAGTAGATGATCCCGGCGTCGTTTTGGTGCTCGCGCAAATACGCGACCAGCCGCGGGAAGTAGCGGGCCTTCGGCACCACCCGGTAGGTGAGGTTTTTGCGGTTGAAACTCCCGATGAACCGGGCGGGGTTTGAGAGGGCGAGCTCGACCGCGATGTCGTTCTGGACGGCGGGGATGGCGGTCGCGGTCAGGGCGATGACAGGGACGGCGGGGAACCGCTCTTTGAGCACCCGGAGCCGGCGGTATTCGGGGCGGAAGTTGTGGCCCCACATGGAGATGCAGTGCGCCTCGTCGATGGCGATGAGCCGGAGGTCCGCCCGCTCGATGAGCGAGAGGAAGAACGGCTGCACCGCCCGTTCCGGTGAGACGTAGAGGATCCGGATGCGGCCTTCGAGGATCACCCGCTCGATGATCTTCTGCTCCCCGTATCCGAGCGAACTGTTGATTGTCGCCGCCGGAATGCCATTTGCCCGGAGGCTGTCGACCTGGTCCTTCATCAGGGCGATGAGCGGCGAGACGACGACTGTGAGCCCGCCGAAGACGAGAGCGGGGAGCTGGTAGCAGAGGGATTTGCCGCCCCCGGTCGCCATGACGGCGAGGACGTCGCGTCCGGCAAGGACGGCGTCGACGATCTCCTCCTGGTGGGGGAGGAACGACGTATAGCCGAAGTATTTCTCTAAAACGGTCTGTTTTGTATCCATTGCGCCACGATATCCAATCTGCTGGTAGGGTTGGACGGGGAGCGGGATAGCGTTTGTTATCTTCGTCGAAAAAGAGGTTATTTGAAGACGAGCATCGTCGAGGTCTGGTTGATGTGTCCGATGTACTCCTCGCCGTAGGTGGAGAACCCGATCGTCGGGATATCGGCGAATATCGACCCATAAGCCTCGTTCTGCCCCTTCTCCTCGAGTTCCAGCGCCCTCAGGATACAGTGGAAGTTGATGATGGCCGAGGCCCCGCCCAGCTGCCGGACCTGCTCCTCGACGGCCTTCCTTGTATCGCTGACGATATCCGTCGATTCGAGCAGTGCGAGTTCCATCCCTTCCTTGACCATGCAGTAGAAGAGGATGCTGTCGCCCTCGACCTGGCGTGGGCTCCGGACGAAGAAGTCGTCGCCGGTCACAAGTCCGACCGGGTTGTGCATGAATAACTTTGGCGCCTCCTCGACGGGGACACCGAGAGCCCGTGCGTACGCGAGCGTTGCGGGCATGCCATCGAACTCGATGACCTCCCGCCGGCCTTCGTTAACCTTCGTCGGCACGAGGACGGTCCCCAGCGGCCGGAAACTCTGGGTCTTGATGATCCCGAACTCCCCGGCGGGTTTCAGGACTGCGAGGACGGCCGCGTTGGTGTACGCTTCCCCGTTCAGGTAGACGTGGGTCGACCGGAACTTGAGGTCGTCGCCCGCAGAGCCGCCGATGAACGCCATATTGGTCAGATCCCCGAGCCGGTCCATCACGAGCTCCTCCGAGCCGCTCAACCCGTCGATCAGGATGAGTCCCACGTACTTCTGGAAGTCGAGTTCCCGGAGCGGCGTGCCGATCTCTCCTTCGAGCTTCCTGACCGCGTCCGAGAGTGAGTTGGGGGAGGTGACGTCGGTGACGATGCTGCATGCGGCGTCCTCGATGGTGCGGTCGTCGAAAGCCATGGCCACGATTGAGTCCTTCAAGACCCGGCCGCTGACGAGCTCCCCGGCGGTCGAGCACCCGAGGACCCGGGCCCCTGCAAATGCATCGTGCATCGCCTTGCTGATCCTGGCCGGGTCGTACCGGGATGACGCAAAGAAGAGCACCATCTTCGGCGTGATTTCACTGCACTGCTCTCTGATCTCGTCGACTGCCTGTTCGATCGACGGTGCCGTTGTAAAGGCGGTAGTGACGCTCATAAAAAAGCCTCTCTAGAGTTCCACACCCATATCCCGGGCGATCTGCCTGAGTTCTGCGATCTTTGCCGGATCATCCTCGGACTGCAACGTCCAGTGATCCGGGTTGAATCCCTTGATGATCAACTTTGTCCGGGTCGTGTTCTTTAATACTTCGTTTCCATTCGAACGTTTTTGAATGATTGTATCAATCATTCGCTTGATTTCGCCTGACATGCTTTATTTAAGGAAACGAAATCCAAATATTTAATTGTTGGCTTATTCGTCGGAGTAAATCAGAGTAATTTGATATATCGCCCGGATCACGGCTCCGCCGGGACCGGGGAGAACGTTCCGGTGCCCCGGCGCGGTGATCAGGCTCGGGCGAACCGCTACCGCAAGAGTTGAGCGCCGGCGCAGGCGAGCCCCTCGTGAATCTCCCGGATGGGACAGCGGTTGCAGAGCGGCGATCGTTTGCAGGTAGTCTTTCCCAGGCGCACGATCTGGGCGTGGTAGTCGTTGAAGAGGGCCACATCCGGCTCAAGGTTCCCGGCAAAGAGCCGTTGCGTCTGGTCGTATGACGCCCCTTCGGGGAGGAGGCCGTAGCGCGAGAATATCCGCCGGGTATAGGCATCGACGACGAAGATCGGCTTTTCGCAGGCATACAGCAGGATGGTATCCACCGTCTCCTTCCCGAAGCCCCGGATGGCGAGCAGCCGCTCGCGGAGTTCACCGGCCTCCACGGCCGCCATCGCCGCCGGGTCGGCGTCGAACTCGGCGACGTAGACCCGGGCGAACTCCCGGATCCGTTCCGCCTTCTGGTTGTAGTACCGGGAGGGGACGATCAGGCGGGCGATATCGGCGGTATCGGCAGAGGCGAGGAGGCGGGGATCGAGCATCCCGGCGTCTTCGAGGTTTGCGACAGCCCGCGCAGCGTTCGTCCAGGAGACGTTCTGGGTGAGGATCGCACCGACCATCGTCTCGAACGGCGTCTTTGCAGGCCACCAGTGCTGGTGGCCGAACGCCGCGAGGAGGGCGTCGTAGATCAACAGGAGGTCGTCGGTGAGGGGCACCGGCATCACTGCCACCAGGATCTCGCGGCTATCGGCATATGCCAGTCGGTGGAGAACGCTCTGTCGGTCACTTTTATCCCGGGCGGGGCCTGCCTGCGCTTGAACTCGGCCCTCTCGACCATTCTCGCGACCTCCCGGACGGTCTCTTCGGGGTATCCGACGGCGATGATCTCGTCCGGCGACTCGAAGCGATCGATAAGACAGTGGAGGATCGCGTCGAGGAGGTCGTAGGGAGGAAGGATCTCCTGGTCGATCTGGCCTGGCCGGAGCTCCGCGGAGGGGGGTTTGTTGAGCACCCGCTCGGGGATGATGGGGCGGTCCTGGTTCAGCCACCGGGCGATCCGGTAGACCATCCCCTTCGGGACGTCGGCGATCACGGAGAGTCCCCCTGCCGCATCCCCATAGAGGGTGGAGTAGCCGACCGCGATCTCGGACTTGTTCCCGGTCGAAAGAAGCATGGAGCCGAACTTGTTCGAGAGGGCCATCAGGGCGGTGGCCCGGATCCTGGCCTGCAGGTTCTCCTCGGTGATGTCGCGGGGAAGCCCGGCGAAGACCTCCGCGAGGGCGTTGCCGAACGCCTCCATCATGGGAGCGATTGGGATGCACTGCACCTGGATGCCGAGGTTCTCCGCAAGTTCCCGGGCATCCTCGATGCTCTCTTTTGAGGTGTGGGGGGAGGGGAGGAGCAGCCCGAGGACGTTCTCCGGCCCGAGCGCCTGGGCGGCGATGGCGGCCACGAGCGAGGAGTCGATCCCGCCGGAGATGCCGAGATGGACGGATCGAAATCCGCATTTGTGGACGTAGTCGCGGGTCCCAAGCACCAGCGCCTGCCAGATCTCGGCTTCAGGGCCCTGGTCGTCGGGAGCGACCGCCTGCGGGACGGGGCGGGCGAGATCGACGGTTACAATATCCTCGGCAAAGGCCGCCCCGCGGGCGATGAGGGTTCCGTCGGTGGAGAAGGCAGTGCTCCGGCCGTCGAAGACCAGGTCGTCGTTCCCCCCGACGAGGTTTGCCGAGACGATTGCGGCCCGGTTCTCCTTTGCGGCCCGGGAGAGCGCCTCTTCGCGCAGGCGGCATCTCCCGACGGAGAACGGCGATGCCGAGAGGTTCACGATCACGTCCGGCACCGGTCCGCTCCACCCGATCTCCTCGCCGATGGCGACCCCGACCGTTCTCTCGCCGAGGCGGAACGTCCGGGGGCTCCCGGCCGCAGGCTCGAAGTAGCGGCCATCATTAAAGCCGCCTGCGGTTGCGGTCTTCTGGAACGTCTCCCGCACCTCCCCGTCCCGGAGGAGGGCGGCGGCGTTGAAGAGCGGTCGCCCGGTTCCGGCAGGATTCGGCTCGGCGAAACCGACGAGAACCGGCGGGGCATCGGCGAGCCCGGCAGCCAGGTCATCCAGGACGGCGAGGCTCCGGGTTATGAACCCCGCCTGCAGGAGCAGGTCCCCGGGATGGCAGCCGGTCAGCGAGAGCTCCGGGGCGACGATAAGGTCCGGTCGGTGGCGGGACGCCTCGCGTGCGCCCGCTGCAATCCTGTCGGCGTTGCCGGCGAGGTCGCCGACGACCGTGTTCACCTGGAGGAGCGAGATCTTCATGGTACTTCCCTGATTATGATCAGTTATGGCGGAATGGATGGCATATGTCTTTGCATGGCCGTATTCCCGCGGCCCGGGAGCCTCCCGGCATCGGAATGCCGGTGTCCGCAGACCATATCCCTTTTAAAGGCCAGAAGTCAATCCGCTTTATACCTATGCAGAGAGCATGCCGTGAAACGATCTCCCTGGGCCGGAGTTCCGGCGCACCGGCTGCGTGGCACACCAGTATCGGGGGGCGGGCAGCCTGACCTCGCACCGCCGATCCGCAATCCGGGATACCCGGCTCCTCCTGCTTGCCGTATCGGTTCTCATTGCCTTCATTGCAAACGCCGCCGGCCTCCTTGCCGGCATCACAATCGTCCTCCCGCACCTGCTCTACCTGCCGATCGTCCTTGCCGCCTGCTGGTTCCCTCGCCGCGGAAGCCTCTTCTCGCTTGCCCTGGCTCTCGGGTACCTGGCGCTGGCCCTGCCCTTCACCGGGGGAGAGGCCGGAGCGGTCGTCTCGGCGCTTTCGCGGGCGGCGGTCTTCGTCGCCGTCGGCGCCGTCGTATCGCTCCTCGCTCTCCGGCTGCGGGAGCAGGAAGAGCGATACCGGGGAATCTTCGATAACTCGGAGGCGGGGACGTTCATTGTCGCCCCCGGCGAGTCCGGGCCGCAGATCGAGGAGGTAAACTACGTGGGCGCCGCACTCTTCGGCTTCACGGCGAAGAACCTGGTCGGGAAGCAGATCACCGATCTCTTCGACGACCCCGGCGCATGGGGAGCGCTCGCGGCGGATGTCGACCGGAACGGTGCAGTCTACGAATGCGAGGCGACGCTCCGCCGGATCGAAGGAGCAGCCGTCCAGGTGATCGCCTCGGCCGGCCGCCTCCCGGGCGACCGGATCGTCCTCACGCTCGTCGATATCACCGCCCGGAAGAACGCCGAGGACGCCCTCCGCCGGACGAACGCCAAATTGAATATGCTGGGAAACCTCACCCGGCGCGATCTCGCCGCGGCGGTATCGGGTCTCCTCGCACGGATCTCTGATGGGATACAGGAGTCTGGCGACCCCAATCTCCGCCGGTACCTCGAGAGCCTGGAAGAAGACGCCCGGCTGGTTGAGCGGCGCACGAAGATCACCCGGGACTACCAGGATCTCGGCGTCCGGCCGCCGGGATGGCAGCCGGTCCAGGAGGTCGTCAGGGAGGTGGCGTCGCGCCTGGTGCTCCCCGGGGTATCGGTTCGTTCCTGGGTAGAGCGGCTCGAGGTCTTCGCCGACCCGATGCTCGACCGGGTCTTTTCGAACCTGCTCGAGAACGCCGCCCGGCACGGGAAGACGGTCTCAAAGGTTGTTATCACCTACCGGACCCTGGACGACGGACTCGTGATCTCGATCGAGGACGACGGCGTCGGGATCCCTGAATCTGAGAAGGAGCGGATCTTCGATTACGGCGTCGGCACCGAAGGCGGGCTCGGGCTCTTCCTCGTCCGGGAGATCCTGGCCATCACGAATATGACGATCCGGGAGACCGGGACGCCCGGCAAGGGGGCGAGGTTTGAGATCCACGTTCCTGCGGGCGGATACCGGATAGTCTGAGGTGGAAGAATGTTTGCAAAGGTGCTTATTCCGACAGACCTCTCCGCGGCCTCCTCCACCGCGGTGGAGCGGGTCGGCGAGGTCCCGGGCGTCCGCGAGGTCGTCCTCGTTCACGCTCTGCGATCGGCGGGCCTCTCACCCACTGATGAAGATGCGCTCCGCCGGATGCAGGATCTGGTGCAGCGGCAGGGGCTCCTCGTCGAGGTGGTGATTGTGGAGGACGACGGGACCGATGTCCCGGAGAGGGTCCTCAGGACCGCCCGGGAGACCGGGGCGGACCTGATCACGATGGGGGTCCGGGACCAGGGGCTTCTCCGGAACCTCTTCTCCGGCAACGTAGCGGCCACCGTGCTCCGGGACGCCCGGGTACACGTCCTGATCGTGCCGCAGTCGGCAGGAGGCGGGCCGGCGCTCTTCTCACGGCTGCTGCTGCCGACCGATCTCGCGGATCCGGCACCCGAAGTCCGTTCACTCCTCAAGGTGGTTGCCGGGGACGGGCCGGCGGTGCTCCTGCACGTCATCGAACCAGGGCGTTCGGAGACGAAGCAGGAGGCCGGTGACCGGCTGGCCGCCCTGAAAGACGGGTTGTCGGCCCCCGGGCGGGAACTCGAGCCGCTGATGCGGGCCGGGGACCCGGCGCGCACCATCTGCGCCGTTGCGGGCGAGCTCGGCACATCCCTGGTTGCCATCCCGCGCATAGGTAAACGTGACGCTGCGGGTGCCGCCCCGCTCGGAAGCGTCACGAGTGCCGTTATGGGGTGCGTAAAGCAGCCGGTTCTGGTGCTGTCGGTCACACTCAGCCTCACGATCGAGACCCGGGAGCTTCGGAGCGAGGAGTTCGGGCTTGCAGAAGAGATCTGGGTCGATTACCACGGGTTAAAGGCGGATCCGGAGACGGATAGAATCTTCGGGGTCTTTGCGGACGGCACGCTGGTCTCCGTCGCCCGGTGCCGCCGGCACCCGGACGGCTACGAGGTGGACGGCGTCTTCACCCCGACAAGGTTCCGGGGGCGGGGTTATGCCCGGCGGGCGATGGACGCGCTTGTTGAGGCGTGCCAAAACGACACCCTGTATATGCACGCGGTCCGGAACCTCGTCGACTTCTACGGTGAGTATGGGTTCATATCAATACCGGAGAGCGACCTCCCGCCAACGATCCGGGCACGATACGCGTTTGCCCTCGGCGAGATGGAGGGGGCGAACGTCCAGCCGATGTACCGGCCCGCAGGCTGGTTCCGGCGGTAACGGCTCTCATACGCCGCTCCCGCAACATTCAGTCGTCGTAGAGGTCGGCTTCCATATCCTCTTCGATCTCGTCGGGGTACGGGACATCGATGACGACCGCTCCGTCTTCGAGGATATCGCCGATCTCGATGTATACTCCTGCAGGGAACTCCCGTTCTTCAGTTCTCCCGTCAGCGTGTTTGATGTATGCCCACATGCTGTACCTCTGTAGATCCATTCTTTCACTGTTCCCGGCATAGTCCCGGGAGCGTGCTCCATTCCAGTGTCGGACGGCCGGGCTATAAATATGTTGTGCTTTAAATAGTCTGATTTGGTCTTAATATTCTGGATTTCCGGAGAGGTTTATATGGAAGCGCAGTGTTCGCGACCGTACCGGAGGGATCTGTTTTTCCGGATCCGCGCAACGATGGACAGCCATATATATCGTGACGGTGCCCAATGGATGCATACATGCGCATCGGGATCCTCTCCGACACACACGACAGCATTGAGATGGTGGATGCGGCCGTACACCAGCTGAACGGGGAACGGGTAGACCTGGTGCTCCACGCCGGGGATTACGTCTCGCCGTTCGTCATCCCCCGTCTTGCAAACCTGCAGTCGCCCATGATCGGCGTCCTCGGGAACAACGACGGCGACCACCGTCTCCTCTCGGCACGGTTCGCCGAGCACGACCGTCTCAGCCTGCGGGGCACGTTTGCCGCCGTCACCGCGGGCGGCATGACGATAGGGCTGCTCCACGGCGACGACCGTGAACTCCTGCAGGCGCTCATCGGGCGGAAGGCCTTCGACGTCGTGGTCCACGGCCATACTCACCAGGCCCAGGTCAGAACGCTCTGCGGGACGCTGGTCGTCAACCCCGGGGAGGCCTGCGGATATCTGACCGGACGGCCGACCGTCGCCGTGCTGGATACGGTGGCCCGGGACGTGGAGTTGCTCCCCCTCTGAAGAGGGTAAAAAAAGGGGCGGTGCGGGTTATACCGCTTCCGCATCGCTGGATATATCCTTGAGTCTCCAGGCCGGAGTGCCGGCATACCCGAGATCCGCTCTGAGCGTCGCCTCCGAGACCTCGAACGTCTCCGGGACGTCGAAGTAGAGGTAGCCTTTCAGTGATTCGTACCGCTCAAGCGGCTTTCTGTCGAACGACTCCCCGAGCGTGGTGAAGGCCGGGACGTCCAGGGGGGCAAACGTGGTTCCACCGTATTCGAGGACGAATGCGTCCCGCCCTGGCGACTCGATGATGTAGAGGTCGGAGTCGCCCTTGTGCCCGAGGTTGGTCGACTTGACGGCTACGAGGAGGAACATACGCCCCTCGCCGGCTTCGACGGTCGGCGTCGACTGATTGCCGGGGACCTCGCGGTATGTCGTTGCGGTTTTGGTGGACTCGGCGAGCAGCGAGACCATGTTCTCGCCGTCCGGATCGTCGTAGGTGTGACGCTCCATGAGCGAGAGAACCTTCTCCGGCTGTGCGACCACGACCGGTCCGGTGCTGGCGGCAACACTCATCGTGGAGATACCGGCACTTGCCGGCTGTATCTCGGCGGCCTGCCGGGTGGCCTCCTCAAGCCCCTCCGATGCCGTGGCGAGATCCTTGAATGCCGTCGGGACGGCATCTTCGCCGGCATCTACCGGGTCAAGGAGCGTCTTGCTTGCCGCGGAGTAGGCCTCAAGCGACCTGACGAACTCGTCCTTGAAGGGCTGGCGTTCCGGTGAAACCTGGAGCGGCTGCACCTCGCCGAGCAGCCTGACGGAGAATGCGTGCATCTCGTCGGCCGTGGCGGCGGCATCTGTGTCCTGGAGGTAGAGGGCATGGGCATGCTCCATCGAGAGTCTCATCAGGCGGATGCTGGCGGTATCAACCAGTCTGGCCAGCCGTTCGTCGTCATAGTGCCCGGTCTCTTCGTGAGGCGTCACCGGCTCCGGTTCGCTCTCGAGGGTGGGTTCTTCAGAGACGGAGGGGGCATTCTCCTCACCCGGGATCTCTACAAGCGGATCGGGGGTATCCTGCTCATCCATGAGCGCCGGGATGGTCCCGGTCGTGTCATTCTCCTCCAGGATCGCGTCTGTTGCGTTCTCCTCTGCGGGGAGTTCCGAAAGATTGGATGGCTCCGACCCGTTCCCTATCGCCGACAGATTGCCGGGCGAGAACGGCAGCAACTCTCCCGACTCAAGCGCCGTGAGCCCTCGGCCTGAGTCGGCAACGGCAGGCATGGCGATGAGGAATCCCGCACAGACGGCAATTCCCAGGAAAATGAGAGCGTTCTCATGGTGCTTTCTCATGCGCATTTTTCTCTCAGTTAGTATATATAAATATTATTATATTTTGCGTTCTGGAAAAACGCCGCCCCGGCAAAACCATTTCCGCTACCGGCGGATATCTGCCGGCGCCTGGCTACGTACCCGACAGCACCGGGGCCGTGACGAACGACCCGGGCCGGAACCGGCTGGCAGGTGAACCCCTCTGTGCGATGGAGGGGAGCCGGCGGCTCTGCTCCGGGCAGGGCTTGCGATCCTGCAGGTGCGGGTAGAGCGGTCGCGCCTGACGCTGATCCGTCGCGTCGGACCCGGGGGACGCCGCTTCCTCTCCCTTGGAAACCTATATGTACTCTCGCGGGTTACCGGGTTAAGAGGGTACCTGATGGAGATCGTGAAGATACCGAATATGGATAAAGCGGAGTACGATAAACTCATCGAGGAGGGGTTTCTCAGCCGTATCGCGTTTCAGGGCGGCAAATACCCGTATATCGCTCCGTTCCTGTATGTCTTCGACGGGAAGTTCCTCTACTTCCTGGCGACCAAGTACGGCAGGAAGAACGATCTCTTCCGGCAGCACCCGTATGTCTCCGTCGAGATCGAGCGGTACTCCGGCGACCTCTCCTGCTACACCTTCGTGACGATGCAGGGCTACCTGGTGCAGCTTGAGGACGCGATCGAGAAGAAGATCATCAGGGAGAAGTTCGTGAATATGATCAAGGAGCACAACCTCTCAAAGAACATCCTCGCAGCGCTCGGCCACAAGCCGGAAGAGCCGATCGAGGCGATCGCCTCCGAAGAGCGTTCGAACATCTGGAAACTGACCGGCGTTACCGATATCGTTGCCCTAAAGAACCTCTGACCTTTTTTTTACGGAACTCGTATGATTCCGTGATGCCGTCCGGTATTCGCAGCTCTTCTGGTCGCAATGCCGCCCCTCCCGCCGTGCGTCACGCGAGAAGCGGTTCGAGCATCGTCCCGGCGGTATCGAGCAGGCCGGCGAGCCCTTCCGGCGTTGCGGTTCCTTTCTCCATCCAGCGGATGATCCCGCGCCCGTCCAGGAGGTAGATGTAGGCGAGCGAGGGGTCGTCGATCGCGTAGGCCCTTCGGCACCGCTCGATATCCTCCGGGAAGATCAGCACCCGGTCGTGCTCCGATGGCGGGGTGGCGCCCGCGAGCCCCTGCCGGATGCGGTCGGCGAGGGAACTCCCGATGAGACTGTCCCCGATGACCGCGACGAGGTAGGTCTTCACCCGGGGACTCTCGGCGAACGCTCCGACGAAGGGGCCGCTCCAGGACTCCGTCATCTGCCTGGCGGACTCGAGGAAGACGAGGACGACGAGCGAGACGTCGCCTTCCGCGTCGTCGGGGAGGGTGACGACCCTGCCGGAGAGGGACGCCGCCATGAGGGTGGGAAACGTCCTGCCGAGGGCTGCGGGCACCGGCTCAGTGGTTGTTGCCGTTCTGTCCATGGCCGCTGATAAGGGCATCCTTATGATAAACCCTCTCCCGGGGGATGCGCCCTTCGTGCGGGGGGCGCTCCGTTATATCCCTGGAGCGCAACAGTTCCTCCAGAGAGGCGTGCCGGATTGATCGAGATCGGGGAAGGATGGGAAGGCCTCGCCGCGGCGCTCCGGGGTTCGGATCGTGGGGAGCGCGTCTACGTCGTCGGGGCGACGGACAGCGGGAAGACGACGCTCTGCCGGTATCTCGTCGATACGGCGGCGGCGCAGGCGAGGACGGCATACATCGACTGCGACACCGGGCAGTCGCGGATCGGACCGCCGACGACCGAGGGAATGGCCGCCTATCCCGACCCGCCGAAACCCTATCTCCGGTTCGTCGGTTCGACGTCCCCGGGCGGCCACTTCGTCCAGACCATTACGGGCGCAAAACGCCTCGCCGAGAAGGCCGATGAACTCTCCGCCCGCGTCACCGTCATCGACTCGCCCGGGCTCGTCTCCGGCGGGGTGGGGATCGAGTTCCAGGTGCAGATGATCGACCTCCTCCGCCCCACCCGGATCGTCGCCCTCCAGCGCGGGCGGGAGCTCGAGCGGCTGCTCGCGAACTTTTCCCGCCGCCCGGGAACTCTGATCCACCGGATGGCTGTCTCTCCTGCCGTGGTTGTCCGGCCTGCCGCCGAACGGTGGCGGTATCGCGAGGAGCGGTTCAGGGCCTATTTTGCCGGCGCGGAGCCGCAGGAGATCCCGCTCCGGGGGCTCGGTCTCCAGGGCCGGGTGCCTGACCCCGGGAACCCCCGCGGGATCGGTGGAAGGCTGGTCTCCCTCAACGACCCCGAGAACTTCGTCGTCGCCCTCGGCATCGTCGAGGACCTGCAGCCTGGACGGCGGCTCGAGGTCTTCGCCCCGCCCTTCGACCCGGCTGCCGTCGCATCTGTCCGGTTCGGTTCGATCTCCCTGGACCTCGGGGCGGCTCCGGGGTCGGTGGAGTCGTTTCGGTGCTGACGTCCCTTCTCATGCCGGGATGAACGAGAGCCAGAGGATGTAGACCGCCGCCTGGGCGAGGGTGAGCGGGACGCCGACCCGCGCGAACTCGCAAAACGTCAGCGTCTCGCCTTCCTTCTCCGCGCCCTGAATGACGATGACGTTACTTGCCGCGCCGAGGATCAGCATGTTCCCGGCGATGGTGCTGCCGGCCGCAAGCGCCATCAGCCCGACGGTGGATGTCCCGAGGTGGGAGAGGGCCGGGAGGAAGAGGGCGACGAAGGGGACGTTCGAGATGAACTGGGAGACGACGACGCCGGTTGCGACGATGACCGGGACTGAGCCGAGATCGAGCGAACTCCCTTCGACGAGCGGCTGGAAGAACCCCGACTGCCAGACGCTCGCCATGAGGACGAAGAGGCCGGCGAAGAACGCCAGTGTCGGCCAGTCGATCCGGCGGAGGATCTCAAACCGCCGCTCGCTTCCGGCAAGGATGGGGATGGCCGCAACGGCCGCGATCCAGGTCAGCGGGATATCGAGGCCCGGAACGAGCATCACCGCCGCAATTCTGATCGCAATCATGATGACGAGCAGGATGAGCGAGAGGCGGGCGAGGGCCGCGAGGGCGGGGTCGCAGATCGTCTCCTCGCGGTGAACCAGTGGGGCGGTGGCGTTGAGTTCGTCCGGGAACGCCAGGTAGAGGAAGGCGTAGGCGAGCAGAAGGGAGATCGCCGTCGGGACGGCGAGGTAGAGGGGGAACGTGATGAACGGGTTTGCAACATCGCCTGAGAGCGCGATGAGGAGGTTCTGCGGGTTCCCGATGGGGCTTGGGACACTTCCGGTCGTGACGGCGAACGCCAGGGCGAGCAGCAGGAGTTTTGGGGAGATGCCGTGCTGCCGGGCGAAGTAGAGCATCAGCGGGGTGCCGACGACCGCGAGCGTGTCGTTCATCAGGAGCGCCGAGAGGAAACCTGCGCCGACGAGGATGAGGACGACCAGGCGCCGGACCGTCCCCGCCCGTGAGAAGAGACGGAAGGAGAGGTGGTGGAGGTAGCCGCTTGATGCGAGCGCCTCCCCGATCACGAACGTGAAGAAGAGGAAGAGCATCACGTCGAGGTTGATCGACGCGAGCGTGTCGAGCGGCGCGATCGATCCCGTCATGAGGACGGCCGCCGCACCGAGGAGCATCACCTGCCAGATGCGGAAGTTGACGTTCCCTATCTTTCTGACCGCGATCAGGAGGAAGACGATGACGAGAACGACGAGCGGGATGAGTGTGCCCATGATATCGCCGGCGAAGAACCGTGTGCAACCGATTGGTTTGTGCTCTACCCGAAAAAGGGTTCTCCCGGGGCTGAAGAGCCGTCAGGCCTCCCGGCCGACGGTGTAGTTGATGACGCATTCGCAGATGTCGCCGGAGTACTCACCGATCCGGCGGATACTGTCTGCGATCTGCCCCATCGGGATCGCCGTCACCGCCTCGAACCGGAGCACCCGGGTATCGATATCGTGTGTCATCTCCTCGAGGTCGCGCACTCCCTGAAGCGTCGCATTCGCTTTCTCGATGTCTCCCGTGTGAAACGCCTCCATGCTCCGCGAGAAGATCTGCAGGGCAAGCGTGCTTGCCTTGTCCATGAGGTCGAGCGTCGCCGGCTCGATATCCCTATCGATCAGGAGGAGGGCGTTGTGCGCGATCCGGGTGGCGTGGTCGGCGATCCGCTCGATGATCCTGCTCACCTGGAAGCAGTACGCCGCCCGGGCTGCCGGGATGCCCATCCGGCGCGCAAGCGTGGCGTCGCTTGCGATGAGATTGTCCTGCCGCGCAACGAGCCAGTGCAGCCGGTCGACTTCCGTGTCCCGTGCGACGACATCGCCCGCAAGAGCCGCGTCGTGCTCCCGTATCGCGTCCATCGCGTCCTGCTGCATGCCCCGCGCGAGAAGGTGCATCCGTTTGATGGTGTTCTCAAACGGCATCTCGGCAGGGTTGAGGAGATCCTTGATCGTTATCGTGGTGTCAGTCTCGCCGACCACCTCCTGCCCGATCGCCATCTGGGTGAACTCCCTGACGAGCTGCAGGATGAACGGCGGTAGCCTTCCTCTCGATTCAAGGCGGATGATCGTGAACCCGGCGACGTACGCGCCTACGAGGAGGCGGAGCAGATATGTGCGGTCGGTCGCGGCTCCGACCTCGAAGACTTTGGTCCGGTGGGCCGGTTCACCGCCGATCTTCGGGGTGATCAGGAGCGATCCGTCGGGCTGCACGACCAGCCCAACCGGATCGTTCTTCTGGATCTTCGCGGCCCTGATCCACTGTTTCGGGAGGGATACGATGTACGACGAACCGCCGGTGATCTGGACTTTTCTGATCTCCATGGGCTGGTAGACGTTGGCGCCGGGAGGATATATGCGTTCTCCGGACTATATATGCAACCAGTATTCCTGGGGATGACTATATTGGTATAGTCTTTTTCGGGACCTCGCGGAGGCCTGCCTCCCGGTGGAGTGCGGTTCTTGAAGAGATGCGGTTTTTGCAGATGGAGCGATCTAGCAACCACTAGAGACAAGAGGATAATTAGAGAGAAGAGGATCACGAAAAGACGACGTCAAGGGGGGAAGTGTCTTGTGTGGATCCAGATCTCTCTGGGTCTATTTAGTGCATTGTATTATTTAATGGTTTCTGTTTTTGAAATGTAGAAAATAAAGGTTTTGGCCGGTTGCCGGAGCACTTAAAGGTTATCGTGCAGGAGCCGCCTCAACGCTCGCCCCCCGGGGCTCCGGCCCCTCCACGACCGGGTTATCCGGATAGGTGACCCACTCGGTGAACGAACCCTCATAGAGGCGGACGTTCGGATAGAGGTAGAGCCACTTTAAGAGGATAAACTCGTTCGTGGCCTCCCGGCCGGTTCCGCACGTGCAGATGACCGTCTTGCTCCGGTCGACGCCGTGCGCCTCCAGGATCGCGTCGAGTTCGTCGTTCGATCTGAGCCGTGCCGGGTTCGCCTCGTGCATCAGGCTCCTCCAGGGCAGGTTGACGGCTCCGGGGATATGCCCGGCCTTCCTCCAGGGCCCCTTCCCTTCATAGAACTTCGCCGGGCGTGCATCCAGCACGACCACGTCGTCGCTGTCCTTGATCCGCCGGAACTCCTCATACCCGATGGCGTAGTCGTCCCGGACCTCGACGGTGAAGCTGGACGGCTCGACCGCGGGATACTCCTGCGAGAGTTCTCGCCCCTCGCTCTTCCACGCGTCAATTCCGCCGTCGAGGAGGTAGACGCGGTTGTGGCCGTACTTCGCCAGGCTGTAGGCCATCATCGTCTGTCCGAGCCCGTCTCCCGCGCCGGAGAAGGCGCCTTTCCCTGCGTAGACGACGACCGGGGAGTCGGCTTCGATACCCGCGCGCCGGAACGACTCCTGGATGCAGCCGTTCGGGCTGTACGAACCCGGGAAACCGCGGTTGGACACCCGCAGGACGCCTTCGGTCAGGTGGACGGCGCCGGGGATGTGCTCCTGGATGTAGTCGTGAATGTTCGGCTGGACGTCGATGATCGTCAGGTCCTCATCGTGCAGGTGGCGGTCCAGCCACTCCGTGTTCACCAGTTTGACCTTCCCGTCGCCACGGGGATACGGAATATTCTCCCGGTCGCTCGTGGCCTGCAGGCGGTCCATGCCGCCGGGAGTAAACATCTTCTCTTCCATCGTTCCACACCTCATGCTGGATACGTCTCACCAGGGGCCGGTGAGCCCGCGTCACTCCAGGTTTGAGACCACATATATCTTTGTGCTGAGTGGAGGGCAGGGTCTGGTGAGTTGGGGTATAGTGTTCCGGCGAGCACGTTTGCTGGAGCGGTGAGTCCTGGAGGCTGGCGCGCCGGTTCACAGGCGCCGAAGGGTGGGGTTTTGGGTGTGCGCAGGCTCTCCATACGGCTGATTCTTCCTCACGATGTCGCAAAGCCTGTACACGGCATTCCATCGGGTATCGTCATTAGGGGTATATCGAGGACAAGGACGTCCCGGCAGCGATCGGCGTGCACGGCTTTCCATTGGGTATCGCCCTTGGGGGAAGGGCTGACGGGGAGTGCGAGCGAAGCGAGCTTGAGCACCGATAGGTGCGAGGTGCGATGTTCCGATAGGAACGGAGCACGAGAAGCCGGTAAGGTTCGAGGGGGGCGTGCCCCCCTCCCCTGTCTCTACTGCATAATGTTCTACCTGTGACCCCCCACCCCCCGCGCTTCGCGCTCCTCAGTCGCACCTGACGGTGCTCAAACTCCTGCCGTTCCGGCAGTCGTTCCGCCCCCCAAGGGGGCGGGCAGTGCGTGGCGATAGGCTGTGTCCCCACAGGGCGCCGCAGGAGAAGATCAGACGTGCGAAATTTGACGGATGGAACGCCCCGAGCTTAAGCTCCGCCTTGTGCGATGGTGTACAATCCTCCGAAATCCGCACTCGGGACTTGAGACGCCGAGAACGTGGCGGGGAAAACGCAAGCACCGAAGGTTTG
>JASUSO010000043.1 GCA_030446015.1 Methanobacteriota archaeon
ATCGGGTTCCACAACCTCTTCATCGACGGTCCGCGGGTGAAAGAGCCCGGTGACGAGCGGGCGGTCTGGGTCCACGACGTCGTGGGCGCTCATACTGCGAACCCATTCTCCGGCGACTTCTCCGTCGAGATCTCGAACCCCTTCTGGATGGAGGGCGGGGAACCGGTCGAACCCATCCGGACAGCGATGCTCTCGGGGAATGTCTTTGAGATGCTCCGGGAGATTGGCGGGCTTGGAAATGATGCAAGACGCGTCGGACGGCTGACGATTCCATCAATACGGTTAAATAACCAGCAGATCATTGGTAAATAGATGATGGAAGAGATTCTTGCCATCCTTCTCGCGGTCGCGATAGCCGCGGCGCTCTACTACCTCATGAAGAAGGCGATGACGCTCGTCATCAACGCCGTCGCCGGGCTCATCACGCTCTGGGCTCTGAATTACTTCGACGTCCTTGGTTGGTTCGGCGCTCCCGACATCCAGATCAACCTGGTGACGATCCTCATCTGCGCCCTCGGGGGACTGCCGGGCGCCCTGGTTCTGGTGCTGCTCCACCTCCTCGGGATCACGATCTGAAGGGGCACATTAGATCTTTTCCGGTCGGGTCTCAATTTTTGATTTATTGCTGGACAGCCGGACAGTTTCGTTATCTAGCATAGCGAAGGTAAAGCCGAAACGTCGGATAAGCCCCTTGTAGTGGACCGTGGTGGATATCGCGACTGGGGGTGGCGGCTCGCGGGGAGAGGGAGCATCCCCCTCCCCTGTCTCTATCGCGTAAGGCTCTATCGATAGCCCCCACCCCGCCCGCAAGGGGCGGGGGCAGTGCGCGGGCGTTGCCGATGCAAATTCGTGCCAGCGGTGCAATTGACTGGAATACAAGCCCCGTCGCATGTGAGCGACGCAAAGAGGCGAACCCACCTCTGCCGGTTGCTCACTGACTTTTGAAATCCTTCGGATTTATCGAGCACCAAACTCCAGGGGGGCATCCCCAGTTGACATGCCCGGCCGAAACCCTTATCCCTCACCGCGAGTCTTCCGGAACCGTGTCTCTGCCCCGGGCGGGTCTGCTCCTTGCTGCCGTCATCCTGGCCCTGTATCCGCTTGTCGCCGCGGTGGTGCTCTCCACGCCTTACGAAGATCCGTTCAGCGTCATAGCCCGTCTCCTCGCCCTGTGGGGCTACCTCTCCCTTGCCATCGCAACCCTTCTCACACCGTTTCTCCGGGAGGTCATGCAGGTCTTCGGGAGACCGTTCCTCTCGGTGCACCACACCTTCGCCGCCGTCGGCCTCCTCCTCCCCACGCTGCACCCGATAACCATCTTCCTTCGGGCGATGAACCCTGCCCTTTTCATCCCGACCTTCTCCTCCTGGGAGCGGTTCTGGTTGCTTGCGGGTCAGCCCGCCCTGTATCTCCTCTACATTGCCTTCGCCGGCGTGCTGCTCCGGAAGTATATCCCGGAGCACTGGCGGTGGGTGCACGGGCTGATGTACGTCGTGCTCCTCTTTGCCGTCATCCACGGAAACCTGATCGGGACGGACTTTGAGAACCCGATCATACGGGTGCTCTTCAATACGTTCATCGTCCTCGTCGTCGTAGCGTTCGCCCTCAAACGCTGGCGGATGGCGCAGAAGAAGAGGGCCGCGTCCGGCCGGAGGTCGAGAGCGTAGAGCCTGATCCCCGTCCTGCGCACCTAAAAGAGACTTGCCTCTGAGTAGACCATGATCTGATCCTGGAGGATCTCGAACGGCTTGATCTCCCGTGAATGGGTCGAACGGCGCATCTTCACGACCTCGAGAACCAGGTGCACCTCGGTGAGCCCCCGGGAGCGGACATACCGAAGGAGGATCACGGTATCCGCCAGGTACTCAACGATGCCGTACTTGCTCCCGTCCTTATTCACCGGGCTGGTCTCGGTCGTCATCACAAGGGTGCAGTCTTCATCCCGCATCACCTCGATGAGCCGGAACATCTCCTGCCGCCTCTCGGCCTCGTCCTCGAAGAGCCCCTCGAAGAGAGATATCGGGTCGATGATCACCCTCGAGGCGCCCGTGCTCTCGATGAGAGCGGGGAGTTCGCTCTTGATGCTGCTGACCGCGAGGTTGAAGTCGGTCGGGTCCAGCCGGAGGAGGTAGAACCGGTCGCCGAAGGCCTCCATATTCCACCCTTTCTGCGCCATGGTGGCCTGGAGGAGCTCCTCCCGTTCATCGAGGCTGATGTAGATCACCGTCTCGCCGCGGCTGAGCCCGTCGTATGCGAACTGGAGGGCGAATGACGTCTTTCCGGTGCCGTAGGTGCCGACGATCGCGCAGACGCTCTTCTCGAGGAGTCCGCCCGAGAGCATCGCGTCCAGCCCTTCGACCCCAAAACTCACCCGGTTCGCCATTATACGACCATCCTGATGTTGCGCACCTCAAATCCCTCCGTTGCCGAGATCGAGACGGCGAACTTCACCAGATTCCTGGCCTCGAGCCGGGGCATCACGCCCCGGAACTTCTCGAAGTACATCACCCGCTGCCGGCGCTGCGCCCCGCTCTCCTCCCAGCAAAAGAGGATCGTGGCGTCGACGCAGTCGGCGATCTCGAGCTCCCTTGACCTCTCCAGGATGCCGGACGTGAGCAGAAGATAGATCGTGGTGTTCCGGCGCTTTGCGATGCGCTGCAACCCGCGCAGGAAGGCGATGAATGCATGCCAGCGTCTTCCTTCCGTGAGCGGCGGCGCGATATCGGTCAGCGAATCAAGGATGATCACACTGTTTCTGGGGCACTGATCGATCGCCCGGGCGAGTTCTGCAAGGACATCGCCGTTTTCTTTGCGCTGTTTCTTCTGCAGACGTTCGATAACGCTTCCCTCCCCGTACCAGTCGGAGGGGACGATACTGGCGTCGAAGTAGAGCTCCGAGAGGTCGTGGAAGACAATCTCCTTTCCGAGGCGATCATAGAGTGCAGGATTGAACGAAAGAGCTATCTCCTTCAGGATATCCTCTCGCATCCGGGTGAACGTCACGTACGAGATGCACTCCGGGAGCAGGAGATGCTTGCCGGCGACTGCTCCGTCCTGCTTCATCCCTGAGAGCCGTATGAGCGACGTCTGGACAAATTCGACGTTACCGGCACCCGGTTCCCCGAGGAGCAGCATCGCCGATCCCGGCGGAACACCCCCTTCCAGCACGGGGTCGAGCGAGGCGATACCCGTCGGGACCCGGGCCTGGAGCGTGTCGTGCATATCACATTATCTATATAAGGAAAACGATTAAAACGTTCTGGTTCCGCCGAATATCCTGGGAATCTGTAGGCGCCAGGGCCGTCTTATCGAAGAAAAAGCATATTTATATCTATTCGCCGCCACATTCCCTATTATATCAGGCAGCTCCGGGGCGTCGCGACCCCGGACTGGATCTCAAGGCGGACGGGTCACAGAAAAGATGCGAAAACCCGCCAATAATTCCTGGACTACGGAGATCGTAACCCTGTTTCCGGTGCGGATGCCGCGATGATATCGGAGAACAATAACCAGACTCCCGGTTTGCTTGACCGCATTCTCTGTTTCCGGAGACGTGGCGCCCCTCAAGGTGATTACAACCCCGATGAGCACGGGCTCCTCGTGGAAGCGGAGGTCCCTTCAGCTTACGAAGAACTTGACCGCTACTGGGTCACCAGGGGACTCGCGCTCGTCGTGATAGCCCGCAACACCGAGACGAACCAGGCCGAGTACCTACTCTTCGAGCCGGTGCTCTCGGACTTCGAGTACGAACTCCTTGAGAGGCTCTTTGCGGATCTCCGTGACGTCCTGATCCTCGACGATCACGACATGGCCTCCGATCGTCGGGCAGTCCTCGCGAGGAAGATACAGGGTCTGCTCGAGGAATACGGCCTCGCCCTTCCCGATGCTTCGGTATTCCGGCTCCGCTACTACCTCGAGCGCAACTTCCTCGGGTGGTCGCGCATCGACGCCCTGATGAGAGATCCCGGGATCGAGGATATCTCCTGCGACGGCACGAAGATCCCCCTCTTCCTCTACCACCGGAGGCACCAGAACATCAGAACGAGGATCCGGTTCGACGCGCCGGCCCTGAACTCGCTCGCGATCACGCTCGCCCAGCGTTCGGGCAAGCATGTCTCGATAGGCAGCCCGCTCGTGGACGCGACCCTCCCCGACGGCTCGCGTCTGCAGCTCTCGTTCGGCGACGAGGTCACCCCCCGCGGAACGTCGTTCACCATCCGGAAGTTCCGCGAGACGCCGTTTACGCCCGTGGAACTGATCGAGTCGAATACCTTCGACATCGACCAGATCGTCTACTTCTGGATGGCGATCGAGAACAACAAAAGTCTGCTCTTTGTCGGCGGCACGGCGTCGGGGAAGACCACCTCACTCAACGCGGTCGCCCTCTTCATCCCCCCTCTCTCGAAGATCGTCTCGATCGAGGACACCCGGGAGATCACGCTCTACCACGAGAACTGGGTTGCGAGCGTCACGCGCGATACCGTCGCTGAAGGAACCGGCACCACCATCATCACGATGTTCGAGCTGCTCAAGGCCGCGATGCGGCAGCGCCCCGAGTACATCCTGGTCGGGGAGGTCAGGGGGAGCGAGGCCCAGACGCTCTTCCAGGCGATGAACACCGGACACACGACGTTCTCCACGATGCACGCGAGCGACGTCGATGCGACGATCCACCGTCTCGAGAGCGAGCCGCTCAACGTGCCGAGGAACATGCTCCAGGCGCTCGACGTCATATCCGTTCAGGCGCTCACTCACCGGGGGCGCGACCAGGTGAGGAGGTGCCGCGAGATCGTCGAGCTCGCCGGGATCGATCCCCTCACCGGGAACCTCCAGGTGAACACGGTCTTCGAGTACGACCCCGTGGCCGATACGTTCTCCTATTCCGGGCGATCCCGGATATTTACCGAGATCATGGAATATCGCGGCTGGAGCCGGAGCCAGCTCGAGGAAGAACTCCGGGTCCGGCGAACCGTCCTGCTTGCGATGCATGAGCAGGGCATCAGGGACTACAGGGCGGTTGCCCGGATCATCCAGGCCTGGACCGTCCAGCGCGACCGTGTGCTCGCTTCCCTTGACGATCTTGGTGAGTTGATCCGGTGATACCGCCTTTCTGCGTGCAGTTCCGCCGCCTCATCCGCCGGAGGGTGGAGAGCGATCCCACGCGCTACCGCGACCTCCACAACGACCTCATCGCGGCGAACATGGGGACCACGCTCGACCGCTACCTCCTGCGCACGTTCCTCGCGTCCGGGCTCTTCGGTCTCTTCTGCGCGATAGCGGGATTCTTCATGATGAATCTCCTCCCGCTCCCAGAGTTCCATATCAGGATCCATAACGTCTTCGGCCTCGGTATGCCGGCGCTCGGACTGACCGGGACCGCGGTCACGATCCTCCAGATCGTGCTAACCGCCGTCATCTTCGTCCTCGCCGCCGCTGCAGTCTACCTCTTTTTCCTGTATTACCCGTCTCTCGTGAAGAAGAACCGGGCAGCCCGGATCAACCTGCTGCTGCACAACGCGGTCTCCTACATGTATGCCCTGCGCCGGGGCGGCGCGCAGATGGTGACGATCTTCCGATCGATCAGCGAGAACGCGGCGGTCTACGGTGAAGTGGTCCACGAGTTCCGTCGCGTCGTCCGGGACACCGACTACTTCGGCCACGACCTGATCACGGCGCTCAGGCACCTGCAGGAGACGACCCCGTCGGAGAAACTGCAGGAGTTTGTCCAGGATCTCATCTCGGTGATCGAGAGCGGCGGGGATGTACTCGCGTTCCTTGACGCCCGGGTGCGGATGTACCAGGAGGATGCCCGGTTCGAGCAGAAGATCTTCCTCTCCACGCTCCAGATGGCAGCCGAGATGTACGTGACGCTCTTTGTCGCGGGCCCGCTCTTCCTCATCATCGTCATGGTCGTCATGGGTTTTGTGAGCAGCACTCCCGTGATGCAGCTCTCGATCGTCATCTACCTCCTCGTTCCGGTCGGGTCGCTCTTCTTCATCCTTGCAATCGACACCATCTCGATCAAGACCGAGACGGTTGAACAGTACACGGAGGCGAGATGGCTCCATGAGTTCGGCGACGTCCGGATCGATAAGCAGCCCGGAAACGAGCCGTTTTTCGAGAGGTTGGAACGCTACGATAAGGTGAAGGGGCTCCGGTCCTTCCTGCGCCACCCCCTCCAGGCGTTCCTCGTCGAGCCGAACCGGACGTTTTACGTGACGGTGCCGGTCGCGCTCGCCTACGTCCTTCTCACCCTCCTCGCGACCCCGGCCTATCCCGATATCGAGATCCTCATCGACGTCCTGGACGACCACCTGATCGTGGCGCTCCTCATCGTCCTTCTTCCCTTCGGCATCTTTCACCAGCTCTGGAGGAGGAAGGTGATGGATATCGAGGCGAGCATCCCCGAGTTCCTGCACCGTCTCTCCGGGATAAACCAGGTGGGCCTGAACCTCGCGCAGGCGATCCGGGTCCTCGTAAAGGCCGATCTCGGCGTACTGACCTATGAGATCAGGAAGATCCAGCGCGATATCGAGTGGGGCGCGAGCGTCCAGGAGGCGCTTGTCCGGTTCGAGGTGCGGATACGCACCCCCACCATAGCCCGGGTGGTCACCCTGATCACGACGGCGAGCCGGATGACCGGCGATATCGGCGAAGTGTTGAATATTGCAGCCCGCGATGCAGCGATCTCGGAGAACCTCAAGCGCGAGAGACAGTCCGAGATGTTCATCTATACCGCCATCGTCTACCTGGTCTTCATCGTCTTCCTCTTCGTCGTGGCCGTCATCGATACCCAGTTCCTCTCAGCGCTCGCCGAGCTCAATACCCTCTCCGCCGCCAGCGGCCCGGCTGCCGGCGCCGTTCCTATCGGGAGCACCCCGATCATAACCTTCGAACGCCTCCTCTACCACGGGTGCCTCATCCAGGCGCTCTTCTCGGGCCTTATCGCCGGGCAGATGGGGGAGGGATCGGTCCGGGCGGGCGTCAAGCACGCGGCCGTGATGCTCATCATCGCGCTCGTGGTCTTCACCGTCGTCATCTAGGGCTGCGCTCTCTCATGGCACCCGGGGCTTGCCCGTCCCGGGGCGCCGCGATAGGGTTTTATCTTCTGCCCTCCACTCTCTCTTCTGGTGACCTCAGATGTGTACAGTCGGTGGACCGGTCGATATTGAGTTTGATGGTGAGCGGGTAAAGGGCAAGAATTACCGCTGCAAAGAGTGCGGGGAGCGGTTCAAGGGCATAGGGAAGCGGCCGATGTGCCCGAGTTGCCAGTCCGAAGATGTCGAAGAAGTCTGAAGGCGGCGCTTTCGGGAGACTCACCCCCGGGCAGGGGGGGATGACCGTCCCCCTCGGCGGCGATCTCCTCCTCATCCGGGGAGAACGCTCTTTTCTCCTTGTGGCGAAGGCTGGATCGAGGTTTACGCTCTGCATCGAGACAGCTGACGACGAGTACTGCCAGGCGGTCGACCCCGACGATCTGGTCGCGGTCTCGATGCCGGAAGGCGGCCCCGTCGAGCAGGCACGCATGATGCTTGAACTGGTCCGGCGCTACCACATACCGCTTGTCGTCCTCCCGAAAGATCACCCGGGTTCGCGAAGGCTTTCGATGGTCGTCTCTGTCGCCCCGGCGATCCATCTCGCCTGCGATATCCGGCGCGGGACCCACCCCGAGCAGCACTTGCTCTGCTCGTCGACGGAGCTCTCCGGTCTCTCGCTTGCAGGGATTCCCGGGGGCGTCGTGATTGAAAACCTTCCTTGCGGGGCAGAGGTGGAGCATCTGAATGCAGAAAAATCCTCAGCAGACAAACAACAATAAATATATGCTCAATTTCATCAAATATTCATACGCCGTGAGAAGGAGGGTTTGATGAAGACCGATGTCCTGAAAAGCATCAGGGAAACTGAAGAAGAGTATCAGGCAATGATCCGTGATGCGCAGGCGGAGAGGAAGAAGAGCCTCTCGGATGCCGAGCTGGAGGCTGAAAACCTGGTCATCAAGGCACAGAAAGATGCCGAGGACTACAGGAATCAGCGTCTGGCGGAGGCACGGGCCCAGGCGCAGAAGAGATACGCGGAGATTGTCAAGGAGGGTGAAGCGCGCGCAGAGGCGCTGAAAGCATCCGGGAACAAGAACCTTGCGGACGCTGTAGACTTTATTGTTACACGGTTTAAGGAGCATCTGCATGTTAAGGCCTGAGCGGATGCGCCGGCTGCTCATCGCGGCTCCGAAGAGTGAGCTCGACACCATCATCAGAGAGCTCTATCGGCACAACGTCTATCACATCGAGGACTTCGTGCCGGAGAGTTCGCCTGGGGCGCTGTCGATCGGCCACCCGCTTCCGGAGGCAAGCGACGCAGCTTCGGCGCTCATCAAGGTCAGGGCGATCGAGAATGCGTGCGGGATAGACCCCGAGAACGTAGAAGTCAAAGCGAAGCTTCCCGCGTCGAAGGTTCGGGAGATGATCCGAAAGGATCTGCCGGTTATCCAGAAGGAGACGGAAGATCTCGTCGGTTCACGCTCGAAACTGGAGGCGCGGCAGAAGGAGCACGAGCAGCGCGCGAGGGAACTTGAACCGTTTACTGCGGTACCCCTTGATCTGGAATTTTATCGCGGGTATACGCGGTTTACTGTCTTTACCGGACACATAGCCCACGACGTCGAGATCGACGTCCCGAACGAGAAGTACTTCTCCGACAAAGTGGCCGGCAACATAATCGTCGTCGTGGTGCAGAATGAGCACCGCGAACAGGTCGAGCGGACTCTCCTCGATGCCGGATTCCAGGCGATACCCGTCCCGGAGGAGACCGGGGCGCCGGCCGACCGCTTGAAGGCCCACCTGGAAGAGGCTAGGCGGATCGAGGGTGAGGTTGCTGCGATCAACGGAAAGATTGCAGGGATCCGGGAGAAACACACCGACTTCCTGGTAGCATGCGATGAACTACTCACGGCTGACGTAGAGCGGGCGGAGGCCCCGTTGCGGTTTGCTACCACGGAAGAGACGTTCCTCACTGAAGGGTGGATCCCTGAGCGTATCTTCGAAGAGGTCAAGGAAGCCCTGGTCCGGGTGACCGGCGGGAAGATCTACCTTGAAGAGCTGGAGATCGAGCACTCCGATGCGGTGCCGGTGAAGTACGACAACCCGTCGTTTGCACGCCCCTCGCAGATGTTCATGGATCTCTACTCCCGTCCCCAGTATGCCGAGATCGATCCGACTCTGATGGTCTCGATCGTCTTTCCGATCTTCTTCGGAATGATCCTCGGGGACGTAGGATACGGTCTGATCCTGCTGGCGCTCTCTCTTGGCCTGCGCAAGTTCTTCAAGGCGGGAGACGGGCGTTTACTCCTGATTTCGCTGCGAAACGCCAGTATCGTCAGCATCATCTTTGGTGTGCTGTACAGTGAGATCATCGGCTATTCACTTCCCTGGGCACCCATCATCTACAGCCGCCACCTCAACATCGGTGGTCACGCGGCGGAGCATGGGGCACAGGTTGCGGAGCTGTTGATCGTCTCTATCTGGATCGGCATCCTTCACATCACGCTCGGGCGTATTCTGGGCATGATCAACGCCAGGAACCTGTATCATGGCAAACACGCCACACAGGCGATCCTCTCGAACGCCGGGTGGCTTGGTGTCATGTGGGGTATCATCCTGATGATCTGGTCGATGTACGCCATTCCGCTGATGCCCGATCTGTCCTGGCTCCCTGCAGTCGTCATGGGCTTCAACCCCGCGACCGTTGTCGGCGCCGTGCTCCTGGTGGGAGGCATCATCGCCATCGCTCAGGAGAACGTACTTGAAGTTATCGAGATCCCGACAATCATCAGCCACGTGCTCTCCTATGCACGTCTGGCTGCGGTGGGACTCTCGTCGGTTGCCATCGCGATGGTGGTCAACTACATCGCTATCGAACTGATGATCAGCCCGCAGCTTGAGAATCTCAGCGCGGTGGGCGTCGTCATCATCATCGTCGGTATCATCGTCTTCCTCCTCGGACATGTGCTGAACACGGCGCTTGGTATCCTTGGTGGCGGACTGAACTCGATTCGTCTTCACTACGTCGAATTCTTCACCAAGTTCTACAAGGGTGGAGGAAAGAGGTACAACCCATTTGGAATGGAATCAAAGTTTACGGAGGAATAATGAAATGGTAGATGTTGGCACAACTCTTGAAATGGTACAGGCATCGCAGGTTGGTCTCAAGGCAGTCGGTGCGGGTCTCGCGGTAGGCCTTGCAGGCGTCGGTACCGGTCTTGGTGAGATGGGTATCGGTGCGGCGGCCGTCGGTGCAACCGCAGAGAACAGGGACATGTTCGGTCTCGCACTGCTCTTCACGGTCATTCCGGAAACCATCGTCATCTTCGGTCTTGTGGTTGCACTGCTGCTTCTGTTCTGATGGAGTGAACCATGGGACTCGAAGCAGTAGTGAACGAGATCCGGGAGAAAGGGCGAAAGGAGGTCGAGGCGATCCGGGCTGAGACCCGGACCGACGTCGAAGAGATCCTGAAGGATGCGCAGACCCGTGCCGCCGGGATCAAGGCGTCGGCACAGGAGGAAGCGGATCGGGCAGCCACCCACATCATCAACCAGGAAGCCTCGGCGGCGAACCTCGTCGTCAAGCGGCAGGTCCTGAACGCCCAGAAGACGCTCCTCGACCAGGTCTATTCGGCCTCGCTTACCGCTATCGGTGATCTGCCCGCCGAGTTCCAGGAGAAGGCGCTCACAGCCCTGCTGAAAAGAGCGGTAAAGGAGATCAAGAAGGGCGTCGTCCATGCGAACGAGCGCGATACCCCGGTTGTCGAAGCGATCATCTCCCAGACGAAGACGCTCTCCGGCTACACCGTGGGCGCCCCGGTCGACATTCCCGGCGGCATCATCGTCGAGAGCAACGACGGCGAACTGCAGATCGACTACAGTTACCGTACGTTCCTGGATGAGATCTGGGAATCCGGCCTGAAGGACGCGTCAGATATTCTGTTTAAATGAGGAGGGTTCATAAATGGCAGGGGTAAGTAGCGGATCGGCCCAGTACATTTACGCCTGTACCCGCATGCGGGTGCGTAAATCGCAGCTGATCCCGCGCGAAGACTATCTCCGGATGCTGAATATGAGCCTGCCTGAGATCACCCGGTTCATCGGCGAGACCAACTACCGGTCGGAGATCGATGAACTCGGCACCTCCTTCTCCGGAATCAATCTCGTCGAGGTTGCCTTAAGCTGGAACCTCGCGAAAGAGTACCAGAGCATCCTGGAGCTGGTTCCGGGAGAACTGAAGCACTTTACCGCCAGTTACCTGCGGCGCTGGGATATCCAGAACGTCGTCACCGTCCTGCGCGGGAAGATGCAGAAGCTGCAGCCCGGCAAGATCAAGGAAGTCCTGGTTCCGGCCGGCCGACTCGATCGGGTCGCTCTCGACCGCCTTATCGCGGAAGAGTCCCCGGAGCGGGTCGCCGAGGCGCTCAAGGGCGAGCGGTTCTACCCCGTCATCGAGCGGGAACTGCCCCGTGCGATAGAGACCGGGTCGTTTGCTCACCTGGAGAACGAGCTCTACAAGGGCTACTATGCGCGGCTCATCACGGACGCGAAAGGAGGCATCAAGGGCGGAGATATCTTCCTCAAGTATATCCGGCTCGAGATCGATATCCGGAACATCCAGAACCTCTTCCGGCTTCGGGCCGGACACGTCCGCGAGGATGTCAGGGAACTGTTGATCGGTGGCGGTTCGTTCACGATCGACGAGTTGCAGCGCCTCTCGGGACTCGAGAGTCAGGACGAGTTCATCGATTCCTTAAAACGACAGGTGAAGATGATCCCGCTCCTGAACACGCTCGAGGAGATCCGGGGCAAGACCGCACTCCACGAGATTGAGGTCGCCCTGACCCGGGTTCAGCTGGACCAGATGGAGCAGATGTCGAAGCGGTACGCGTTTTCGATCCTCCCGGTCCTCGTCTATCTGGAGAAGAAGAAGTACGAGGTCGCGAACCTTCGCGCCCTTGCCCGGGGCAAGGAAGTCGGTCTCCCCGGCGAGCGGCTACAGAGTTACCTGGTGATGTAGAATGGAGATCGCAGTTGTCGGTACCGGTGAATTCATCCTCGGTTTCAGGCTCGCGGGGGTCAGAAAGACCTACGTGGCCGAGACCGACGAACGGCTGGTCGAGCACATCAACCAGGTGCTGGATGACAAGGAAGTCGGCATCCTCGTGCTGAAAGGCAGCGACATGGAGCGGATCCCCCTGCGGCTTCGCACCACCCTCGAGAACTCCGTCAAGCCGACGGTGATCGCGATCGGCGGAGATGAGGGCGGCCTGTCGATGAGAGAGAGAATCAAGAGATCGGTGGGTGTTGATCTGTGGAAGTAATGGAGAAAGGAAAAGAGAACAGGACTCAGGGAGTCCTGAAACGAATTTCAGGGCCGGTCGTCACTGCTGTCGGTCTCGACGCACACATGTACGACGTGGTGAAGGTCGGCAATGAAGAGCTGATGGGGGAGGTCATCAAGATCCAGGGTGAGAACGTCATCATCCAGGTCTATGAGGATACCGCCGGCATCAGACCCGGTGAACCGGTGTCGAACACCGGCCTCTCGCTCGCTGTTGAACTCGGCCCCGGTCTGCTGACCAGTATCTACGACGGGATCCAGCGGCCGCTCGAGGTGCTCATGGACAAGATGGGCAACTTCATCGAGCGCGGTGTCTCGGCGCCTGGCCTCTCCCACGAGAAGAAGTGGGAGTTCGTGCCCACGGTGAAAGCGGGCGACGAGGTCAAGGCCGGCGACATCATCGGGACGGTCCAGGAGACGAACATCGTCCATAAGATCATGGTCCCGCCCCGCTCAAAGGGCGGCAAGGTCAAGAAGATTACGGCCGGCAGTTTCACGGTCGACGAGACCGTCTGCACCCTCGAGGACGGCACCGAGATCACCATGCTCCAGCGCTGGCCGGTTCGTGTGCCCCGTCCCGTGAAGGAGAAGCTGAACCCGGACGTCCCGCTGATCACCGGTCAGCGGATCCTGGACGGTCTCTTCCCCATCGCGAAGGGCGGAACGGCGGCCATCCCCGGCCCGTTCGGGAGCGGCAAGACGGTCACCCAGCAGCAGCTCGCGAAGTGGTCGGACGCCGAGATCGTCGTCTACATCGGCTGCGGCGAGCGCGGCAACGAGATGACCGAGGTTCTGACGGAGTTCCCCGAACTCGAGGACCCGAAGACCGGCAAGCCGCTGATGGAGCGGACGGTGCTGATCGCGAACACCTCGAACATGCCGGTCGCGGCCCGTGAAGCGTCGGTTTACACCGGCATCACGATCGCCGAGTACTTCCGTGACATGGGCTACGACGTCTCGCTGATGGCCGACTCCACCTCGCGGTGGGCTGAAGCCATGCGTGAG
The DNA here is from genome assembly GCA_030446015.1 of Methanobacteriota archaeon. GTDB lineage: Archaea > Halobacteriota > Methanomicrobia > Methanomicrobiales > Methanoculleaceae > Methanoculleus. Next base: position 13,387 of record JASUSO010000043.1, read on the forward strand.
ATCTCGAGCCGTCTTGAGGAGATGCCCGGTGAAGAGGGTTATCCTGCGTACCTTTCGGCACGCCTCTCGGAGTTCTACGAGCGTGCGGGACGTGTCATCGCCCTGAACGGCGAAGGCGGCTCCGTCTCCGTCATCGGCGCGGTCTCGCCGCCGGGCGGCGACTTCTCCGAGCCGGTCACCCAGAACACCCTGCGTATCGTCAAGGTCTTCTGGGCACTGGACGCGAAGCTCTCCCAGCGCCGGCACTTCCCGGCGATCAACTGGCTGAACTCCTACTCGCTCTATCTCGACGCACTCAACGAGTGGTATGACAAAGAGGTCTCGCCCGAGTGGAACCCGCTCCGGGCCTGGGCGATGGGCGTCCTCCAGAAGGAAGCCGAACTCCAGGAGATCGTTCAGCTGGTCGGTTCCGATGCCCTGCCCGACGAGGAGCAGATCACCATCGAGGTTGCGAGGATGATCCGTGAGATCTTCCTGCAGCAGAACGCCTACGACGCGGTGGACACGTTCTGCCCGATGTCCAAGCAGTACCACATGATGAAGGCGATCAAGCGCTACGCCGACCTCGCCCGTGCTGCTCAGGCGGGCGGCGCGACCCCGGCACAGGTCATCGGCGTCAAGAGCAAGAACGAGCTTCCGCAGATCAAGTTCATCAAGGACTACGAGCCCGAACTCGAGAAGATCATGAAGCAGATGGAAGCTGAATTCGACGCGATGAGGACGGTGTGACCATGAAGGAGTACAGAACGGTTACACAGATTGCAGGTCCGCTGGTCTTCGTCGAGAAGACCGAGCCGGTCGGCTACAGCGAACTCGTCAACATCGTGACCGCCGACGGCACGGTCAAGCGCGGTCAGGTACTGGACACGAGCGACGAGATCGTCGTCGTCCAGGTCTTCGAGACCACTGCGGGCATCGGCAGGGACTCGGGCATCCGGTTCACCGGCGAGACGATCAAGATGCCGGTCGGACGGGACATGCTCGGCCGTATCCTCTCCGGCGGCGGCAAGCCGATCGACGGAGGCCCGGAGATCGTGCCCGAAAAACGGCTCGAGATCACCGGTGCGGCCATCAACCCCTACGCCCGCTCCTCGCCTGAGGACTTTATCCAGACGGGTATCTCGACGATCGACGGGACGAACACCCTCGTCCGTGGTCAGAAGCTCCCGATCTTCTCGGCATCGGGTCTGCCCCACAACGATGTGGCGCTCCAGATCGCCCGGCAGGCAAAGGTGCCCGGCTCGACCGAAGAGTTCGCCGTGGTCTTCGCGGCGATGGGTATCACCCGGGAAGAGGCCAACTACTTCATGGCCGACTTCGAGAAGACCGGCGCTCTCGAGCGGTCCGTCGTCTTCTTGAACCTCGCCGACGACCCGGCCGTCGAGCGGACGATCACGCCGCGTCTCGCGCTCACGACCGCCGAGTACCTGGCGTTCGACCTCGGCTACCACGTGCTGGTCATCCTGACGGATATGACCAACTACTGTGAGGCGCTCCGTCAGATCGGTGCGGCCCGTGAGGAAGTGCCCGGCCGGCGTGGTTACCCCGGCTACATGTACACCGACCTTGCAAGCATCTACGAGCGTGCGGGTATCATCAAGGGCGTCAAGGGCTCGGTTACCCAGATCCCGATCCTGACGATGCCGGGTGACGATATCACCCACCCGATCCCGGACCTGACCGGTTACATCACCGAAGGCCAGATCGTGGTCAACCGTGAGCTGCACCGGAAGGGTATCTACCCGCCGATCAACGTGCTGCCGTCGCTCTCCCGTCTGATGAACCTCGGTATCGGCAAGGGCCACACCCGCGAGGACCACAAGAAGGTCTCGGACCAGCTCTACGCGGCATACGCGGAAGGTAACGATCTCCGTGGCCTCGTCGCCATCGTCGGGAAAGACGCGCTCTCGGAGCGCGACCGGATGTTCCTCGAGTTCGCCGACCTCTTCGAGGACCGGTTCGTCAGGCAGGGCCTCTACGAAGACCGGTCGATCGAGGAGACGCTCGATCTCGGCTGGGAGCTCCTTGCGACGCTGCCCGAGGAGCAGCTCGTCCGTATCGACCGCGAACTGATCCAGAAGTACCACCCGAAGTACCGGAAGAAGGCACAGGGGTAAGCATCCATGGCGCTGCGAGATATCAAGCCGACCCGATCCGAGTTGATCAACGTCAAGCGGCGGATCAAGCTCTCGGAGCGCGGCTATAACATCCTCAAGATGAAGCGCGATGGGCTGATCCTGGAGTTCTTCAAGGTGCTGCAGCAGGCAAAAGACAGCCGCGGCGCTCTTTTGGAGCGCTACGAGCGTGCAATGGAGATGATCGCCCTCGCGGAGACCGTCGAGGGTGCAATCGGGGTGAAAGCCGCCGCCTTCTCGACGGCGGACGTCCCTGCCATCTCCTTAAAGAGCAAGAACATCATGGGCGTCGTCGTCCCGGAGATCGAGTCTTCGGCGGTCCGGAAGGGCGTGCTCGACCGCGGCTACGGGATGCTCGGCACCTCCGCCGTCATCGACGAGACCGCGGAGGCGTTCGAGGATCTGCTCGAGGCGATCATCGAGGCGGCGGAGATCGAGACGACGATGAAGCGGCTGCTCGACGAGATCGAGAGCACCAAGCGGCGCGTGAACGCGCTCGAGTTCAAGGTGATCCCGGAGCTCTCCGAGGCCAGGGACTTCATCAAGATGCGGCTCGATGAGATGGAGCGTGAGGAGCTCTTCCGCCTGAAAAAGATTAAGGCACGGAGTGCCTGAAGAGAGAGACTGGTGATACCCGGTGGAGATCGGTACGCTCGCAGATACTGGCAAATTGACGGGAACGGTGTTGCTGCGGGTTGATTTCAACTCGCCCATCGATCCCTCCTCAAACCAGATCCTGGACGACAAACGGTTCCGGGAACACCTGCCGACGGTGCAGGCGCTCGAGGACGCACGTCTCGTCGTCCTCACCCACCAGAGCAGGCCCGGCAAGAAGGACTTCACGACGCTTGAGGCGCACGCGGCGAGACTGGAGCGGCTGCTCGGCCGCCCGGTGACGTACGTGGAGGATATCTTCGGGCGGTGCGCCCGGGATGCGATCCGGAACGCGAAACGCGGCGACGTCCTGATGCTTGAGAACCTTCGGTTTGCCGCCGAGGAGAACCTGACCTTAAAGCCCGAGGAGGCAAAGAAGACCCTCCTCGTCAGGAGGCTCGCCGCGATGGCCGATCTGTACGTCAACGACGCGTTCGGCACGGCCCATCGGTCGCAGCCGTCGATCGTGGGGTTGCCGCTCGCGCTCCCGTCGGTGGCCGGTCTCCTGATGGAGAAGGAGGTCGCAAACCTCTCCCGGGTCTTCACCGGGGCCCCGCGCCCTGTCACCTTCGTCCTCGGGGGGACGAAGGTGGACGACTCGATCGCGGTCGCGGAGAACGTCCTCGCGCGAGGGACGGCCGATAAAGTGATCGTCGTCGGCGTGGTGGGGAACGTCTTTTTGCTTGCGGCGGGCCACGATATCGGGCGCCCCTCGGCCAGGCTGATCGACGACCTCGGCTACCGGGCTGAGATCGATAAGGCAAAAGCCCTCCTCGAGTCCTACGCCGACCGGCTCGCTCTGCCGCAGTCGGTCGCCGTCCGCGAAGACGGCGAGCGGGTCGAGTACCCCCTGGACGCCGTCCCGGAGGACGCCCAGGTGCTCGATATCGGGAGCGAATCGATCCGGAGCCTCGCCAGGACGATCACGGACTCGGGAACGGTCGTGGTGAACGGGCCGGCGGGCCTCTTTGAGGAGGAGAAGTTCGCCGTCGGGACCTTCGAGCTCCTGAGGGCGGCCTCCACCGTGGAGTTCTCGGTGGTGGGCGGCGGGCATTCCGGCGCGGCCATCGAGCGTCTCGGCCTCGAGAGCGATTTTACGCATATCTCCACCGGCGGAGGGGCGGCGATCGAGTTCCTGACCGGGAAGAAGATGCCCGCCATCGAGGCGCTGGAGATGTCCCGCAGGATCTTCGGCTGAGGGGGATCGCCCCTCCTTTTTCTCTTGATCTCCGTGGTGGTGCACTTCCCCACTACTGCCTGGTCGTGCGGAGTTACGGCTGCTACGCTGCATGGGAAGCGCTTACGGTCCGGATAAACGTGAGGCGTCTCGCCCTTATGGAATGAGGTTGGGGGGCCACACCCGAAAACCTTGCAGCCCGGCGTAATCTCGCTTGTGGTTGCTGAGCGCTGGTTCGGGGGCGCCCGTGCCCCCAAACCGAATCCCTGGCATCGTTGGCGGTGTAGTTGGTTGTTTTGTTGGTTGTGGTGATTGCTGATGGAATTGAATGACTGGTGGATACTGGGTGTGGTAGTTCCCCGTTCCAGCGTCTATTGTGAGCCATATATATTAATTTCTAATAAATATAAAAACGAATATTTGTCTTTAAATATTAAATGAGGTTTTTAAAGGTCCTCGTTAACCGAAAGAACCGTTATCATTTCAGAAAAATTATGCAGATATGTTTATATATTCAGGCGTCCGGGCGGCGCCCGGACACGGCGCCCGCGCCGGATCACTCGCGAAGGAGGGCTACCCGGGAGCCGACGGGAAGACCGATATCCGCGCCGATCGGGCCGCATTTCACCGACATCAGGTAGGCGACGGGGGGAAGGTCGCGGTCGTCGGAGAGCGACTCGTAGTTCGCCATGCCCTTCGCGATGACGAGCGTCGCGCGGTCGAGAGCATCGACGAGCGCCGGCGGGGCGAGGTCGCGGTTCAGCCCGAGTTCGGCGACGCCGTCCGTGGTGGCGGTGAGGAGGTCGACCCGGCGGTCGAGCCCGAGCGCTACGGCATCTTGCATCGTTGCGTCGTTTAAGATCGGGGCACCCCGGACAGCGAACGTCACGTGCGATCCGTTCTTCTTGAGGTAGTCGGCAAAGAGCGCGTCGAAGACGATCTCGCCGCAGTTGTCGGCGAGGTAGACCACCCGGGAGGCGAGCGGCTCCATCGCGGCGGTGTCGTCGACGGTCAGCCCCGCCGCAAACTCCCGGCGGAAGAACTCGACGAAGTTGTCGGTGACGGTGTGCGCCTCTGATCCGTAGTCCAGCGTGTTGCCGATGACCGCCGCGAGCGCGAGGTCGCGGAACGTCGTGAGTTCATCGCGCACCGCGAGAGAGACCGCCGCTGCATCGGCGTTGTTGCCCCACTTCAACGATCGGTAGGGGTCGGGATCACCGATCATCTGGTAGGCGAGCCGGTGTATTCGGCTTGCGATGACGGGTGCAGGCACCGGATCGGCGGCGATACGGGTGAGGAGATCCCGGCATGCATCGACGATCTCGGCGACGCGCAGGGGTTCGTCGATGCAGAGCCGGCTCTCGTACTCGACGCGACTGATCAAGCAACCCGTGCAGTCTGGAGTAAATTTCATACTCCGGATAATTCTGTCCCGAACTGAGAAAAAATGGTCTGATGGGGCCACTGCGATTTGAACGCAGGTCAGAAGACCCCCAGTCTCCTAGGATGGCCAGGCTACCCTATGGCCCCTTCCCTACTAGTTATGCTTGAATTACAGATATATCTTCGCTTTGCGGGTGGGGGGATTATCCCACTATCCCCGGGCCCTCTTATACTCCTCGACGCTTCTGGTCAGCTGTTCCAGCTCGCTGCCGGTGATCTCCATTCTACCACTCAGTGCTTCGACTTCTTTGAGAAGCTGCTGGATACGCACGTACATCACGTACATGATAAACAGCAGGCAGACGATGGTTAGCGAGAGCAGGACTATCATGAGTGCATTAATATCCATAGTTATCATGGTTCCCTCCTGAATAGTGCGCGGGCAAACCGCTCAACAAATCCTTCCTGCACCTTG
>JASUSO010000044.1 GCA_030446015.1 Methanobacteriota archaeon
CTGGTCGCCATCGGCGCCGGTTTTGCTGCGCTGAATCCGCAAGCGCCGCCGCCCTCTCCCGCGACCGAGCATGATGCCGCGACGCTCCTCATCCACCTGCAGTCCGACATCACGGCGGCGCTCGAGGCCCTGGACGGCCGTTTGGCCCATGCCGCGTTCGAACTCGGGAAGACCGATGATCTCTCCGGCACCGCCGCTCGCGAGGTCCTCGCGAACCTCTCCGCAATCGACCCGTCGATCGTCGACTGCGTCGTCGCCGATGCCGGCGGCACGATCATCGCCGCCGAGCCGGCGGCCTACCGCGGGGCCGAGGGCGCGGACATCCGGGCTCAGGACCACGTCCGGCACATCCTCGCGACGAAGCGGCCGATCATGAGCGAGATGATCACGGTCGCGGAAGGGTTCCCGGCGGTGGTGATCGCTGCGCCGGTCTTCACGAACGAGAGCCGGTTTGTCGGGTTCACCGCCGCCGTCATCCGGCCGGAGATCCTTATCGGGAATATCGCCGGCCCGGCGGCGAACGGCACCCCGTACCAGGTGATGGTCGTCCAGACGGACGGGCGGCTGCTCTACGACACGGACCAGACCCAGATCGGGCGGATGACGCTCGAGGACCCGCTGTATGCGGACTACCCGGACCTGCTGGATACAGCGCGGCGGACCGCCGTCGAGCGGTACGGCACCGCGGTATACAGGTTTGCCACCGACGGAGGCGAGGTAGTGCAGAAGGAGATCATCTGGACGACCACCGGGCTCCACGGGACGGAGTGGAGGGTGGCGGTGATCCGGTCGGTTGAGTAGAAGTTAGATAAGGGACATCCATGCCCTCACTTTTTTGACGGTTTTGGCCATCTTCCTGAGGATCCTGCCGCGACTGAACGAAACCCGCGGCGGCATTCAGGATGATGTGCCAGAACGGAGAACGCCGGAGTCCGGCATACCTCACTGCGAGCCCCGCGACTCGACCTTCAGCACCACGAGCGTGATGTCGTCGAACTGGGGCTGGTCCCCGGCAAAGGCGGTGACATCCTCCACGATCGCCTTGATCATCTCCCGTGCCCCGAGGTCGAGCAGTTTCGGAATGAGCGTTGTAAGCCGCTCCATGCCGTACTCCTCCTCGCGCTCATTCGTGGCCTCGGTCACTCCGTCGGTGTAGAAGATCACCGTATCGCCGGGATTCAACCGGAGTTCCACGAGTTCGAGCTCGATATCGTCAAAGAGCCCGAGCGCGATCCCCTTCCCCTGGAGGAGTTCCGCAACGTTCGAGCCTTCCCTGAAGAGGAGGGGAGGGTTGTGGCCTGCGTTCACGTAGGTGAAGGTCCCCTTCCGGGTATCGAGGATACCGTAGAAGAGCGTGACGAACATGCATGTCTTTGAGTCCATGCAGATGTAGCGGTTCGCCTCCAGGATCGAGACGGCAGGGTCGGGGTTCTCCGACGCGCTCGCCCGGACGAGGGTGCGGGAGAGCGCCATGAAGAGTGCTGCAGGGACGCCTTTCCCCGATACGTCGGCGATCTCGACGCCCCAGCAGCCGTCGCCGACAGGGATGTAGTCGAAGAAGTCCCCGCCGACCTCACGGGCGGGCAGGTTGAATCCCGCGATGTCGAACCCGGGGAGCACCGGCGCGGACTCAGGAAGGATACTCTGCTGGATCTCCTTTGCGATCTCGAGCTCCTTTGCTATCCGCTCCTTCTCCGCGGTCGTCCGCCGGAGATTCTCGATATGTCCGCGCAGATCGGCCGCCATCCGGTTGAAGGAGCGGGCGAGATCCTCGAACTCGTCCCCGCCCGAGTGCGAGCGCCTGCGGCCGAGGAGTGAGGTTGAAGGAGCGGGCGAGATCCTCGAACTCGTCCCCGGTCTCCACCACCACCCGGTGCTCGAGATCCCCCTGGCCTATCGCCTCGGAACCTTTCCGCAACTCCTCGATAGGCCGGGTCACATACCGGGTGACGGCGAGGGTCAGGAGAGCGATGACGGCGAGCAGGCCGATGAACACCCCGGCAAAGACGGTCTTCATCGACTCCTGCTGTTCCCGGATGTGTACGGCGGTATCCTCCGACGCCTGAAGGATGCTCGCCCGGGTCTCTTCTATCGGTGCGAGCACCTCATCGACCGGCATCACCACCCCGACGCTCCAGTTCACGCTCCGGATGGGGGCATACGCGATGAACCGCTCCCCGTCCTCGAACCTGACCCTGGCGACCCCGGTCTCCCCTGCGGTCATCCTCCCGGCGACCGAGACGAGGTCCGGGTTCTCGCTTGAGAACAGGTTCTCGGTGACGAACGACTCGTCCCACCGCATATCCCCCGATGTGAGGCCGGGCCGGCTGATGACGTTCCCGTGCTGGTCAATCAGCATGGCGTAGCCCCGGTCGCCCACCTGGGTGCCGATGATCTGCTGGTTGATCGTCTCGATCGTGACGTCCGCGCCGACCACCCAGACCCAGCCCCGCCCGGCGTCGTAGACCGGCCGCGAGCAGGTCACCATCAGGCCGTGCCCGGTGAGGTCGACGTACGGCTCGGACCAGACCAGTCCGCCGTTCTCGACCGCCTGCGAAAACCAGCTCCTGGACCGGAAGTCGAATGTAGGGTCAAGCCCCGTCGTCCAGGGGTAGATCATCGCCATCCCGGAACCCGTTCCGACGTAGACGGCGGCAAGGTGCCGGTTCGTCGTAACGATGGGGATGAAGATGTCGTCCATCATCCCCGCGGCATTCCGTTCTTCGGCAAGACGGCCGGCATCGATGCCGGGCGAGAGGAAGAGGACGGAGGTGGCACGCCGGTCCGCCGGTTCTTCGTCCTGCAGGTAGAAGTGCCGCGGGCGGACCATGGACGGGTTCTCCATGACGGTCGCGGCGTAGCGCTCCATGACCCCGAGGTCCCCGCTCACCTGCTCAAAGACGATGTTGCTGATGTAGGCCTGGTCCTGTGCAAGCCGGAGAAGCGACTCCTCGGCGTTGCGCTCGAGCGCCGCGGTGCTGTCGTTCATCGCACGCGCCCCAAGATCGGTGCTCCGCTCAAGCGCGAAGCGGCCGACGTCGTCCATCTGGACGAAGGCAAGAGAACCGGCGAGAAGGAGAGCAGCCGTCGAGAGGGTCAGGAATACGAGGAAAAACTTGGTCCTGACTGGAATCCTGATCCGGTGCCCCTCCGGCTCGCTCTGGTTCATCAAACAAGATTGTTCCGGGGGAGGAGATAAGACATGCTGGATTGAATTCACCTTCTCCGCCAGGCCCCTGCCGCCATACTGATCGCAGAGGAGGGGTCGCTCTTGTGGGCAACGCCAGAACGACCGGACGAAAAGCCAGGTTCAGGCCTGCCCGGTACCTTCGCCCTCCGCCTTCCGGAGCAGGAAGACGAACGCCGCCCCCTCCCCGGGGTGGCCGGGCACCCGGTCCTCCACCCAGATCCGGCCGCCGTAGCGGTCGATGAGGATCTGCACGAGGTACAGCCCGAGCCCCTCGCCCACGCCCCGCTGCCTCCTCTCGTAACGGTGAAAGATCTCCTCTTTCTGGTCGTCCGGGACGCCCCGGCCGGTATCCGCGACCGTCACCCGCACCTCGCCGTTCTGCTCATCGACCCGGATGGTTACGGCGACGCCGGGACCGCCGTGCTTGACGGCGTTGCCGATCAGGTTCGTGAAGACCTCGCAGAGGAGATCATCGGCAACGACCTTGCACGATGCACCCTCGTAACTGATCGGGACGACCGGGAAGTGAGCGATCTCGGTTCGGATGACCGCATCGATCTCGGTCGGCCTGAGCGCGGGCGGCCCGGCATGGATCCGCCGGATCTTGGAGACGAGACCCAGGATCTCGATGCTCTTTGTTATGCTGCGCTTCAGGTTCGCCGCGCATGCTGCCGCCTCACCGTCGAGCATCTCGAGCAGCAGTTCGGCGTAGAGGTTTGAGACGTTCTCGGTGTTCCCGATATCGTGGGTCAGGATGTCGAGGTAGAGGTTCGCCTCCCGGTGAGCGGACGCAAGATCCCGGTGAACCCGGGCGAGTTCCGCCTCGGCCTCCTTCCGTGCGGTGACGTCGCGGACGATGCCGCCCAGGTAGAGCGGCCGGCCGCCGGAATCGCGGATCACCATCAGGTGATCTTCAAGCCAGCGGTACTCCCCGTTCTTCGCCAGAAACCGGTATGAGAGGAGGCCTCTCCCTGAAGCGACAGCGGCGTTCAGTTCCGCCCCGACCGCCCGGCGGTCGTCGGGATGGATGCGCTCGAAGGCCTTCTCGGTGCTCATCACAATCATCTCCCCCGGGGTGAAGCCGAGGATCTCCTCGATGACCGGGCTCATGTAGTCGTAGCGGTCGGTCTGGAGGTTGCGCCGGTAGGCCGCGTCGAGCGAGTTCTCAAGGACCGCCCGGAACCGCTCCTCGCTCTCGCGCAGAGCATCCTCCGCCCGTGTGCGCTCCGAATCGTCGTAGACGTACCCCTGGATCTCAAGGAGCCTTCCGTCCTCGCCGAACCGTCCGACTATGTTCTCGACGACGTGGATGAGCGTCCCATCCCGGCGCTTCCGGATCCGCCCCTCGTTCTCGACCTTCCCGCCCCACTGCAGGCGTGCGAGGAGTGCGTCCCGTTCATGGGGGTCGTCATAGAGGTCACGGATATTGGTCCCCAGTGCTTCTTCTCTTGAAGCAAACCCGAACATCCGGACGAACGCCGTATTGCAGGCGATGATCCGGCCGTCCGCGGTGGTGAGGAAGTGTCCGGTAAGATCCTCCTCGAAGAGCCGCCGGTAGCGCTCTTCACTCTCCCGGAGAGCCTCTTCCACCCGCTTGCGTTCGGTGATGTCGGTGAAGAAGGTCGTAACGTATCCCCGTCGATGCGAAAACGCGGTGACTTCGAACCACTTCGCAAGCGCCGGCACATGATACTGGAACGCCGTGGGCTTCCCTGTCAGCGCCACGGTTCCATACTTCGCAATGATCCCGGCAGCCTCATCCGCGGGGAGAAACTCGGTCACCCGCCGGTTCACGACGTCTTCTCTTGTAACCCCGGTAAAGTGTTCGAACGCCCGGTTGACCTCCCGGTAAATGAAATCAATGGGAGTGCCGGCGGCATCGGCGACGATCTCGCAGTATGCGTAGCCGATGAGCGGGTTGTCGAGCGCCTGGCGGTACCATTCCATGTTCTCCCGGAGAGCCTCCTCCGCCCGCTTACGCTCCGAGTCATCGTAGACGTAGGCCCGGATCTCAAGGAGTTCACCGTCCGCGCTGAAACGCCCGACCACATTCTCCACGACATAGATGCGGGTCCCATCCCGGCGTCTCCGTCTCCGGCCCACGTTCTCCATCTTCCCGTCGCTCCGGAGGGTGGCGGCGATCCGGTCAAATTCACCGGGATCCTCGAAGAGATCCCGGACATCGGTGCCGTGGGCCTCTTCCCTCGAAGCAAACCCGAATATCTTTGCGAACGCCGGGTTGCAGGCGATGATCAGGCCGTCCGGGGCGACGACGACATCCCCGGTGAGGTCGTCCTCGAAGAGGCGCCGGTAACGCTCCTCGCTCTCCCGGAGTGCGTCCTCTACGGCCTGTAGCGCGGCGTTCTCACGCCGGAGCGTCTCGTTCTCGACGAGAAGGCGATCTATACGTTCGTAAACCTCCCGATCCGGAGATCTGGCGCGTAACGTGCTCTCCGACTCCTCCAAATGTGCCACTATCCAAACTCCCGGGGCTGTCGTACTGCTGGCAGTCAGTTTCTCGTTCGTGTGAACTCTCTTAATGCTACCTCACGGCAACGGAGGAGGGCATATAACGAGTATCTTATGCTCGCAAGCCCAACGTGAGTACGTTGCAGCCTGCAGGGGAGAGCATGAGGGCAGAGGAGATCAACGGCAACGTCTTCTACAACGGCGACTGCATCGCGGGGGCCAGGGCGCATATCCCCGACGACTCGGTCGACCTGATCGTCACCGACCCCCCCTACGGCATCAACGGCGACCGGCTGCACCAGCACTACAACCGGGACGAGGCGTTCGTCGTCGACGGCTACATCGAGGTCCCTGCGTCAGATTACGGGGAGTTCAGCGAGAGATGGATCCGGGAAGCCGAACGGATCCTGCGGCCGGGAGGGTCGATCTACATCGTCTCGGGCTACACGAACCTCTACCACATCCTCCACGCGCTGCGCGGGACATGCCTTCGCGAGGTCAACCATATCATATGGCGCTACAACTTCGGCGTCTACACGAGCAGAAAGTACGTCTCTTCCCACTACCACATCCTCTTCTACGAAAAGCCGGGCGGTGAACGGACGTTCAACCTGGAGTCACGCTACGGTGCCGGGGAGCGCGGGCCAAAGAACGGGTCGCTGAACTACCGCGACCGCGAAGATGTCTGGTGCATCAACCGCGAGTACAAACCGGGGCAGGCGAAGAACAAGAACGAACTCCCGATGGAACTGCTCATCAAGATGCTCCAGTACAGCAGCAACGAGGGGGACCTCGTCTGTGACATGTTTCTTGGTGGATTTACGACGGCAAAGGCGGCTATCGGCCTCAACCGGCGGGCGACCGGGTTCGAAGCCTCGAAACAGGCCTTCGACCTGAAGGTCGCGGAACTGCGGGATATCACGCCGGGCTTTCTGCTTCCTACGCTCAGGACCCCGAAGGCCGGGGAGCCGCCGAACCGCGGCAAGCCCTGGACGGACGCCGAACGCGAACTCCTGGCCTCCCGGTTCGCCGCGCTCATCGAGTCCGGCGAGACGAAGAAGCGGGCGGTCGAGATCCTGGGGGGAGAACTCGGACGGGGCCGGTGGGCGATCGAGAAGATGCTTAAAAAACAGCCTGATTGAACGGTTTGCCACAATCGCTGGATAATTCCTGATGGCCAGTGGAAGTCAGTGACGCGGCCTCGCGCGAAGTGCGACGTTCCGCAAGGAAAGACTGCCTGAAGGACAGGAGTTCGAGAAACCCGAAGGTCTTCGAGGCGCGAACGCAGTGAGTGTGAGCACCGCCAGGTGCGAGGAACGGAGCAGGAGCACTGCAGGTGCGACGACGCGAAGGCGCGAAGTCAGGATGGGTTTTGATGGACCCCTTCGCGTTCTTCGCGCCTTCGCGTGAATCGGCAACGCAAAGATAATCCCTGAGGTGATTCGTCCTTTGAGGGAGGGGTTTAACAAAGTCAATTCTGGGCGTTCGGACCGGCAGTGACCCGCGGCGGAACCGGTGCGGGAGACGGACAACGCTAATGCCCTTCAAACCCAACCTCTCCTGCAACATTCATCCCGGGTGAGAGGAGACCGATGGCAGCAACCACCCCACGACCGTTCCTCAAGTGGGCAGGCGGCAAGGCGCAACTGCTCGATGCGTTCACCGCGAGAGTTCCGCGGGAACTCGCCGAGGGGAGCCTACCGGTCTTCGTCGAACCGTTCATGGGAGGCGGGGCGGTCTACTTTCACTTCAACAGCACGTTCGCGTTCAGGGAGTGCCACCTCTTCGACATCAACGAGGACCTCGTCCTCACCTACACCGTCGTGAAGAACGACGTCTCCGCCCTCATCGAGTACCTCCGCGACGTTGAGGAGGAGTTCCTCGCGAAGGGCGATACCGGGCGGAGGGAGTACTACTACGCCGTTCGGGACGCATTCAACCGCAGGAAGAAGGAGACCGATCGTGCCGGGTACGGCGACGCGTGGGTCGAACGGGCGGGGCAGTTCATCTTCCTCAACAGAACGTGCTTCAACGGCCTCTACCGGGTGAACTCCCGGGGCGAATTCAACGTCCCGTTCGGCAGGTACAGATCACCGAAGATCCTGCACGAAGAAGTCCTTTTAGCCGACTCGCTCGCGTTCCGGAACACGACCATCCACCTCGGCGACTTCACGCAGGCGGAGCCGTACATACGAGAGGACACCTTCGTCTACTTCGACCCGCCCTACCGGCCGCTGAACCGGACGTCGTCGTTCACACAGTACTCGAAGAACAGGTTCTCGGACGAGGAGCAGAAGCGTCTTGGGGCGTTCTACGCACACTGCGACGCCAAGGGCGCAAAGCTGATGCTGAGCAACTCCGATCCGAGAAACGTCAACCCGGACGACAGATTCTTCGACGACCTCTACGCCGGGTACCGTATCGACCGGGTCCCGGCAAGGCGGGCAATCAACTGCGACGGGGCGAAACGCGGAGAGATTCGCGAGATCATTGTCATGAACTACCATCCGGCGTGACCGGGAGAGCCCGAACCGTCCCAAAACTATAAGGCCTCACCGGCGTATGCAACGCTCATGACGTTTCAGGAGGTCGACGACGATCTCTGGGAGATCGTCAAACGACACCTCCCGCCCCAGAAACCCCATATCGGGCGACCCCGGCGCGATCCCCGGAACCTCTTCAACGGTGTTCTCTACGTCCTCACCACCGGATGCGCCTGGAACGATGTGCCGGCGAAGTACGGGACGAAGTCGACGGTGCACCGCTACCACCTCGAACTCTGTCGACAGGGGGCGTACCAGGCGATCTTCCTCGATCTCCTCCGGTCGGGCTACGAGTTCCGGAGGAAGGAGAGCGCCGCGATGACAGATCTCGCGGCTTCCACAGCGTAGAATATGTGGTTCCAACCGCCTGCGGAATAGCGTGACGTTCAGTATTCCTCAGATCTCTTCGCGTTCTTCGCGGCTCGCACCTGCGGTGCTCATGCTCCGGTTCTAACGAACCATCGCACTTCGAAGACCTTCGATCTTCTCAAGCTCCGGATGCCCCATCCGTCGCACTTCGCGGCTTCGCGCTCTTCGCGTGAGATCTCGGCACTACGCCTACCGTCACCTCACGCGAAGGCGCGAAGAACGCGAACTCCGGTGTCCGGGTGTTACCAACCCCTCGGTACCGAATTTTACGAGGCCGCCCCGCTTAGTGTCGGGTGCCGAAATTCGTGAAGTACTGAGACTTCAAAACCAGAAGGGGATGCATCTCCTATCCCCTGGGGACGTATCCAGATCGGACACCCTCTAAAATGCCCCCGCCACCACCACGAAGAGTTCGCCCCGGGGCGCCGGGGGCTCCCCCGCCGTCCCGACGGCGATCCGTTCGTCCGGGTAGCCGAGATTCTCACAGACGGCAAGCCGGGTCCGGGGCGGGAGGGCTGCCGCGAGCGCCCCGACATCGAAGGCCGGGTCGGCGACGAGGAAGACGACCTTCCCCCGGGCGACCTCCTCCCGCGCCTCCGCTATCGCCCGGGCGTGATCCTTCCCGTGGGCGGAGACGACCGCGGCCCGCGCCAGCGGGATCTTCAGGCGGGCGAACGCGACCTGGAGGGAGGAGATCCCGGGGACGACCTCGCCCGGGAGGGAGCCGAGCCCCGCAAGCATCGGATCCCCGGTCGAGAGGACGACCGCATGGTCGGGGAGGGAGCGAAGGGCGCGGTAATCCTCGATCTCGTGCACCTCAGCTCCCGGTGGGATGGCGTCGCGGGCAAGTTCGATCGCCCGTGCGGAGCCGTAGATGAGCGACGCGGCCGCGATGGCCGCCGCCGCCGCCGCGGTCAGCATACCGGGACCGCAGCCCACCCCGACGATCTTCATGGCGACTCACCGATGATCCGGCCGTTGCGATCGACGATCACGACCCTGATGCGGGGGTAGCGGACACGGAACGCTGCAAGTTCCCGACGAACCGTCTCCTCCCAGAGCGGGGTCGCCGAGAGGTCCTCCACCGTCGCGCACCCGGTGCCGGCGAGGACGTCGGGGTTGATGAACTTCAGGATCAGGCCGGGCAGCCCGCAGATGACCGCATCGCCATCGACCGCACGGAGCGCCTCATCCAGGCGGTTGCCGACCAGGATCGCCTCGTGCTCCGGGAAGAGGAGGCGGGAGTAGCGCAGGCCGAGCCTGCCGGTCGTCAGCACGACCGCCCCGGGAGCGCGGGCGATCCGGTCGATCACCCCCTCCGTCACATGATCGTCCCAGGGCTCCACGAACCCGGTCGTCCCGAGGACGGATATCCCCCCGTGCACCCCTATCCGGGGGTTCAGCGTCTTCTGCGCCACTTCCGCCCCCCGGGGGATCGTGAGGATGACCGTCGTCCCGGAGAGGCCCGCCTCCTCCACCGCCTCATCGATAGCGCGCCGGATGCAGTCGAGCGCCGGATCGCTGATCGCGGGCGTCCCCTGCCGGTGGCGGGGGGTGTCGCGGGCGAAACTCCCGATCCCCTCCCCCGGGACGAACTGGACACCGCCCGAGAGGGAGGGGGCCGCCATCGCGACGAACTCAAGCCCCCCCGTCACGTCGGCGGTGTAGTCCCCGGCGTCCTTGCGGCAGGACGCCTGCCCGCGGTAGCCGTCGACCGGGAGCCTGACCGTAATCCCGCAGGGGAGGGTGACGTCCACCTCCCGGACGGTCTCGAGGGCGAGCGAGAGGACCGCAGCCTTGCAGGCCGCGGCCGCCGTCGTCCCGGTCGAAAACCCCCGGCGGAGGACCGTTCCGGACGCGGTCAGGACGGCGAGACCGCGCCTGACGTCGTCGAGACGGTCAGGGGAGCGGCAGGCCGCGACCCAGGCCTCAGGATACTCGAAGTCAGTAACCGGGTCCCGCATGACCTTCACGCTCGGCATGAATCGTGATGATCTCGTTTATCGCCGCCACCGCGACCGGCGTCCCGCCCCGGGTGCCGGCGTTCGAGACCGACGGCACGTCGATGGTGCGCAGTATCTCCTTCGACTCCGCGGCGTTCACGAACCCCACCGGGGTCCCGACGACCAGCGCTGGCCGGACTCCTTCCCGGATCAGGTCGCAGACGACGAGGAGCGCCGACGGGGCGTTCCCGATCACCACGACCGCCCCGTCCAGCCGGTCGCGCAGGGCAAGGAACCCCGCCGACGTCCGGGTGATCCCGCGCTCGCGGGCGATATCCTCGCCGTAGTCGAGGGCGCAGACAACCTCGCTTGCGTGCCCGCGTTTCAGGATGCCCGCCTGCACCATCCGGATATCGACGATGATCGGCGCCCGGCGGGCAAGCGCGGCAACACCGGCCTCGACCGGATCACCGCAGAACCGCATGAGATCGGCCATCGCAAAGTCACCGACCGCGACCGAGCACCGCTGACGGATCCGGTCTTCGAGGGTTACGTTCCCAACCCGCTCCCGGGCAAGGTTCCGGCTCGCGCTCGCTATCGCGTAGGCCTCCGGCGTGACCGCCGCGAGGTCAGTATACGTACTTCCGGTGGTATCCCCGGGGCGTGATGATTCCTCTCGCACCATGCTCATCCCTCCAGATCCTGGTCTCTTCTCCGCCGATAACGACGATTGAATGCATGTCCACGAAGGCAAAGTGGCCGTCGAACTCCGCAAGCGTCGTGATCAACCGCTCCTCGCCCTTCCGGTAGGCGTTCCTGACCACCCCGACCGGCGTCGTCTCCGGGAGGTGGCGGCGGGCGACAGCGACCGCCGCATCAAGGTTGTGCGGCCTTCCCCGTGATCTCGGGTTATAGAGGACGACCGGCACCCGCATCCGGAACGCGAGGTCGAGCCTCCGCTCGATCTCCTCCCAGGGGGTCAGGAGGTCCGAGAGGCTCATCGTGACGTAGTCGCCCGAGAGCGGCGAGCCGAGCCGTGCCGCCGCCGCGACCGCGGCCGTGATCCCGGGGATGACCTCGACCGCGACGGTCGATCCCGACCGTTCGGCCACCTCGAGCACGATGCTCGCCATCCCGTAGACACCGGCGTCGCCGCCGCTCACCATCGCGACGATGCGGTCCCGTGCGAGGTCGAGCGCGCGTGAAGCCCGGTCGACCTCTCTGCCCATGCTGCTCCGGATGACCTCTTTCCCGGCGAGCATCGGCTCGACGAGGTCGAGGTAGAACCCGTTGCCGATGACGCAGTCCGCCTCGCCGAGAGCTTTCAGGGCCCGGGGTGTCATCTGCAGCAGGTCGCCGGGACCGGTCCCGACGATGTATAATCTTCCTTTGTTATCGCGCGATTGCAACGGTGACACCACCATACGTCTGTTTGGCAAGAACCAGTACTTTGCGCTTCGAGACCGCGAGAGCGGCGGGTTCCGCGACACCCGCGAGCCCTATGAGTGAGGCACGCGAGGGTGACGGCGCCTCCTCTGTGTTCAGCGTATCGTCATCCAGGAAGACAAGGTTGCCGCCCAGTTCCGCGACGGCATCAACGAGCCCCGCCTCGCTGCGCTTCCGTGCAGTCGTCGCATAGACGAATACCTCTTCCGGGCTGATCCCGGTCTCCCCCAGCGCCTGCCGGACGGCGGCCGCCACCTCGGCCGCACCGACGCCCTTTCTGCACCCGACGCCGACGACGTACTCGCCCTTCCTGACGAGGAGGGAGACGGCCGGGCCCGCGACGACGATCCCGGGGCCGGTGACGGTGTAGAGGGGCACGTCGCCGTCGAGCATCGCGGCATTCACCGCCCGGGTGGAGGTGCGGTTCACGACGTCGCAGCCCGTGCGGGCGGCGATCCCCTCGACCGACTCCCGGCCCCGGGTCTCGGTCGCGGTCGTGATCACCGGCTCTATCCCGAGAGCGGCGAGTTCCCGGGCAAGGTCGTTCCCGCCGTGGTGCCCGCCGACGACCGGGACGGCGTAGCGGAGATCCGGCCCGACCACCACCACCGCAGGGTCGCGCCACTTATCGGTGAGGAGCGGCGCGACCCCCCGGACGGCGATCCCGGCCGACATCAGGGCGACGATTCGGGAGTAGCCTTCAAACGCCGCCCGGAAGGCGTCCGGGCCGTAGCAAAAGACGTCGGCACCAAGAGCGTCCGCGATCCGGCGGGCGTCGGGGAGGAACCGCTCGAGCGCGATCACGACCGTCCGGGTCATGAGTAGAGGACCGACCTCCCGTAGCCCGACGCTGCCCCGTCGACCGCCTTCCCGATGACGATCAGCGCCGTCCGCTCGATCCCGGCCGCCCGGGCCTTTGCCGCGATGTCGGCCACCGTACCCCGGACGACCTTCTGATCGGGCCAGGAGGCGTGGTAGACGACCGCCGCCGGGGTATCGGGCGGGCACTCCACCCGGGCGAGGACCTCCTCCATCCGCTCGGTCCCGAGGAAGACCACCATCGTCTGCCCGAGACGGGAGAACTCGGGGATCAGGTCGGCCTCAAGCGTCGCCCCCGCCGGGCGGGTGACAACCAGGCTCTCGGAGACGTCGCGGAGGGTGAACTGGGTCTTCAAGGCCGCCGCGGCCGCAAAGAGCGACGAGACGCCCGGGACGATCTCGGCCTCGATCCCGCGCCGCTCGAGTTCCGCCATCTGCTCGACAATCGCCCCGTAGAGCGCCGGATCGCCGGAGTGGAGCCGGACGACGAGCCTCCCCTCCCGGACATGCTCCTCGACGGCGTCCACGATCTCGGAAAGAGTCATCCCCCAGCTGTCGAGTTTCACGCTGGCGCCCGACTTCTCCACGAGTCCTGGGTTCACAAGCGAACCCGCGTAGATGAGGACGTCCGCCCGCAGGAGGAGATCCATCCCCCGGACGGTGATGAGGTCGGGCGCCCCCGGCCCCGCGCCCACGATGTAGAACTTATGCATGCGGCCGCCTCGCAAAGAGGATCGAGAAGTAGTCGCTCTTCTCGGGGAGTTCATCCCCCCGATAGACCCGCTGCTCCGGCATGAACATCCTCTCGACGAGGACGAACTCCGAGTAGCCCTCCTCCGAGAGGGAGGCCGCGAGCGCCGCCGGCCTCCTGACTTTCATGAAGATCCTCGACTCCGGCCCGGTCCCGTCGGAGACAAGAAACCCGCCGGCCACCGGGACGTTCGCGACCGAGGCGAACGCGGTGATGGAGCTGATCCCGGGCTCGGTTGAGAACGTGATATCCGGGTGGCGCTCTGCGATCACCTCGCAGAGCCGCGAGAAGGTCGAGTAGAAGTTCGGGTCGCCGATGATCCCGAATACCGTAAGACCGCTTCTCGCGTGCGGCGCGATCCGGTCGGCGTTCTCTTCCATGCACCTCCTGATGTAGGCCTCGTCGTTCGTCATCGGAAAGTTGAGGATGACGGCGTCGGGCCGGTAGGGCTTCACCAGGTCGTAGGCAAGGTTTCCGGGGACGAAGACCGCCCCGGCTTCGCGAAGGAGCCTGACCGCCCGGAGCGTCAGGAGTTCCGGGTCCCCGGGCCCGAGCCCCACGCCTACGAGCATCCGGCACCCCCGACGACGATGTAGGCGGGATTGATCGGTTTGAACATCACCCCGTCGGCGATCCCGGCCGACCGCGAGACCTGGAGGTGGACCGCCTCGATGAAGATCCCGAGGCGCTGCATGGTTGTTATCGCCGATTGAACCGTCCCGACCATCACCGCGTTCACGACGATCCTCCCCCGCACCTGATCGGCGAGGAGATCGAGGATCTCGGGCAGACGGCGGGACCCGCCGACGAAAGCGGCGTCGAGCGGGCCCAGCCCGGGGAGGATATCCACCGCGTCGCCCTCGAAGAACTCTATGTTGCCTCTGCCGGCGCGAGCCGCCGCCTCCCGGGCATAGGCGACCGCCTCCGATCGGCGGTCGATCGCGTAGACCAGCTCCACCGTCTCCGATAGAGCGACGGCGATCTTCCCCGTCCCGCACCCGAGATCGACCACCCGGTCGCCCGGACGGACACCGAGTTTTGCAAGCGAGACGGCCATGACCTCGTCCTCTGTTGGTCCACCCTTCAGTCCCATAGCGTTCATATTACCCAGATAGATTTGGGTTAACATCTATAAAATAGCGTAGTGGCGGTTTCACCGCCCTGGCCGGGGCGGTCCGGGACTCCGGGGCGCCGATACGGTATCGGAACGAGACGTCCTGATGTTGCAACTCAAGCGAGGAGCATAAAGGTTTTTGCGAGACAAACGACATTATGTGTACAATGCTCAGGATAAACCGAGATAAGTGCGGATACTGCGGCACCTGCGTCGCAGTCTGCCCCGAGGACGCGCTCGAGCTGATCGACGCCTACCTCAGCCTTGAGCGGGAGTGCATCGCCTGCGGTATCTGCGCACGGGCGTGCCCGCTCGGTGCACTGGAGGTCGTCCATGAAGAGTAACTACGATATCCTCGTCATCGGGGGCGGTCCCGCCGGCGCCCTTGCAGCGAGGACGGCAGCAGAGGCCGGCAACTCGGTCTGCCTCATCGAGAAGCGCCCTGCCATCGGCACGCCCGTCCGGTGCGCGGAGGGGATCGGGAAAGAACTCTTAAAAGAGTTCATCAAACCCGACCCTCGCTGGATCTCCGCCGATATCGAGAGCGCCCGGATCATCGCCCCGAACGGCACCGCCATCTGCCTCGATCAGGCCCGGGCGGGAAACGAGGTTGGCTACGTCCTCGACCGGAAGGTCTTTGACCGGGAACTCGTCTGGCAGGCGGCCGAGGCCGGGGCGGACGTCATCGTCAAGACCCGGGCGACCGAGCCGATCATGGAGAACGGGGCGGTCCGGGGCGCGAAGGTCAGCTCCGCCGGGACACCTGCGGAGATCCGCGCCGAGGTCGTCATCGCGGCAGACGGCACCGAGGCGCAGTTCGCCCGCCGGGCCGGTCTCGACACCACCGTCCCCCTCCGTGAGATGATGAGCTGCGCTCAGTACGTGATGACGGACATCGATATCAACGCGGGCTGCACCGACTTCTACCTGGGCAACGAGATCGCGCCTGAAGGCTACCTCTGGGTCTTCCCGAAGGGCGACAGGTCGGCGAACGTCGGGATCGGGATCACGGGGAGGAAGAGCCACGACGGTTCCCGGGCAAAGGACTACCTTGACCGGTTCGTCGCAAAGAACTTCCCCAACGGCAAGACGATCGAGATGATCGTCGGCGGGGTCCCGGTCTGCCGGCCGCTCCCCTGTACGGTCACCGACGGTCTTCTCGTCGCCGGCGACGCGGCGAGGGTCGTCGACCCCATCACCGGCGGCGGGATCGGAAACGCCATGTATACCGGGAGGCTCGCCGCCCAGGTCGCCTCACGATGCATCGAGGCGGGCAACTGCTCGAAGGAGGCCCTGATGGCGTACGACACGGAGTGGCGGGCATCGAAGATGGGTGCGACCATCGAGCGGAACTACAAGGTCAAGGAGTACTTCGTCACGCTCGACGACGCAAAACTCAACGCCCTCGCGGACTCGATCGCGAGCATCAGCTTCAGCGAGTTCTCGGTCCTGGCTCTCATAAAAGAACTGATCAAGCGGAACCCAAAACTGCTCCTCGAACTCAAAGCGCTGAGAGATACGCTATCCTGAGCGTATCAGCTGCCTGTTGAGGGTCTTTAAGGTCTCCGCTTCCGCCTCTTTTTTCGTGAAGACCGTGATGACGTCGCCCGGCCGGATACGGACGGTGCCGCTCGGGATGATCAGGTCGCCCCCGGCACGCCGGATGGCGATGAAGACGAAGTCCCGGACTTCGAGTTCGCGGATCTCGTGGTCGACGATGGGAGCGCCCTCCTCGGCGACGATCTCGAAGATGGTGCCCCCGGGGATCGAGGCGACCTGCTGAAGGTTCGGGCTCTTCGCCCAGAAGTAGAGACGGGTCGCCACCAGCTCGTCAGGATTCTCGCTGATCCGGACGCCGACCTCGTTGAAGAGATCGGAGTGCTCTTTCTGGTTGACGATCGAGACGACGTTCCTGACATCGTAGCGCTTCGCGAGCCAGCAGGTCATCAGGTTCACGGCGTCGTCGCTCGTCGTGGCGACCAGCGCGTCGGCCCGGTCGATCCCGGCGTCCTCAAGCACCGATTTGTCGGTCGCGTTCCCGGTGATGGCGAGAACGTCGTAGTGCTCGAGGATATCGCTTGCGCGCTCCTCGTCCTGGTCGATCACCACCACCGAATCACCGGCGTTGATGGCGATAGCAGTCAGATTCCGGCCTATTCCGCCAAGGCCGACGATGATCGTGTACATCCATCTGGATTCAACCGTCGGCATTGAAATACCTTGCGAATAAACCAGTTTGTGTGATCTGCGGGGTTGACGAAGCGGGGAAGGGCTCGGTTCTCGGCCCGATGGTCGTCGCCGCCGTCGGGTGCCGCGAGATCGAGGATCTTGCGGATCTTCCCATCCGGGACTCGAAGGCGCTCCGGTCGAAACAGCGCGAGGCGCTCTACGAGATCCTCTTCCGCGACTTCTCGATAGCGATCGTCACCATCGACGCCGCCGGGATCGACGACGCCCGGAGCAGGATGAGCATGAACACCTGCGTGGCCGAACTCCACGCCGAAGTGATCCGGGGGCTCCAGCCGGAGTATGCCTATG
>JASUSO010000045.1 GCA_030446015.1 Methanobacteriota archaeon
TTCGGAAAGTCGTCCTTCACACCTGACGGTGCTCAAACTCCCTTCCCTTCGGAAAGTCGTCCTTCACACCTGACGGTGCTCAAACTCCCTTCCCTTCGGGAAAATCGTCCTTCGCGTGAGACACGCATCGCCCATCTCTATCGGCAACCGGGTGTTATCCAGAGGTTGTGAAAAGCATTTCAACAGGGCCAAAAATTGGTCAGTGGGTCTGCCGGTAGTACTCCCACTCATCGATTACGGTTCCGTTTGGAAAGATGCAGACACCGTACTCGCTGCCGTCGGGGTTCTTCCGGATCTCGTAGGCGAGGCCCTGCTCGATACACCAGGCCGCGGCCGGGTTTGCGATGCCGACGCTCCCGCCGCACGCGGCGCAGGCCGACGTGACGGCGAGGATCTCGACCGGGGTGCCCCACTGCTGGATGGTCATGGTGTCGCGGGCGACCTCACCGGCAAAGGTGAGCCGCATACCGTCGACGCGATACGCCTCGTCGAGACCGAGCGGGAGGTAACGCTCCCCGTCGCTGGCGACGATACCGTAGAACCCGCCCTCGAGATCGATATAGGTGACCGTCCCGGTCGTTGCGACGTAGGTCGCGTTCCCGGCCGCATCGATGGCGACGATCTCAACGGGGGTGCCCCACTGCTGAACGGTCATGGTCTCCTCGAGCACCCGGGCGACGAACGTCACGTTCGTGCCGTCGGCCCGCCAGGACTCGTTCAGGTTGAGCGGGAGGTAGTTGCCGTCATCGGCGACGAGGCCGTAGAACCCGCCTTCGAGATCGACGTAGGTGACCGTGGCGTTCCCGGAGACGAACCGGACGCCGTCAGTCAGTTCGATAGACCGGATCTCCACAGGGGTTCCCCACATCTGGATTCCCGCTGCATCGCCCTGCACGTCGGCGGTAAACCGCACCGAAAGACCGTCCCGCCGGAACTCCGCCGGAAGGTTTCCGGGCAGGTAGTTCTTGCCGTCATCGGCGACGAGGCCGTAGAACCCACCCTCGAGGTCGATGTAGGTGACCGTGGCGTTCGCCGTGACCGTCCCGCGGGCCTCGTCCGCCGTGATCTCGACGACCTCGACCGGCGTCCCCCACTGCTGGATCGTCACCGTATCGCTCTGGATATCAACGACGAACGCAACGCAGAGGCCGTCCTGCCGAAACTCCGCCGGAAGGTCGGCGGGGAGGTAGCGTTCGCCGTCGTCGGCGACGATCCCGTAGAACCCGCCCTCGAGATCGATGTAGGTGACCGTCCCGGTCCCGGAGACGCGGTCGGCCGGCCCATCCTCTCCTCCGGCAATACACCCGCAGGCGATGACGGCCCCGAAGAGGACGAGGAAGGTTACCAGGTAGTTCGGATAGGATCCCGTCATAGGCATCAACAGAATTACATTACCCTGACAGAGGTAAGTAGGTTTCCTTAACTACGAAGGAATTCGGACCTATTCGGCCGGGAAGGCTGTATAACCGGGTAAAAAAAAGGAGTGAAAGAGAGCGTCAGCGTCCCCCGACGCCGCCGCCGCCGAATCCGCCGCCACCGCCAAACGACCCGCCGCCACCGAATCCGCCGCTGCCACCGCCGCTCGACGGCGGGGAGTAGAGGACGATCGGGGCAAAGATCACCGGCATGTTCGAGTAGAGCGGCACCCCGACGTCCGGGAGGTTGATATGCAGGTTCTTCATCGCCTGCTCCACCTTATCGCCGAGGCCGAGCGCCGTCCCGTAGACCAGCCACTCCCCCCACATCGAGAGGTCGGCGGGAGAGTACTGCCGGATCAGCGCAAGGTCCGAGAGGAAGTAGGCGAACGCGTCCCACTCGAGTTTCTCCTTGTAGTGGTCGCCCTTCCAGAACCCAAAGAGGGTCGAGGGGAAGAGGGCCGCGATCCCGACCTGGACCGCGGCGATGAAGGAGAGGAGGGCGGCCGGGATCAGGAGGTAGGCCGCTCCCGGCGCGAGGATGAACGCGAGGATGGCAAGCCCGCACGGGATGGCGCCGAGGAAGACGAGCGGGAGGATCATCGTCCGGCCGTCCTTGACGTACCGGTGGGCGAGCGAGGTGTCCACGTCCCGGGTCAGGCCGGCGAGCGACTGCTGGTACTGCACGATCCGGTGCTGGTAGCCGGGGCTCCGCCGGGCGGTCCGGGCGAACTCCTCGAGTTCGGCGGTGTCCACGACGCTGTCGTCGGCGATGTTGGCAAGGAAGTTGAGCACCCGCTGCTCGTAGGGATCAGTCGACTCGCTCGAGACGATCCTGACCGTGACGCCCTTGCCGTCCGGTTTTTCGGCCACCACGATCTTCTGCTGACGGTGGAGGTCGAGAACCGTCGCGTAGAACCCGTTCTCATCGAAATCAAACGCGTCGCCCTTGAAGAGGAGGTTCACCTGCCAGGGCTTGAGCGCGGTGTTCGGCGTGAAACTCAGGTACTCCGGCACGGTGAACTCCTTCTCCCGGCCGTAGCGGAGGTAGACGCCGAGGAGGATGAACGGCATCACGAGGACGAGGACGGTCGCAAGGCCGTTGAGGACGCCCGCCGCCGCGTAGAGAATCGGGGGCCAGCGGTGGGCGTCGGCCGTCTGCTGCCGCACTCCCGGGACGTACTCGGGGAAGGCGTCGATCCCCTCCATGAAGGCGGGGTCGAGGACCATCTCGATATTCAGCGCGTCGTCCTGCGGGGCGGCCCCCGTGATGACGACGGAGTCCTCCGTCCGCTCGATCGCAAGGGTCGGGGGATGCGTGTAGACCTCCTCGATCTGCCCGGCGAACGGCAGCGTGACACGGATGTTGCGGAAGGGGACGTGCTCGTCCACGATCTTCAGGTTCAGGTGCGCCCATTCCTCGTCGTACTCGACCGGCGGCCGGACGATGTAGCGGTACTCCACCGTGTAGGTGCCCGGGGCGAAGTAGCCGGGGTTGTAGAGGCCCACCTCATTATCGAACGCAAGGCTCCGGATCGTCGCGATATCGGACTGAGTCGGGCTCCCCGCGGTAATCCGCACCTCGCCCCAGTCGTCTTTGACGTAGCCGAGGGTCCCCGGCGGGGCGGTCATCCCGACGAACTCGATATGCGGCCGGTCGAGTGCGGAGAAGGCGAGAGGTGCTTCCCAGTAGCGAAAGAGCATCCGGTACTCGCCTGCGGCGCGGACGTCGTAGGTGTAGCGCTCGATCAGGGTTCCGTTCTCGTAAAAGACCGCATCGTACTGCTCGACGTCCAGGCTCCCCCGGAAGAGGGCGGGGAGCGCGTTCGCCCCGACCACCGCCAGCACCCCGACGGCCAGGGTGACGGCGATGAGGGCGAGTATCTGCTGCCGCTCAGTTATCCGCATGGTTTATCAGAACGCTATCGTCGGGACCCGCTCGATCTCTTCGCCGAACTCCAGGTACTCGAGCTTGTTAAAGCCCATGACGCCGGCGATCAGGTTCGAGGGGATCGTGTCGGTCATGGTGTTGTACTGCTGGGCGATGTTGTTGTAGGTGTAGCGGTGCCGGGCGATCTCGTCTTCGACACCCTTGACCGCGCCCATCAGGTCCTTCACCGTCTGGGAGGTCTTGAGATCGGGGTAGTTCTCCGCGACGGCGATCAGCCGCCCGAGGACCGACCGCGATTCGCGCTCAAGTTCATTCAGGTCGCCCGGGCCGGCGCTGCCGATGCGCGCCCGCATCTCGGTCACCCCGGTCAGGGTCTCCTTCTCGAAGGTCGCATAGCTCTTCACCGCGCCGAGGAGCTGCTCGATCATGTCCAGCCGCTTCTTCATTGCGACCTTCACCTGCCCGACCGTCGCTTCGGCGGAGTTCTTGAGGGAGACGAACCGGTTGTAGATGCCGATTACTGCCGCCGCGATGCCAATGACGACCAGCACCACGACGACGATAAGGACAAGGGAGATGATGTCCAACGTTGTCACCACTGTACTATTACTGCGCGGCGTATTTAAGAGATGACTCTTGAAAACCGCGTGGGGGGAGCGGGAAATACGCCGGTAACGAAGAGATCCGGAATTCCCGCGTTGAACGCGTTTTCACGAAAAAACGGTTACTGCGTAATCTCCTCGCCGGAACTGACCATCGCCACGACGTTGCCTTCCGCGTCCCGCAGGAGGGCGTTGTGCCAGAGGATCGCCCGCTCCCGTCCGTCCCGCGTAACGACCGGGCTCTTCTCGAACGGCGGAGGTTCGGCACCGCTGGCCATGAGGCGGTTGAAGTTCTGCATAAGCCGATCGCGCAGCCGCTCGGGGACGACCGTTGTAAACCAGTTCTTTCCTGCGAGATCTCCCTCGGGGTACCCCAGGACCTCGCTTGCCTTCCGGTTGACGAGCTCGATGGTGCCGTCCGCCCGGATCACCGCGATCACCACGCCCGCCGCCTCCAGATACCCCTGCGCCCGGTCGCGTTCGGCGATCAGGAGGACCTCCGCGGCGGCGCGGTCGGTGACGTCCTCGGCGATCCCGAGCATGTACTTCAGCATGCCCCGTGAACTGAAGATCGGGATCTTCTTCATGGAGATCGTCCGCCCGCTCCCTATACGGATCTCCTTTTCGAGGGCGGCCGCCCGTTCCACGAGTTCCCGGTCGCCGTCGGCGAAGAAGGCCGCCATCTCCGGGGGGAAGATCTCCGCGGCCCGCCTTCCCGCCATCTCCTCCTGCGTCATCCCGAGGAACGTCTCGGCGGCCTTGTTCGCGAAGACGAAGGTGTTCCCTTCCACCTCCCGGACAACGACCATGCTCGGGATGTTGTTGACCACCGAGTAGAGGAACGACTTCCACTGGCCCACCCGCTTTGCGGCACGCGCCCGTTCCGTGACGTCGCGGCAGACCATCCGGTAGCCGGTGAAATCGCCGATCATGTCGTAGACCGGCGTCGCGCTCACCTCGAGGATGACGGGGCTCCCGTCCCGGTGGAGCATCGTCCACTCAAAGAGGACCCGCGGCCTCGGCTCGGCGAGGAGCGCGGCAAACTGTTCCCTGACCGGCTCCGCCTTCTCCGGGGGCATGAAGTCGCACGGGGTCTTCTGGAGCATCTCCTCGGGTGCGTAGCCGAGGATCTCCTGGCTTTTGGGGCTGACGTAGGTGAACGTGCAGGCTTCGTCGACGTTTAAGATCAGGTCGCTGATGTTCTCGACGAGACTCCGGAAGAGGAGCTCGCTCTCGCGCAGGGCCTCTTCGGCCCGGCGCCCCTCGGTGATGTCCTCGAGGATGATGGTGACGCCCGGCGCCCCGTCGTTGAAGACGGTGGGGAGGAACTTGATCCGGAAGAAGAGTTCCTGGTCGTGGCGCAGGAACCGGAGTTCTTCGGTGACCTCGCGGCCGCCCAGGGCGTCGGTGATCCGGCTCCGTATCAGCGGGTGGTCGAACGCGGCGAGCGGCGACGTCTCGATGGAGTTCCCGATGATATCATCCCGCTCCCTCCCTGCAAACGAGCAGACGGCATCGTTTGCCTGGACAATCCGGCGGTCCCGGTCGAGCACCAGCACGAGATCCGACGAGAAGTTGAGCATGGCGGCGATGGGGACCCTTTGAGAGAGATAGAAGACCTTGGCCTTCCCGTAGGTCTCCATCTCCACCTGGCCCGAGACCAGGAGGACGTCGAGGTACCGGGAGACGGTATTCCGGTTGATCCCAACGGCGGCGGCAAGATCGGAGACCGACATACCACGCGGATGCTCTTTCAAGGCCCGGAGCAGGAGAGAGAGTGCGTCGTTAGTGGGATCCATGTGCAAACAGTGTTTCTCGGCGGGAGATATAGCGTTTTGCAGTGCTGCATGCGATATCGCTGCACATAACGCCACACCTTAATGCAAGGCAATGACAGAAAACAATATATAGTGAACCGATCAACATATGATCCCCCAGAGTCGAGAGAAGGGGAATCTCTCCGACAACCCGGACCGCAGAGGCACGGCGGACCGGGCCGGCGCAAGAACGGCTGGGACCGGTGAACACACCATTCACCACGTTGACTGCATCAACGTCACGCAGCACCGGAAGAGACCCGGTGCAGACAGGCACACCTCTCTAGAACACTCATACCGGCACGGTGGAACGCGGCGCCGGGGCGGGCGGCACAACCGCCCCGGGACCCGCCGCAGACACCGCATGGTTATCACACACCCGACAATACCTCTTTTTTTGCGCTCCCCGCAGAGCGTCAAAAACCAGGAGAGCAACATCTATCTCCCATCAGAGCAAAAAAATCGTTGAATGAGCGTGCACGTTGAAATCACCGAGAAGAAGACCGGCAACATCGATATCATCACGGTGAAAGGGCGGCTGGACGCAAGCTCTTCGGAGACGGCACAGGAACGGATCAACAGGGTGCTCGACGCGGGAGCGAGATACCTCCTCGTCGACCTCTGCTGCCTCGACTACATCAGCAGTTCCGGGCTCCGGGTGTTGCTTGCTGCGCTGAAACGATTGAAGAACGAAGGTGGGGCGCTCCGGATCGCCTGCGGACAGCCGCAGATCCTCGAGGTCTTCACCATGGCCGGGTTCCACCGGATCTTTTTGATCTCTCCCGACGAGGAGACGGCGCTCGCCGGGTTTGAAGTGGAGCGCTGAGCCGCACCAGGGGCGATAGACCGGTATGGCGTCCTCTATCTTCGGCGATATGTTCTTCGTGCTCCTGCAGATGATCTGCGTCATCGTGGTGGTCGCCTACCTGATCACGCGGACGAAGTCGTTTACGCAGGTGCTCGACGGGGTCTTCTCCTGGAAGGGGCAAGCGACCCTTATCCTCCTCTTTGGAGCACTCTCCATCTACGGCACCGAGAGCGGCATCACCATCCTCGGCGCCACGGCAAACGTCCGCGACCTCGGCCCGATGGTCGGCGGGCTCGCCTGCGGCCCGGTGGTGGGGCTCGGCGCCGGGCTGATCGGCGCGGCGCACCGCCTCTCCCTCGGGGGGTTCACCGCCGTCCCGTGTGCGACCGCGACCATCCTCGCGGGGCTCTTCGGGGGGCTGATCTTCCTTGCTGCCGGCCGCAAGTTCATCGGGATGCACGGCGCGGTCCTCTTCGCCGTCGGCATGGAGGCGTTTCACATGGGGCTCACCCTCCTCCTCTGCCGGCCGTTCGAGCAGGCGCTCGAGGTCGTCGAGGGGCTTGCCATCCCGATGATCGTCGCCAACGCCACCGGGGTCCTCATCTTCTCACTCATCATCGGAAACCTGATCACCGAGCGGCAGACGAAGGCGGAGCGGGACACCTTCCTCTCGGAACTCGAGCGCAAGAAGGCCGAACTCCGGATCGCGCACGACATCCAGATGAGTTTCCTCCCCGAACGACTGCCGGAGGTCCCGGGCTTTGAACTCGCCGCCCGCTCGATCCCGGCAAAGGAGGTCGGCGGGGACTTCTACGACGCGATCCCCCTCCCCGGCGGCCGGACGGCCCTCGTCATAGCCGACGTCGCGGGAAAAGGCGTCCCGGCGGCGCTCTTTATGGCGCTCTCGCGGACGGTGCTCCGGGCGAACACACTGGTCCCCCGGAGCGCCAGCGAGGCCGTCAGCGAGGCCAACACGCTGATAGCCCAGGACGCGAAGTCCGGGATGTTCGTCACCCTCTTCTACGCGGTCGCCGACCCGGGCAAGAAGACGCTCACCTACGTCAACGCGGGCCACAACCCGCCGCTCCTCTTCCGGGCGGGCGGCGGGCGGCCCACGGCGCTGAAAGGGACCGGGATCATCCTCGGGGTGATGCCGGAGGCCGATTACGGCGAGGAGACGATCCACCTTGCGAGCGGTGACCTCGTCCTCTTCTACACCGACGGCGTCACCGAGGCGATCAACCCAAGCGAAGAGCAGTTCGGGGAGGAACGGCTGATCGAGACCGTCGCGGGCGCTCTTGACCTGCCGGCAGCCGAGATCGTCGAGAGAGTCCGTGACGCAGTCATGGCCTTCTCGGGCGATGAACCGCAGTTCGACGACCTGACCCTCATGGTCCTCCGGGTGGTCTGATGGCGGAACTCACCGTGCGGGCAGAACTCGGCGCACTCGCAACGATCGCCGACTTCCTTGAGGAGACACTCGCCGGGTGCGGCGACGAGCTCGTCTTTGCGATCCAGCTTGCCGTCGACGAAGCCTGCAGCAACATCGTCCTCTACGGCTATCCTGGCGGGGAGCCGGGATCGATCACCATCGCCTGCACCGCGGACGACGAGATCGTCCGCGTGACGATCACCGACGACGGCGTCCCCTTTGACCCGCTCACCGCCCCGCCGCCACCTCTCGACGTTCCCGTGGAGGAACGGCCGATCGGGGGGCTCGGGATCCACTTCATCCGGACGGTGACGGACAGCGTGGCCTACGCCTGGAAGGACGGAAAGAACGTCCTCTCGATGGAGAAGAAGCGGCCGGCGTCACCCTGAGACCAGGAGCGGCGACCCGAGCGCCCGGGGGAGATCCTCTTTTTTCGTGACCACGGCCGCGGACTCTTCGAGCATCAAGTTGACGAGTTCGTGGTGGCCGACGACCCGGAAGTCGGTGCGGAGCGCGACGACCTTCTTTCCGAGGGCATACGCGTACCCCATCTCCCACGCTGTTCCGGAGTCGGCGTCCGCGCCGTCGATGACGGCGACGACGGCATCGATCTCGCGGAGCACCGCGGTGTGCTGCGCAAAGATCGCCCGGTGCTCCTCCCGGCACCGGGTGTGGCTCGTGTCCCCCACCTCCTGGGGGAGGTAGACATCGAAGAGGTGCGCTTCGAGGAGGTCCCGGAGCGCGAGGTTGTAGGCCCTCTCGGCCTCCGAGAAGAGCGGGCCTGCGAGGTAGACCCGGTAGCGGGCGAACTCCTTCACGTCGATCGCCGGGATATCCGGGAACCGGGCAAGAAACACTCCCCGGCCCGGCTGTTTCTCCGACGAGTAGTAGGTGGCGTTCACCCCGCAGGTCGGGGAGGAGTCCACCCCGACGATGGCGATGGGCGGCTCTCCGCGCTCCCGTATCGCGGCACGAACCCCTGCCTCGAGCCGGTCGAGAAGGGCGGCGAACTCGTCGGTCGCGAGCCGCTCAAGAAACGAGCCCGGCGGGCGGTCGGCGCCGAGGTAGATCGTCTCCGGGCAGGGGAGCGGAATCATCTCGATCGAGAAGCGCCGGCACCGCTCCACGGCCCGGCCAAACCAGCGGATGTCCTCATCGGTCGTTATCCCGCGGGCGCGGCACGCGGGATTCAGGATACAGGGAGCGACGAGCACGTACATTGATAGTACCTGGGCGGCGTACCATATAACAGGACAGATGATACCGCTCTACGCCTACCGGGACGACACCTGCGACCCCCGGAAATGCACGGTGAAGAAACTCGCCCGGCGCGGGCTCCTCCGGATCGTCACGAACGTCGCAAAGATCCCCCGCTCGACCCTCCTCCTCGACCCGACGGCGGAGCAGGCAGTCTCCCCCGCCGATCGCGACCTCCCCTCGATAACGGCGCTCGACTGCTCCTGGGAGGTGCTCGACACCGGAGCGGTTGCCTCCTGGCGCAACCGCCGGGCGCTCCCCTTCCTCGTGGCCGCAAACCCGGTGAACTTTGGTCGGCCGTTCCGGCTCACCTCGGTGGAGGCGATGGCCGCAACCCTCTACATCCTCGGCGAGAAGGAGCAGGCGTACGACATTCTCGCGGCGTTCGGGTGGGGGCTCCGGTTCCTCGAGGTGAACGCCGACCCTCTCGAGGACTACTCGCGGGCAAAGGACAGCGCCGAGGTCGTCGCTATCCAGGCGCAGTACATGTAGCCGGACCGCGAGAGACCCGGATAGATTGCGGGCGACGGCATCGGAAGATGCCCCTGGCTACGCTTTACCCGAATGGAAAAGAGCGCACACCGATGCCGAGGGGGTGCAGGGGGTGGGTGCCCACCCGACCGCCCAAACGCGGCAAACACCGCACGCGACGAGTGAGTGCAAGCACATCCCACCGGGAGGCGCTCCACTCGCGTCTACAGTTCTCTCATGTCATCGGGGAGATAGTTCCCCAAGATATTAGATGATGTATGCGATATTTATACAATTCTATTTCGTATCAGCGATCAACCCACGCTATTGCCTCAATTTCCCAAAAACCTTTTGAACCGGGCGGCGTTCAGGGAAATGTTCCCACGAAACGGCTTCAGATAGCGAAAATACTGAGGATTTAGCGACATTCAAGGGAAACGATCGTTCCCCGCCCTCACCCGCGAACCTCCTGCCCGAGAAGGCGCACCATCGCTCTCGCGTTCTCGAGCAGCGCATGATCGTTGTTGAAGAAGATGTAGGCCCGATCCGGATCAGCGGCGACGATCCGGTCCCGGACAGCGGCGAGTTCATCCTCCGTGTAGTCGTGCCGGTACCAGCCCTGCCGGCCGTGCATCCGGAGGTAGACGGTATCGCCGGGAAATATCCGCTCCCGGAGATCGGGAGAGTCGACCGAGACCAGGACGGCCGATTCCTGCAGTTCTGCTCGAGATCGCCGCCGCAGAGCGCGGCGGCGGGTTTGTGTACGCCACCTACTATAACCCCGACACCGGGCTTGACGAACTCAAACTCTGCTACGTGGCCCCGGTGGACGAAGAGTGGTTCGTGGGCTCCGGCGTATACGCCGGGGCGTAACCGGAAACCTTCATTTTTTCTCGCTCAATAGGACCCGGGCACCAGAACGTAGAGCGCCCAGCCCATGTGCTCGCGGCCGTAGCCGAAGTACTCGTCCTGGATGCGGTGGAGGTAGTCGATCATGAAGTCGCGGTCGGGGTGATCGGGGTGCTCGCCGAGCCAGGAGATGACCGACTGCCAGATCCCCGACTCGTAGCGGTCCCAGTCATCCGCGCTCGACCGGACGACGGCGGCGAGGTCGAGCCCGGCCTCCCGCACGGCGCCGAGGATCTCGTACTCGGTCGGGACATCGGGCCACTCCCGGGAAAACTCCGGGGGGACGCGGTCGCATTTCCAGTAGCGGTCGCCGATGACGATGGTTCCCTCATCGTGGACGAGGCCGAGCAGCGCGTCGAGCGTCGCCGCAAACCCGCCGTGGATGTGGGAGGCCCCGATCGATGCGGCGCAGTCGAACGGCTCATCGGGGACGTAGTCGCGGGCGTCCATGCACCGGACGGCGATCCGGCCGGAGAGACCGGACGCCCGGAATGCCTCTTCGGCCCGGGTGCAGGCATCCTCCCGGGCCTCGATCCCGAGGCCGGATATCCCGTACTCGCGCCCCCAGAGGGCGAGGATCGTGCCGTTCCCGCACCCGATCTCCACGACGCGGGAGCCTTCCCGGAGCCCCGCCGCCCGCCCGGCGGCAAGTACCTTCTCCGGGGTAGTCGGGTTCATGATCGCGAGCGTTCCCTGGGTTATGCTGACGAGTTCGTTCTGCTCCATGGATAGCGGTCCTCCGGGCCCATCATACAGGGTACGCCCTGCCCGCATAAATGCCTGCACATAACCGGTACTCTCGCGGTCCGCACGCCCATCGACGACCACCCGTGCTCCGGAAAGTGCGGTCCGCCCCTGGAGAGGAGACCCGATCCGCCGGGGATACAGGGCTAGCTGAACGAAAAACATATATGGCATCCCGGGGGGTAACGCACCGAGGACACGGCATGCAGCCGGAACGGGATATCCCCGGAAGGGTCCTCAGGACCCTCAAGTTCCGGCCGAAGGGCATGACGATCACCGAGATCGCGAAGGCCCTCGGGGCAAACCGGAACTCGGTCTCAAAGCACCTTGAGGTGCTGCAGGCGGAAGGCCATGTCGAGGTCCGGGTCGTCGGCAACGCCAAGGTCTACTCCGTCGCGCAGCGCATACCGCTCTCGGCGTTCCTCTGTTTTACAAAGAACCTGATCCTGGTCCTCGACGCCGACCTCACGATCGCGCAGGCGAACGACCAGTGCCTTGCGCGGTTTGGGCGTGCAAAAGAGGACGTCGTGGGACAGAACCTCCGGGAAACGGCCCTCCCGGTCGTCTCCTCCCCGGAAACCCTCGCCATCATCGAGGGGCTCGAACGGGAGCAGGTCTTCACCGATATCTGTTACCGGCATGAGAGCGGCGGCGAGACCTTCTATCGCATGCAGGCGATCCCGACGACGTTCGAGGGCGGGGAGAAAGGGTGCACGATCGTCCTCGAGGATACCACCGAGCAGAAACGATACCTCCAGAACATGGCGTTCCTCGCCAGGACCGCGATCGACCTCGTCGACCTCCAGTCGGTGGAGGATATCTACCGCTACATCGTCGACGGGCTCGTGGAACTCGTGCCGGGAGCATATGCCTACATCTTCTCCTACGATGAGGACGACCGGCAGTTCGTCATCCGGAATGTCGCAGGCGAGGGGTTCCGGGAGGGCCTTGCGGAGATCCTCGGACTGGACCCCGTCGGCCTGGCCCTCCCGATCGGCCGGATCTTCGATGCCCCCTATCACCAGACCCCCGGATCGATGCGCGGCATACGGGAGTTCGTTCTCCGCCCCGAACCGTTATCGTTGTCGCTCCATGAACTCTGCTTCGAGGCGATACCGCAGGAGGTCTGCGAGGCGATCCTCACCCGGTTCGATATCCGGACGCTCTGGGTCATGGGGCTGGTCTGGCGCGAGGGGCTCTTTGGCATGGCCGGCCTCTTCCTCCCCCCGGGAAGGAGACTTGAGAGCCGGGAGACGGTTGAGTCGTTCATCCGGCAGGCATCCATCTCCCTTGCGCGGCGCGAGACCGCCAAACAGCTCCAGCTGAGCGAGGCACGGTTCCGGGGCATGATCGATTCATCCCCCTTCGGGGTCGCGCTCATCGACCAGGAGAGACGGTTTAGCTACGCCAACCGCCGGTTCGTGGAGATATTCGGCTACGAGCCGGAGAGTGAAACCACAGCCATCGAGTGGAGCCGCCTGATCTTCCCCGACGATGACGACCGGATGGAGGCCATCACGGCCTGGCAGTCGGACCTCAAGCGGTCGGTCCCGGGCCGGATCCGGCCCCGGACATTCGTCATCCGGTCCAGGGACGGGTCGAAGAAGACGGTCCTCTCGCGTGCGGTCACACTTCCTGACGGGACGGAATACGTCACCTGCGAGGACATCACCGAAGAGGTGCAGACCTACCGCGTCCTTCTTGCGGATATCGCCGACCTGCGGCGGCGTGAGCAGGAACACCTCATCAAGGACCGGGCGATCGCCTCCACCCAACGGGCGGTCGCCCTCCTCGACCCGGACGGGGTGGTGACCTACGCAAACGCCGCATACCTCGATCTCTGGGGTTACGCGGCGACAGAGGCGGTGCAGGGGTCAGACTTCTCCTGGTTCTGGGAACGCCCCGGCGAGATGCGGGGGATCGTCAGGGCCGTCCTCAACGGTGAAGCCTGGCACGGTGAGCAGACCGCCCGCCGGAGCGACGGCACGCGGTTCCCGGTGGACCTCCTCGGGACACCGATCGTGGCCGAAGGCGGCAGGGTGATCGGGA
Source organism: Methanobacteriota archaeon (assembly GCA_030446015.1). Taxonomy (GTDB): domain Archaea; phylum Halobacteriota; class Methanomicrobia; order Methanomicrobiales; family Methanoculleaceae; genus Methanoculleus. The sequence continues at coordinate 13,396 of JASUSO010000045.1, forward strand.
TGATGGCGGCAGCGACGTTCCGGAGGAACGGAGCATGAGCACCGGCAGGGGCGAACGGCGACGTTCCGCCAGGAACGGAGCATGAGCAGATGGACCACCCGGAAAAGGCATATAAACGTATGCCCGGCACTGCCGCTCTGCAGTACTGCACGGCGATTCTGGCGCGTAAAGGCTTATTTTACCCCCGGAACATCCCGCGTCCGCCCAAGGAGGTGAAGAGATGCAGAAGACCATCGAGAAGAGAGAGGTATGGGAGGAGGGCAACGCGGAGACCCGGGAGTTGATGTACGCCCTCCTCAACGGCGACACCTACACCAGCCTGCAGGCCATCAGTGCCCTCGGGGCACTCGGAGCTCCGGCGGTCGGGCCGCTGGTCCGGGCGCTGCTCGCCGTCGACAGCAACGCACGCTGGACCGTGGCGATGGCGCTTGCCCGTACCGGAAGAGAAGCCGTGGAGCCGCTCATCGAGGTCGTGCTCGGCTCAGACGACGCGATCAAGAACCCGGCGATCTGGGCGCTTGCCGAGATCGGCGACCAGAGAGCAGTCGATCCGCTTGTCGGCACCCTCAGGACCAGCCAGTCCGAGTGCTGCCGGGCCCTGACCGCCGCGGCCCTGCTGAAACTCGGCGATCCGGCGGGGATTGCCGAGGTGGAGAAAGAGTTCGAGCGGGCGGGCGATGGGTTCCGGGGCCTTGCCATGGAGGCCTTCGAGGGGACGTGAAGGTCCCCTCGAGGTACTTTTTTAGCCGTCTCCTCGAACGGCATTGATGAGTAACTTCTAATAGAGCCCGCAAGCAAGAGATCAATATGCAGGGGCGCCATATCCTCGTCCTGATCCTCCTTGCAGCAGCCGTCATCGTCGGAGGCTGCACGACCACCGAGGGGGATACCACAGATACGCAACCATCCCCCCAGACGCCCGCGCCGACGGAGGTGCAGGCGGTGGGAGGGAACCAGCCGGCCCCGACGCCGCCCGTACCCCCCCGCGGGAAGGATGATAAACCGCAGAGCGTGGGGTTCGTCGACCCCGCGACCTATCACCTCTCGCTGACCCCGACGCCCACGCCGACGATGATGAAACCGCCTAACGACATCCGTATATCCGAAAAGATGGTGGAGTATGCGACGGTATCCTGCAACGACGGTCTCTACGGGCGCCGTGTCCTCACCACCGAGGTCTACCATATCCCGTTCCCCTACTGGGCGATCACCGTGAACGCAACGGCGGGAACCGACTACCCCTGGCTCGTGGTGGAGATCCGCGATCCCGACGACCCGAACCGGCTCGTCGAGGAGATTCGATACTTCCGGGGCGATATCCTCGAGGTCGAGAGCAACGCTACAGTGAACAACACCGTAAAAAAGGATAAAACGTTCCTTATCCGGGAAGGGTACGACGATTACTACTTCGTCACCCGTTCGGAGTCGCTGAAATCCTTTACGATCACCATCTCCGTCCCGGAGAAGTACCTCGTCTAGGCGGGAGGAACTTCCGCCCCCTCTTCTGCGGCACGGAGCTCGCGGTCGTAATCCGCGATCGCAGCGGCGTACTCCCGCCACGCCTTGTCCGCTTCCGCGAGGTTCCGGTCTGCCGCACTGTAGTCCCGGACATCGTAGGCGCCCGCCGCCGACAACCAGTACGTGAACGCACGGTTCAGGTTGTCGAGCGCCCGGACGTAGGCCGACTGTGCTCCGGCGTAGGCCGCCGGGACGGCGTCCGCCGCGACGATCTGGCGGTGGTAGGCCGTAACGTCTCTGCCGTACCTCGCGATTGCCGCAAACTCACGCACGTGAGCGTCGCATTCGGCAACCGAGAGATCGGTTGTCGAGGTGCGCATGTACGTGGAGATCTTACCGTAGACCCGGAAGAGGTCGGCCTCCGATGCCGAGATGTGGCTCCGGAACGCCGAAACCTGCTGGTCTTCGGTGTAATCGAATAAGATCGTCCCCCCGATGACGGCGACCGCCACCAGGATGACCGCTACCCCGGCGGCGGTGAGCGCCTGCTTCCGGGTGACGGTAATCTTTGGGAGGTTCGGGATCTTGATATCTGGAAGTTTCGGGATCTTCAGGCCGCCGGACGGGGATGGGTTATTGGGATCCATCTTCTATCACACCCCATTCCCCGGCAGGCGGGCGGGAGAGATCCGATACTCCTTCGGCTCGGGGACGTAACGGAGCGGTACGATCTGCGGGGTCTCCGACTGTACGCTCGGGAGACCCGTGCCGGCGGCGTCCCCGATGGCCCGTGGTTTCCCCCAGATCGCCGTGGAATTGGTCGAGACGTTCCACCACTCAAAATCCGTCCCCTCGACATAGTAGTAGTGCTGCCCCCCGTACGTGAAGTATCTCGGCGTGTACCGCGCATAGTAGGGATTGAACTCGCCCATCCGGATGCCGAGGGCCATGTGATCCGAGTACCGGAGCAGCACCGTATCGTAGCCGAGGGCGTCGAGGAGCCCCGCCATCAGGATGGCGGCGTCCTCGCAGTCCCCTCTCCCGTCGACGAGCGTCTCGACGGGGTATTTCGGATACTCGACGCCACCGCCCTTATACATGGCGTAGCGGGGGAGGGCACCCTCGATGTAGGAGGTCGCATTCTCGTCATTATCGTAGGGGATCTGCTGGACGAAGAAGACGAGGTTCATCAGCCGGAAGTACTCCGCGTCGGGGTTGGCGGCCGGAGGCGCGATCCGGCGGGCGAGGTCTTCGAGGAACGGCCGGTCGGAACTCGCGAGCGCGTACCTCCCCCAGGAGGCATAGTCGCTGAACCGCGGCGTCTTCCGGTGCTCGCCAAAGAGCGCTTTCGGAACCGTGACCTCTGTCGTCTGGACGCCGCCGTCGATCGCCGTCCAGCGGAAGTTCCGGGTGTAAACCTCGCCGTCGTCCGGGATGGGCGTCGGCGTCGGTACCGGCGAGGACGGGACGTACACGGGCGGGTCGCCGACCGGCACGGTGCCGCGAGAGCCAAAGCCGATAGGCTCCCCGAGGAGGGCGGGTTTCACTACGAGGGCGACGACCAGGATCACGGCCGCACCCGCGACGACCGGGATAACGTCCTTCCACTCCATAGCAGAACCCCGAACAACGGCCTCCGGTAAAGATATTTGCTATCTACCGTTTAAAAACGTTAACTGTTCTGCTCGGGCGGCGGATCATTCCGAAAAGAGTTAATGTGAGAATGAACTGCAGAAGAACGCGCGCCGGAACCGGCCGGGGGAGGGCGGTGGTTCCGGATCACCTCGTCCTGGACGTGGGCTCCACGGGGCAGACCCCCTCAAGTCCGGCCAGCTGCCCTCCCGGATCGCCCGCATACCTGCAGACCGAAGGGTAGTACCTGGTGACGTACTCCTTGAGCATCCGCAGAGCACAGTACTGCGGGGCGACGCTCTTGATCGACTCCTTCATCATCCGGACCCACTTGTGCGGGACGTCGTTCATCGTCCGCGAGTAGTAGAGCGGCGCAACCTCGTTCTCGATGAGGTCGTAGATCGTCTCCGCGTCCGGCTGGATGCCATCCGC